>DATIZV010000324.1:0-9859 GCA_035516915.1 Usitatibacter sp. | reverse complement strand
TGCATGTGGGCCCTCCGCGAGGCCGGCCGCCGCGGCGCGGGCCGGCGTTACGACCCGCGAGCTTGCGCCACGTTCCGCAGGAAATCGAGGGCGAGTTCGCAACAATCCATTTCAGGGCTTCGCGCCGGCCTCACGCCCACGGCATCGAGGCGAGCGGAAGGCGGCGCGCGCGCTTGCCGGTGAGCGCGAAGAGCGCGTTCGCCACGGCGGGCGCCACGGGCGGGGTGGCGGGCTCGCCCACGCCGGTGGGCTTGTCCCCGCCGCCGGTGAGGTGCACCTCGATCGCGGGCATCTCGGAAAGGCGCAGCACCCGGTAGTCGTGAAAGTTGGACTGCTTCACGCGTCCGTCCTCGAGCGTCACCTCGCTGAAGAGCGCCGCGCCCAGCCCGAAGGCGATCGCGCTCTGCACCTGCGCTTCGACGCCGAGCGGGTTCACCACGAG
Organism: Usitatibacter sp.; assembly: GCA_035516915.1. Taxonomy (GTDB): domain Bacteria; phylum Pseudomonadota; class Gammaproteobacteria; order Burkholderiales; family Usitatibacteraceae; genus Usitatibacter. The sequence goes on along the minus strand of DATIZV010000324.1, from coordinate 9,417 downwards.
GCCGCAGTCGAAGGCGGCGACGATGCGGTGCACGCGCGGGGCGCCGTCGTCGAGGGAGACCTCGGCGACCTGCGCGCAGACGCTGCCGAACGATTCGTGCACCGCGATGCCGCGCGCGCGGCCCCCGGGCGCCGGCGAGCCCCAGCCCGCCTTCGCCGCGGCGACCTCGAGCACGTTCTTCACGCGCGGATTCGAGGCGAGCAGCACGCGGCGGAATTCGACCGGGTCCTTGCCCGCCGCCGCGGCGAGCTCGTCCATCATCGTCTCCATCACGAACGCGCTGTGCGAATGGCCCACGGAGCGCCACCACAGCACCGGCACGCCCGCGTCCACGGTGTGGAGCTGCACCTGCAGGTTGGGGATCGCGTACGGGGTGTCCGCCACGCCCTCGACGGAGGTCGGATCGATGCCGTTCTTCACCATCATCGGCTCGAACGGCGTTCCGGCGAGGATCGAGGGGCCGGCGAGGTGATGCTCCCAGGCGGCGAGCGCGCCTTGCGCATCGAGCCCCGCGCGCACGCGATGCACGAACGCCGGGCGATAGAAGCCGCCGCGGATGTCGTCCTCGCGCGTCCACACGAGTTTCACCGGCACCTTCGCGCGGCGCGCCACCACGCACGCCTGCACCACGTAGTCGGAGAGCGGATTCGCGCGCCGCCCGAACCCGCCTCCGGCAAGCATCGTGTGCAGCGTCACCTTCTCCACCGGGAGGCCGAGCGCCTTCGCCGCCGCCTCGCGGTCGGGGCCCTGGAACTGGGAACCGACCCAGATCTCGGCGCCGTCGTCGCGCGCCTCGACCGTGCAGTTGAGCGGCTCCATGGGAGCGTGCGCGAGGAACGGCACCTCGTACTCGGCCTCGATCGTGCGCGCCGCCGATTTGATCGCATCGGCGCTTCCAGCCTGGTGCGCCACCGCCCCCGGCGTCTTCATCGCCTCGCGCAACTCCTTGGAGATGCCGGCGCTCGAGAGGTGCGCGCGCGCGCCGAGCTCCCATTCGACCTCGAGCGCGTCGCGGCCTTTCTTCGCCGCCCAGAAATGCTCCGCCACCACGGCGACGCCGTATGGCGTGTTGATCACGTGCGTGACGCCCGGCACCTGCTTCACCTTGTCCGCGTCGAGCGACTTCACGCGCGCGCCGAACACCGGCGGGCGCAGGAGGAGCGCCGTGTGCAATCCCTTCCTCTGCACGTCCATGCCGAAGGTCGCCTTGCCCGAAGCTTTCTCCTTCGAGTCGAGCCGCCGGGTGGGCGAGCCGATGCGCGTGAATTGCGACGCCGGCTTGAGCGCCACGCCGTCCGGAACCGGCAGGCGGCTCGCCGCGCCGGTGAGCTCGCCGTAGGAAAGCCTGCGCTTGCCGGGACCGATCACGAAGCCCTTCTCGGCGCGGCACTGCGCGGGCTTCGCCTTCCACCGTTGCGCCGCGGCCTGGACCAGCATGGTGCGCGCCTGCGCGCCGGCCATGCGCAGCTGGTCCCACGAGTTCCACACGCTCGAGGAGCCGCCGGTCATCTGGATGCCGAACGCCGTGTGCGCGTACTCGGGCGCCGCGGGCGCGAGCTCCCAGCGCACCTTGCCCCAGTCGCACTCGAGCTCCTCGGCGAGGATCATCGGCAGCGACGTCGTCACGCCCTGGCCGAACTCGAGGTGCTTCACGACGACGGTGACGATGCCGTCCTTGCCGATGCGCACGAACGCGTTCGGCGGGATCGCCTTCTTCGCGTCCGCGGCGTACGCGAACCTTCCACGGCCTTCGGGCAGGACGAAGCCGACCACGAGCACGCCGCCGAGCGCGGCCGACGATCGCAGGAAGCGGCGGCGCGAGGGACTCGCGAGGGATTTCATGGCCATCCCCTCAGCGCTTGCGCAGCAGTGCGGCCGCCGCATGGATCGCCTCGCGGATGCGCGGGTAGGTGCCGCAACGGCACAGGTTCCCGCTCATCGCCGCGTCGATCTGCGCGTCGTCGGGCGAAGGATGCTTCTCGAGCAGCGCGACGGCCGACATCACCTGGCCCGGCTGGCAGTAGCCGCATTGCACCACGTCCTTCTCGATCCACGCCGCCTGGACCGCCTCGAACACGCGGGCCCGCGACGTGTTGTCGATGCCCTCGATCGTCACGACGCGCTTGCCGTGGATCGAGGAGACCGGCGTCACGCAGGAGCGGATCGCCTCGCCGTCGAGGTGCACGGTGCACGCGCCGCACAGGCCCATGCCGCAGCCGAACTTGGCGCCGGTGAGGCCGAGGTCGTCGCGCAGGGCCCAGAGGAGCGGCGTGTCGGGAGCGGCGCGGAAGTCGACCAGCTCGCCGTTGACGAAGAACCTGGACATGGCGGATCCGGGGGAGGAAATCGGGGCAAGCGGGGACTATAAATCAAAATTCCGGTAAGCTCTCGCGCCGATGAAAACGACGCGCCAGCGCCCACGCGCGCGGCTCTTTCCGACTCCGGACGACGCGGAGACCGCGTTCTACGAGGCGCTCGAACGCTGCGACCTCGCGACGATGATGGCGGTGTGGGCCGAAGCGGACGACGTGGTGTGCGTGCACCCGCAGGGGCCGCGGCTGGTGGGCTTCGACGCGGTTCGCGAGAGCTGGGCGCGCATCTTCGCGGGCTCGGCGCAACTGCGCGTGGAGACGAGCGGCGTGCAGCGCTTCGACGGCCCCACCGTCGCCGTCCACTCGCTGGTCGAGACCGTCGGCGCGGCCTCCGGCGGCACGGCGGGCTCCGTGCACGCGACCAACGTCTACGAGCTCACCGACGGCGGCTGGCGCATGGTGGTCCACCACGCCTCGCCGGTCGCCGAAACCCCGGTCGAGGAAGACCCGCCGGAGCCCGCGCACACGATCCATTGAGCGATCGCGGCCCACGGCGGGCGAGAATCCGGATCCGCCGATGAACGCCGCAAAGCGGTTGCACGAGCATCTCCGGACTGTGATGATGGTCCGGCAATCGCACCACACATGATCGTCCGGCTCCTCATCGGCGTTTATCGGCGTTTATCGGCGGATTCCAAGCCTTTCGCCTGCCTCGCCGCGCTGCTCGCGCTCGTGGCGAGCGCCCAGGCGGCCGACATGCGCAAGGTGGTGCGCGTGGCCTATCCCAGCGCCGAGAACAAGCTCGACCCGCAGGCGGAATCCGACGAGGCCTCCGAAGGAATCACCGAGAACATCTTCGACCCGCTGCTCGAGTACGACTACCTCGCGCGTCCCGCGCAGCTGCGGCCGAGGGCGGCGACGGCGCTACCCGAGATCACCGATGGCGGCCGCGTCTACACGCTGCACGTGAAGCCGGGCATCTACTTCACGCCCGACCCGGCATTCGAGGGAAGGCGCCGCGAGCTCGTCGCGCAGGACTACGTCTATTCGATCGAACGGCTGTTCGACCCGAAGCTCAAGAGCCAGTGGCTGTTCCTCGTCGAGGGGAAGATCGTCGGCGCCGATCGCGCGATGGCCGAGGCGAAGAGGACCGGGCGCTTCGACTACGACCGGCCGATCGAGGGCCTCACGGCGCTCGACCGCTACACGCTGCGCATCACGCTCACGCGTCCCGACTACACCTTCAGCTACGTCCTCGCGATCGCGCCCACCGCCGCCGTCGCGCGCGAGGTGGTCGAGCACTACGGGGACGACATCGCGGCCCATCCGGTCGGCACCGGCCCCTATCGCCTGGTGCTGCGCGTCCCGGGCTCGCGCATCGTGCTCGAGGCGAACCCGGGATACCGCGACGAGGTGTTCGGGAGCGTCGGCCACGACGACCCGCGCTCGAAGGAGATCGCGGCCGCGCTCGCCGGCAGGCACCTGCCGATCGTGGGCCGCGTCGAGATCGACATCGTCGACGAGGCGCAGCCGCGCTGGCTCGCATTCCTGGGCGGCGAGCACGACTACCTGCGCCCGCTCCCGGAGGAGTTCGCCGACATCGCGATGCCCGGCGGCAAGCTCGCGCCCAACCTCGCGAGGAAGGGAATCCAGGCGACGCCGGACGAGGTCGCGTACGTGACGTACACGACGTTCAACATGCAGCCCGAGATCGACGGCAAGCCCAACCCGCTCGGCGGCTACACGCCGGAGCGCGTGGCGCTGCGCCGCGCGATCGCGCTCGGGTTCCGCATCGACGACGAGATCGCGATCCTCGACAAGCACCAGTCGGTGCGCGCGCAGTCGCCGCTGCCGCCCTCGGTGGACGGCTACGACCCGGCGTTCCGCAGCCCCACCCTCGAATACGACCCGGCGAAGGCGAAGGCGCTGCTCGACATGTTCGGCTACGTCGACCGCGACGGCGACGGCTACCGCGAGAATCCCGACGGCTCGCCGCTCTCGTTCGACCACGCCTCGGTGCCCACGCAGCGCGAGCGGCAGAGGAACGAGCTGTGGAAGAAGTCGATGGACGCGATCGGCATCCGCGTCACCTTCGACAAGGTGGCGAAGCTCCCGGACCTGCGCGAGCAGGCGCGCTTCGGCAAGGTGCAGTCGTTCAGCTACGGCTGGATCGCCGACTATCCCGACGGCGAGGATTTCCTGCAGCTCCTCTACGGCGGGTCCATCGGCCAGTCCAACTACGCGATGTTCGACCTGCCCGAGTACAACGCGCTCTACGAGAAGGCGAAGCGGCTCCCGCCCGGCCCCGAGCGCGACGCGCTCTACACGCGCATGGTGAAGCTCATCATGGTCTACATGCCGTGGATGGTGGAGACCTACAAGGCGCAGACGGTGCTCATGCAACCCTGGCTGCTGAACTACAAGAAGCATCCGTTCATGATCGAGCCGTGGAAGTACCTCGACGTCGATCTCGCCCGCAAGGCGGCGGAACGGCGCTAACATCTCGCATGGCCACCGCCCCCGAGCCGGCGAAGGACGGTGCCGCGGCGAGCGTCCTCGTCGCGGCGCTCGCGCTCGTGCTCGCATGGCAGCTCTCGTACTGGACCTGGCAGTTCGCAGCGCCCCGCAGCTCCTCGGCGGCCGCGGCCGGGCCGGCCGCCGACGTCGACCTCGGGGCGATCGCCCGGCTGTTCGGCGCCGACGCGCCCGCGTCCGGCGGTTCGAGCGTCGACGGCCTCGTGCTGAAGGGCGTCGTCGCGCCGACGCCCGGAACGGCGGCCTCGGCGATCTTCGCCCCGCGCGCCGGCAGGGACGTCTCGATCTTCATCGGCAGCGACGTGCGGCCGGGCGTGAAGCTCGTCGAGGTGGATCCGGACCACGTCATCGTGTCGCGCGGCGGCACGCGCGAGCGCATCGACCTCGCGCCCGAGCGCTCGGTCGCGCCCGCGCATCCGAGGGTCGCCGCGCGCGGCGTCCATGTCGACGTCGCCCGCACCGGCACCCACCAGTACAGCCTCTCGCGCGCGCAGCTCGACGAGGCGCTGCGCGATCCGAGCCAGCTGCAATACCTCGGCCAGATCGCCATGCCGCCGGGCGGCGGCGTGCGGATGGAGGCGGCGCCGCCGGGAAGCCTCGCCGCGAAGCTCGGTTTGCAGGCGGGCGACGTGATCCGCAAGGTGAACGGCCAGCCCGTGGCCTCCACCGGCGACCTCGCGCGCCTCTACCAACAGTTCGCCACGCTCCAGCAGGTCCAGGCCGAGGTGCTGCGCGGCAACGCCACCCTCGAGCTGGCCTATCAGATCCACTGAATCGATTCGCGTCGCCGGAGCCATTTCCCGGGCTGCGCCGCGGCCCGCGCTGGTGTACACTGGTCGCGCGAAAACGCCTGACAAATCAAGGAAGAAGACACAAATTGTGACAAAGTTTCGAACTTCACTCGCGCGCGCGCTCGCGGCCGCGCTCGCATTCGTCGCGGTGCTCGCCTGCGCGGCACCCGCGAGCCCCGCTTCCGACGACGAGAAGATCACCGTCAACTTCGTGAACGCCGACATCCAGTCCGTCATCAAAACCGTCGGCCAGCACACCGGCAAGAACTTCATCCTCGATCCGCGCGTGACCGGCACCGTGAACATCGTCTCCGACCAGCCGGTATCGAAGGACATGCTCTACCGCATCCTCCTCTCCGCGCTGCGCGTGCAGGGCTACGCGGCCGTGGAGGGCGACGGCTTCGTGAAGATCGTGCCCGAGGCCGAAGCGAAGACGAGCGCCGTGCCGACGGGCAAGGCCGCGCTGCGCGCGCCGGGCGAGACTATCGTGACGCAGGTCTTCGTGCTGCAGAACGAGAACGCGGTGCAGCTCGTGCCGGTGCTGCGGCCGCTCGTCACCGCCAACAACTTCATCGCCGCCTACCCGAACAACAACGCGATCGTGATCACCGACTACGCGTCGAACGTCCGGCGCATCCAGCGCATCATCGAGTCGATCGACCGGCCGTCCGCGAACGACGTCGAGGTGATCCACCTGCAGAACGCCTCGGCGATCGACATCGCGCAGATGCTGCAGCGCGTGGTGCCGGAGACCAACGCCCCGGCGAACGCCCCCGGCACCACCGCCAAGGCCGCGATCGCCGTGGACGCGCGCACCAACAGCCTCGTGGTGCGCGCCGACAACCCGCCCCTCATGCATCGCATCAAGACGCTCGCCCTCGGGCTCGACACGCCGGGCGCCGGCAACGGCAACATCTACACGGTGTTCCTGCGCAACGCCGACTGCACCAAGATCGCGGAGACGCTGCGCGGCCTTCTCGCCGGCAACGAGAGCACGCGCACCACGACGCTCGCCACGACGCCCGCCGGCAACACGTCGGCGCAGACCATCTCGTCCACGAGCGTCGGCGGCGGCGCGGGCGCCGCGCCGCCGAACTCGGTGATCCAGGCCTATCCGCCCACCAACTCGATCATCATCGCCGCCTCCGAGCCGGAGTACCGGAGCCTGCGCTCGGTGATCGACGCGCTCGACCAGCGGCGCGTGCAGGTGTACGTCGAGGCGCTGATCGTGGAGATCAACGCGAACAAGGCCGCGGAGTTCGGCGTGCAGTGGAACGGGGGGCACGACATCGGCAACGGCCAGACGGTCTTCGGCGGCACCAACTTCAGCACGACGGTCGGAGCCAACATCCTCGGCGTCGCGCAGAACCCGCTCACCGTCGGAACGGGATTGAACCTCGGCATCATCAAGGGCGCGATCACGATCCCGGGCTTCGTCGACGCGAACGGCAACCCGATCCAGATCCCGAACCTGCAGCTCCTCGCGCGCGCGCTCGAAGGCGACTCGGACGCGAACGTGCTCTCCACGCCGAACGTGCTCACGCTCGACAACGACGAAGCGAAGATCGTGGTGGGCCAGAACGTGCCGTTCATCACCGGGAGCTACACGCCGGTCGCGGGGAGCGCCACGACGCCCTTCCAGACCATCGAGCGCAAGGACATCGGCCTCACGCTGAAGGTCACGCCGCAGGTCTCCGAGGCGGGCGCGGTGAAGCTCAAGATCTCCACCGAGGTGTCGAGCGTCACGACCGACAAGTCGATCGTGCAGTCCGCGGACATCATCACCAACAAGCGCTCGCTCGACTCGAGCGTGCTGGTGGACGACGGCCAGATCGTCGTGCTGGGCGGGCTCATCCAGGACGACCAGGAAGGCAGCATCGACAAGGTGCCGCTGCTCGGCGACATTCCCTACCTCGGCGGCCTCTTCCGCTACCAGTCGCGCACGCACAAGCGCACCAACCTGATGATCTTCCTGCGGCCCGTCATCGTGAAGGACGCCGCGACCGCCGCCGCGCTCACCGGCGACCGCTACGAATACATCCGCAACCTACAGGGCACGATGCATCTCCCGGCCGAGGCGCTGCTGCCGCCGGTGCAGGCGAAGCAGCTGCCCCCGCTCGACCAGGCGAAGAAGCTCCCGCTCGGAGTTTCCGACGAGAACGCGCACGATTGAGGATCCCATGACCGCACCCCTCGAGCGCACCGTGAACCCGCAGGACCTCGATCCGCAGACGGTCCGCCTGCTCCCCTACGCGTTCGCCAAGGCGAAGGGCGTGATCGCCGCGCGGATGGCGCCTGGGGACGGCCCCGGTCGACCGGCCGCCCTGGAGGTGTGGATCAAGCCCTACCCGCAGGCGGCGACGCTCGCCGAGGTGCGGCGCATCGCCGGCAAGGCGCTGCGCGAGGTGCTCGTGACGCCCGAGGAATTCGAGCACTGCCTCGCGCTCGCCTACACGCGCGAGCCTTCGGCGGCGGAGACCATCGTCGAGGACATGGGCGAGTCGGTCGACCTCGCGAAGCTCACCGAGCAGCTGCCCGAGGTCGCGGACCTCCTCGAGGCCGAGAACGACGCGCCCATCATCCGCCTCATCAACGCGCTGCTCACGCAGGCGGTGCGCGAAGGCGCGTCCGACGTCCACCTCGAGATCTTCGAGTCGCGCGCGCTGGTGCGCTTCCGCGTGGACGGCGCCCTGCGCGACGTGGTCGAGCCGCGCCGGGGCCTGCATCCGGCGATGGTCTCGCGCATCAAGGTGATGGCTTCCCTCGACATCGCGGAGAAGCGGCTGCCGCAGGACGGACGGATCGCGCTTCGCATCGCCGGACGCGCGATCGACGTGCGCGTCTCCACCATTCCCACCGCGAACGGCGAGCGCGTGGTGCTGCGCCTGCTCGACAAGCAGGCGGGCCGCCTCACGCTCGACGCGCTCGGCATGTCGGCCGCGTCGCGCGAGGCCGTGGACGCGATGGTCCACGAGCCGCACGGCATCTTCCTCGTCACCGGTCCCACCGGCTCGGGGAAGACCACCACCCTCTATTCCGCGCTTTCGCGCCTCGACCGCAAGACCCGCAACATCCTCACCGTCGAGGACCCCGTCGAGTACGAGCTCGACGGCGTCGGCCAGACGCAGGTGAACCCGCGCATCGAGATGACCTTCGCGCGGGCGCTGCGCGCCATCCTGCGCCAGGATCCCGACATCGTGATGATCGGCGAGATCCGCGACCTCGAGACCGCCCAGATCGCCGTGCAGGCCTCGCTCACCGGCCACCTGGTGCTCGCCACGCTCCACACCAACGACGCGCCGGGCGCCGTCACGCGGCTCCTCGACATGGGCATCGAGCCCTACCTTCTCGCCTCGACCGTGAACGGCGTGCTCGCGCAGCGCCTCGTGCGCCGCCTGTGCCCGGAGTGCCGCGCGCCCTACGAGCCCGACGCGTCCGAGCGCTCGCTTTTCGGCGCGAACCCGCCCGAGCGCCTGTACCGCGCCGTGGGTTGCGGCGCCTGCAACTTCACGGGCTATCGCGGGCGCACCGGCATCTACGAGCTGATGGTCGTGGACGACGAGATGCGCAGGCTGGTGCACGACGACGCCGCGGAACGCGAGCTTCGCGACCACGCGGTGGCGGGCGGCATGCTGCGCCTGCGCGACGACGGCCTGCGCTGGGTCCGCGAGGGCGCGACCTCGCTGGATGAAGTCCTGAGAGTGACGCGGACGTAATTCGCTCATCGGCGGATTCAAAGCCTCTTGCCCGCATAGACCGAGCATGCCCGGATTCCGCTA
>DATIZV010000323.1:0-6090 GCA_035516915.1 Usitatibacter sp. | reverse complement strand
GAGCGCCTGGGCCGCGCCCACCAGGTCCTGCATCGCGCGCACCCGCACCGCGCCCGTGCGCCGGACGACCGCGTCGAACACGTCGTCCTTGCCCACGATCGCGCCGGTGTGCGACACCGCCGCGCGCGAGCCCGCCGGATGGCGGCCCACTTTCATGAGGATCACGGGCTTCACGCGGGCGGCCGCGCGCAGGCTCCCCACGAGGCGCCGGCCGTCGCGCACGCCCTCGATGTAGAGCAGGATGTGCTCGGTCTTGTCGTCCACGGCGAGGTAGTCGATCACCTCGCCGAAATCGAGGTCGGTGGAACCGCCGAGCGAGATCACGCTCGAGAACCCGACGCCGTTCGACGTCGCCCAGTCGAGCATCGCCGTGCACACCGCGCCCGACTGCGAGACGAGCGCGAGCGAGCCGGGAAGGCCGTGGCCGCGCGCGAAGGTGGCGTTCAACCCGATCGGAAGGCGCATCAGGCCGACGCAGTTCGGCCCCATCACGCGCACGCCCGCGCGCCGCGCCGTGGCGAGGAGCTCCGCCTCGAGCCTCGCGCCCGCCGCCCCGGTCTCCGAGAATCCGGCGCTGATCACGACCGCCGCCGGAATCTTCATCGCGCCGCACTGCGCGACGATCCCCGGGACGGTCGCCGCGGGCGTGGCGATCACCGCGAGGTCGACCGGCTGCGGGAGCTGCTCGACCGACTTCAGGCACGGCACGCCGCGCACGTTGGCGTATTTCGGGTTCACCGCGAAGAGCGCCCCGCGGTAGCCGCCGGTGCGCAGGTTCTCCATCACCCGTCCGCCCACCTTCCCGGGAAGGTCGGAAGCGCCGACCAGCGCGACGGAGCGCGGCTCGAAGAGCGGCGCGAGGTAATGCGCGCTCACGCGCCTCAGGCGCAGCCGCCGGACTCGCGCTTCGGGCATCCCTCCGGCCGGTCCGCGGGAACCAGCGGACAGCGGTTGAGCTCGAAGGGCGAGCGTTGCAGGAGGCACGTGAGCGCGCTGCAGCCGCTGCCGATCGCCCAGAAGAAGACGAAGCCCAGCGTGTAGGCGCCGAGGCGGCTCACGTCGAGCGGCGTGCCGAACCATTGCAGGTCCGCCGGATCGACGATCGAGAAGAAGAGCCCCACGGCGGGGATCGCCACCACGAAGCCGGGCCACAGGACCCACATGAGCCGTTGTCCCATCCGCGTTCCTCCGCTCAAACCGACGGGGCGAGCGCGACCGCCTCGTCCGTGCCGCTCCAGCGCGCCGCGAGGCGCCACGAGCCGTCCGCGTCCTCCAGCCGCACGTGCCACGGCCCCTCCGGAGGAATTCTAACGGGTCCTTCGTAGACGCCGGGACCCTCCGCGCGGAGGATCACGGTCCGGTCGAGCCCCGCGCGGGTCGCATGCACCAGGGTGAGGCGCAGCGACTGCGCGGACGCGGCGCCCGACGTGATGAGCACGCGCACGCGGTCCCGGCTCGCGTTGAACTGCACGGTGGCCCTCAAGCCCAACGCCTGCGCGTGCTCCTCGCGGGCGATCACCTGGTTGATCGCGAGTCCGCGCTGGTAGTAGTCGTCGGCGACGAGCGGGTCGCTGGTCTCGACGGCGATGACGGCGGTCGTGATGCCGGCGCACACCACGATCGCGGGACCGGACATGAGGATCCAGGGCCAGGGCTCGCGGTACCAGGGACGCGGCGCTTTTTCAGTGCTCATCGGCGGATTCCTTGCGGACCATGGAAGAAGGGATCAGGAAGCGCGACTTCTCGTGCAGGACCACGGCGCCGTCGACGCTGCGCAGCACGAACACGATCGTCTGCGAGCGCGCGGCCTCGTGCGGCGTCGCCTGGACGCGCACGGCGAGGAGCTTCGAGGACGTGGCGCCGATCCCGATCGGCTGCGGGTCGGCGAGGAGGCGCACGTCGCGCAGGGTGTCGGTCGCGGGCACCTCGAGCGTGAAGCGGCGCGCCTCGGCGGACGTGTTCATCACGCGCAGCTGGAAGACGTTCTCGATGCGCTCGTCGCCCACCTCGCGCTCGAGCGCCGCGCGATCGCGGATCACGTCCATCTTCATCGGCACGCGCATCCAGAGGCTCGTCCCCGCGGCGGCGACGATCGCGACCAGGATCGCCGAGTAGAGCAGCACGCGCGGACGAAGCGTCCGCTCGAGGATCTGCTTCCCGCTCCAGCCCTGCTCCAACGCGTTCTCGGTGGAATAGCGGATGAGCCCTTCGCGGTAGCCCATCCTGCGCATCACCTGGTCGCAGGCGTCGATGCACGCGGCGCAGCCGATGCACTCGTATTGGAGGCCGTCGCGGATGTCGATGCCGGTGGGGCACACCTGCACGCAGATGTTGCAATCGACGCAATCGCCCAGGCCCAGCGCCTTCGGGTCCGCGCTCCTCGGGCGGCTTCCGCGCGGCTCGCCGCGCGCCGGATCGTAGCTGATGATCAGCGTGTCGCGGTCGAACATGGCGCTCTGGAAGCGCGCGTACGGGCACATGTACTTGCACACCTGCTCGCGCATCCAGCCGGCATTGCCGTAGGTCGCGAAGGCGTAGAAGAAGACCCAGAAGGTCTGCCAGGGACCGTAGGAGAACGCGAGCGAGGCGTGGCCGAGGCTGCGGATCGGCGTGAAATAGCCCACGAAGGTGAAGCCGGTCCACAGCGCGATCGCGATCCACGCCGCGTGCTTGGCGAACTTGAGCGCGACCTTGCGGGCGCCCCTCGATGCGTCGAGCTTCATGCGCGCGACGCGGTCGCCCTCGATCTTGCGCTCCACCCAGAGGAAGATCTCGGTGTAGACGGTCTGCGGGCACGCGTAGCCGCACCACAGGCGCCCCGCGACCGCCGTGAAGAGGAACAGCGAGAACGCGCTCACCACGAGCAGGATGGTGAGGTAGATGATGTCCTGCGGCCAGAGCGTGAGGCCGAAGATGTGGAACTGGCGCGCCTCGAGGTCGAAGAGCACCGCCTGGCGCCCGTTCCACGTGAGCCACGGCAGGCCGTAGAACACGAGCTGCGTGGCGAAGACGAGCGCCCAGCGCCAGCGCGCGAACCACCCGTGCACCGCCCGGGGATAGATCTTGCGGCGGACCTCGTAGAGCGACTGCTCGGTATCCGGCGCGGCCGCGACCGGGATCACCTTGCGGGCGCCCGCCGCGCGCGGTGCCGGCGCCCTGGCGCTCGCTTCCGGGGTCGGCACGGACACGGCTACTTCGCTTCCGCGACGCGGCGCTGCGTCTCCGGGTGCGACAGGCTGTAGACGTAGGCGGCGAGCAGGTGCACCCGGGCCTCGCCGAGGAAGTTCCTGTGCGCGGGCATGACGATGTTGCGCCCGTTCGTGATGGTCTCGACGATGGTCGCCTCCGACGGCCCGAAGAGCCAGATCTGGTCGGTGAGGTTCGGGGCGCCCATCAGCGTGTTGCCCTTGGCGTCCGCGCCGTGGCAACCGACGCAGTAGGTCGCGAAGTTCTTCTTGCCGCGCTCGGCGCGCGCCGCGTCGTGCGAAAGGCCCGAAAGCGAGCGCACGTAGTTCGCGGTATCGAGCACGCCATCCTTGCCGAGCATCGGGCCGAACGGCGGCATGACGCCGTTGCGGCCGTCGAGGATCGTCTCCTGGATCTTCTCGGGCGTGCCGCCCCAGAGCCAGTCGTCGTCGGTGAGGTTGGGGAAGCCGCGGCCGCCGCGCGCGTCGGAGGCGTGGCATTGCGTGCAATAGGTCATGAAGAGCTTCTGGCCGATCGCGCGCGCCTCGGGGTTCGCCGACACTTCGCGGATGTCCGCGCCCGCGTATTTCTGGTAGAGCGGGCCGAAGCGCGCCTCCGCGGCCTTCATCTCGCCTTCGTACTGCGCGTGCGAGGTCCAGTGCGAGGCGCCGCCCCAGGTGCCGAGGCCGGGATAGATCCACAGGTAGCCGAGCGCGAAGACGATGGTGATCCAGAAGAGCCACACCCACCAGCGCGGCAGGGGATTGTTGTACTCGTCGAGGTCCTCGTCCCACACGTGGCCGGTCTTGTCGGGATCGCTCGCGACCTTGCGCCGGCTCATCCGCACCAGGATGAACGCGCAGAACGCGATGGAAAGGAGCGTGAGGAGCGCGACGTAGACGCCCCAGAAGCCGCTGGTGAAGTCACTCATGGTGGTCTTCGTCCTCGAGCGGCATCAACGCCGCCTGCTCGAACTTGCCGCGGTTCAGCGGATGCACCGCCCAGGCGATGATCCCCAGGAACGTGATGAAGGAAGCCACCGTGAACGCCACCTCGAGGAAGATGAAGCCCATGGCTCACCTCGCCGTCTTCACGGAGGTGCCGAGCACCTGCAGGTACGCGATGAGCGCGTCGAGCTCGGTCCTGCCCTGGAGCTCGGCCTTCGCGCCCCGGATGTCGGCGTCCGTGTAGGGGACGCCCAGGAAGCGCATCACCTCGAGCTTGCGCTCGATGTGGCTCGCATCGGCCGGCGTCTTCGCGAGCCAGGGATAGGCGGGCATGTTCGACTCCGGCACCACGTCGCGCGGGTTGGTGAGGTGGATGCGGTGCCAGTCGTCGCCGTAGCGGCCGCCCACGCGCGCCAGGTCCGGCCCGGTGCGCTTGCTGCCCCACAGGAACGGATGGTCGTAGACGCTCTCGCCCGCGACCGAGTAATGCCCGTAGCGCTCGGTCTCGGCGCGGAACGGGCGGATCATCTGCGAGTGGCAGTTGTAGCAACCCTCGCGGATGTAGATGTCGCGGCCGGCGAGCTGCAGCGCCGTGTAGGGCTTGAGCCCGGCGACGGGCTCGGTCGTCGAGCGCTGGAAGAAGAGCGGGACGATCTCGACCAGCCCGCCGACGCTCACCACCAGGAGCACCAGCGCGACGAGCAGGCTCGTCTTCGTTTCGATGAGGTCGTGGGTGAGCTTCATGAGAAATTCCAGAACCAGGCTTTGATTCCGCCGATCAACGCCGACAAACGCCGCTTCCACTTTGGAGAGAGTCGGGGGGAGCGCTGGGTCTGGCCCCAGGCCGTCGCCCACGCATCGAGTGCCTTCATTTCATGGTTCCGGTTCATTTGCATTCCATCGGCGTCTGTCGGCGTTGATCGGCGGATCGAGGGCCCTTCGCTCGCGTCGCTCCCGACCCTCACGCATGCGCAACGGCCGCCGCGGGGATCGGCGCGTCCTGCGCGCGGCCCACGAGCATCGTCTGCGCCACGTTCCAGGCCATGATCAGCATCCCCGTGAGGTACAGGATCCCGCCCGTGAGGCGGATCGCGTAGAAGGGGTAGGTCGCCTTGACGCCCTCGACGAAGCTGTACGTGAGCGTGCCGTCGTCGCTCACCGCGCGCCACATGAGGCCCTGCATCACGCCGGCGATCCACATCGAGGCGATGTAGAGCACGATGCCGAGGGTCGCGATCCAGAAGTGCAGGCTGATCGCCTTGACGCTGTACATCTGCACGCGCCCCACGAGGCGCGGGATGAGGTAGTAGAGGCTGCCGATGCTCACGAGCCCGACCCAGCCGAGCGCCCCGGAGTGGACGTGGCCGATGGTCCAGTCGGTGTAGTGCGAGAGCGCGTTCACCGTCTTGATGGACATCATCGGGCCCTCGAAGGTGGACATCCCGTAGAACGAGAGCGAGACGATGAGGAACTTGAGGATCGGGTCGTCGCGCAGCTTCCACCACGCGCCCGAGAGCGTCATGATCCCGTTGATCATCCCGCCCCACGAGGGCGCGAGGAGGATCAGCGAGAAGATCATGCCGAGCGACTGCGTCCAGTCGGGAAGCGCGGTGTAGTGCAGGTGGTGCGGGCCCGCCCACATGTACGTGAAGATGAGCGCCCAGAAGTGCACCACCGACAGGCGGTACGAGTAGATCGGCCGCCCCGCCTGCTTCGGCACGAAGTAGTACATCATCCCCAGGAAGCCCGCGGTGAGGAAGAAGCCCACCGCGTTGTGGCCGTACCACCACTGCACCATCGCGTCCTGCACGCCCGCGTAGGCCGAGTACGACTTCCAGAGGCTCACCGGGACCGCGGCGCTGTTCACGATGTGGAGCAGCGCGACCGTGAGGATGTACGCGCCGAAGAACCAGTTGGCGACGTAGATGTGCTTCACCCGGCGCTTGGCGATGGTGCC
>DATIZV010000322.1:0-22032 GCA_035516915.1 Usitatibacter sp. | reverse complement strand
GATGTCCGGCCAGATCTCCTGCGCGGCGGAAAGCTCGAGCTTGTGGTTGTAGAGCACCGCGGGCGCATCGACCACGTCGTAGGCGATGCGATAGGCGTTCGCCTCGATGAAGCGCTCGAGCTCGGCGGGCGTGGGCGCCGTCACCCAGCGCGCGAGCTTGTAGCCGCTCGGGATCATGCGCGCCCGCGCGGCGTACTCGTTCTCCAGGCGGTGCGCGACCACGTCGAGCTGCAGCGGTCCCACGGCGCCGAGGAGGAGGGCCCCGCCGTTGTGCGGGCGGAATACCTGGATCGCCCCCTCCTCGCCGAGCTGCTGCAAGCCCGTGCGCAGCTGCTTGTTGCGGATCGGGTCGGCGACCTCCACGGTCACGAAGATCTCCGGCGCGAAGAACGGGAGCCCCGTGAACTGCAGCGTCTCGCCCTCGGTCAACGTGTCGCCGAGCTGCAGGAGCCCGCGATTGGGAAGGCCCACGATGTCGCCGGGGTACGCGTCCTCGAGCACCTCGCGCCGTTGCGAGAGGAACGAGACCGCGCTCGCCGTCTTCACTTCCTTGCCGGTGCGCGAGAGGACGAGCTTCATGCCGCGCTCGAAGCGGCCCGAGCAGACGCGCACGAAGGCGACGCGGTCGCGGTGCGCCGGATCCATGTTCGCCTGGATCTTGAAGACGACGCCCGTGAACCGGGGCTCGGCCGGCTGCACCACGCGCTGCACGGCGGCCTTGGGACCGGGAGGCGGCGCGAGGTCCACCAGCGCGTCGAGCACCTCGTGCACGCCGAAGTTGTTGATCGCCGAGCCGAAGAACACCGGCGTCTGCCCGCCCTGGAGGAACGATGCGCGGTCGAACTCCTGCGATGCGCCGCGCAGGAGCTCGATCTCGCCCTTCGCCTGCGTGAACGCGTCGCCGAAGCGCCGCTCGCTCTCCGGGTTGTCGAGCCCGTCGATCCTCTCCTCGTCCTCGACGCGCCGGTCCCCGCCCGGCTTGAAGACGCGCATGCGGTCGGCGCGGATGTCGAACACGCCCGCGAAGCGCTTGCCCATGCCGACCGGCCACGTGAAGGGCACCGTCGGCATCTTCAGCACGCGCTCGATCTCGTCGAGGAGGGCCAGCGGCTCGCGCGTCTCGCGGTCCATCTTGTTGATGAACGTGAGGATCGGCGTGTTCCGCGCGCGGCACACCTCGAGGAGCCGGATCGTCTGCGCCTCCACGCCGTTCACGCCGTCGATCACCATGAGCGCGGCATCCACGGCGGTGAGCACCCGGTACGTGTCCTCGGAGAAATCCTGGTGGCCCGGCGTGTCGAGGAGGTTCACCACGTCGCCGCGGAATTCCATCTGCATCACCGAGCTCGCGACCGAGATGCCGCGCTGCTTCTCGATCTCCATCCAGTCGGAGGTGGCGTGGCGCGTGGCCTTGCGCGCCTTGACGCTTCCGGCGATGTGGATCGCGCCGGCGAAGAGCAGGAGCTTCTCGGTGAGAGTGGTCTTCCCGGCGTCGGGGTGCGAGATGATCGCGAAGGTGCGCCGGCGCGCCACCTCGGCGGCGAGCTCCGAAGTCGTATCCATGCGCGATTTTACCAGCGCGCTCCCCCGAAGGCGCGTTTCGTCGCACGCGCGGCGCTCGCCGTCCGCCGGCTGCTAGACTTCGCGCCGTGGCTCCGATCCTCTCCATCTCGCGGCTCACCAAGACCTACGCGTCGGGGTTGCAAGCGCTCAAGAGCGTGGACCTCGAAATCGCCAAGGGCGAGATCTTCGCGCTCCTCGGCCCGAACGGCGCCGGCAAGACCACGCTCATCAACATCGTCTGCGGCATCGTCAACGCGACTTCCGGCAGCGTGCTCGTCGACGGCCACGACAACCGTGCGGACTACCGCGCGGCACGCGCGAGGATCGGCCTCGTCCCGCAGGAGCTGCACACCGACATGTTCGAGACGGTCTGGGCGACGGTGCGGTTCAGCCGCGGGCTTTTCGGGCGGCCCGCGGACCCCGCGCACCTCGAGGAGGTCCTTCGCGACCTCTCGCTGTGGGAGAAGCGCGACAGCAAGATCATGGCGCTCTCGGGCGGGATGAAGCGGCGCGTCCTGATCGCGAAGGCGCTCGCGCACGAGCCGGGCATCCTGTTCCTCGACGAGCCCACCGCGGGCGTCGACGTGGAGCTGCGGCGCGAGATGTGGGCCCTGGTGAGGCGCCTTCGCGAGAGCGGCGTCACCATCATCCTCACCACCCACTACATCGAGGAGGCCGAGGACATGGCCGACCGCATCGGCGTGATCCACAAGGGCGAGCTCGTGGTCGTGGAGGACAAGGCGGCGCTGATGCAAAAGCTCGGCAAGAAGCAGCTCCTGCTGCGCCTCGCGGCGCCGCTCGCCGCCCTGCCCGAAGGCCTGCGGCAGTGGCCGCTCGAGCTTCGCGACGGCGGCTCGGAGCTCGAGCTCACCTACGATCCGCGCCAGGAGCGCACCGGCATCCCCGCGCTGCTGCGCCGCCTCGGCGAGCTCGGCATCGAGTTCCAGGACCTGCAGACGCGCCAGAGCTCGCTGGAGGACATCTTCGTGAGCCTCGTGCACGAGCCGCGCAGCGACGCCCGATGAACGCCCACGCGATCCTCGCGATCTACCGCTTCGAGATGTCGCGCTTCGGCCGGACGCTCTGGCAGAGCCTCGTCACCCCGGTGATCACCACCTCGCTCTACTTCATCGTGTTCGGCGCGGCGATCGGCGGGCGCATGAGCCAGGTGGGCGGCGTGCCCTACGGCGCCTTCATCGTCCCGGGCCTCGTGATGCTCTCGATCTTCACCGAGAGCCTCAACAACGCCTCGATCGGCATCTACCTGCCGAAGTTCACCGGCACGATCTACGAGGTGCTCTCGGCGCCGGTCTCCGCGACCGAGGTGGTGCTCGCCTACGTGGGCGCCGCGACCACCAAGTCGCTGCTCCTCGCCGCGGTGATCCTCGCCACGGCGAACCTCTTCGTGCCGGTGCGGGTCGAGCACCCGATCGCGATGGCGGCGTTCCTCCTCCTCGCGACGCTCACCTTCTGCCTGCTCGGCTTCGTGATCGGCATCTGGGCGAACGGCTTCGAGCAGCTCGGCTTCATCCCGATGCTCGTGGTGACGCCCCTCACCTTCCTCGGCGGCGCGTTCTACTCGATCGCCATGCTGCCGCCGGCGTGGCGCACCTTCAGCCTGTTCAACCCGATCGTGTATCTCATCAGCGGCTACCGCTGGACGTTCTACGGGATCGCCGACGTGGACGTGCGCATCTCGTTCGCGATGGCGGGGGGCCTCTGCCTCGCGTGCCTCGCCGCCGCGTCGTGGATGTTCCGGACCGGCTATCGGTTGAAGAGCTGAGCGCCGCATTCCTGCGATGCGGGGCGCGCCGTCGCGAGGCCGCGCGCGGCTGCAGGCTCGAGATGAGCGAGTCGATGAGGTCGGGCCGGCCGTCGGGTGACTTGAGGCGATGGCGCTCGAGCAGGCCGGCGAGCGCCATTCTCCCATCGGATCGCCGCGCGCCGGCATGGTCCGTTGGAACTAGTACGATAGCGGCCCATGAAGATCACGATCCTCGACGACTACTTCGATACGATCCGGGCGTTGCCCTGCTTCCGCATGCTCGAGGGGCAGGAGGTGGAGACGTGGAGCGACCACGTGCAGGACGATGACGCCCTCGCCTCGCGCCTGGCGAAGACCGATGTCCTGGTCCTCATCCGCGAACGCACGAAGATCCGCGCGCCGCTGCTCGAGCGGCTGCCGCGCCTGAAGCTCATCAGCCAGCGCAGCGTCTTCCCGCACATCGACACCGAGGCCTGCACGCGGCTCGGCATCGTCGTCTCCTCCAGCCAGCATCCGGGGACACCCTGCTACGCGGCCGCCGAGCTCACCTGGGCGCTGGTCCTCGCCGCCCTGCGCCAGATTCCCCAGCAGGTCGCCTCGCTCAAGGCCGGGCGCTGGCAGATGGGCGTCGGCACCACGCTGCGCGGCAAGACCCTCGGCCTCTACGGCTGGGGACGCATCGCCCACGCCGTGGCCGAGTACGGCCGCGCGTTCGGCATGCGCGTCCTCGTCTGGGCGAGCGAGCGATCGAGGCAGCGCGCGCGCGACGAGGGGGTCGAGGTGGCGCCGGGGAAGGAAGCGTTCTTCGAGGAGAGCGACGTGCTCTCGCTTCACATGCGGCTCTACCCCGCGACGCGCGGCATCGTGACCGCGGCCGACCTCGCGCGCATGAAACCCAGCGCGCTCTTCGTGAACACCAGCCGCGCACCGCTCGTCGAGCCCGGCGCCCTCGCCGCCGCGCTGCGCGCCGGGCGGCCCGGGATGGGAGCCGTGGACGTGTTCGAGCACGAGCCGCTCCTCGACACGGCCGACGCGCTGCTGAACCTCCCGAACGTGATCGCGACGCCGCACATCGGCTATTCCACGCGCGAGGAGTACGAGGTGCAATTCGAGGAGATCTTCGACCAGATCCTCCAATGGATCGCGGGGACGCCGATCAACGTGGTGAACCCCGCGGTCCTGGATTCGCCGCGACTGCGCCGCGCGGCCTGAAGCCGCCGCTACTTCCGGGACTTCCTCTTCCGGGAGGAGGACTTCTTGCGCGAG
Source organism: Usitatibacter sp. (assembly GCA_035516915.1). GTDB lineage: Bacteria > Pseudomonadota > Gammaproteobacteria > Burkholderiales > Usitatibacteraceae > Usitatibacter. Next base: position 17,438 of record DATIZV010000322.1, on the reverse strand, counting down.
CTCTTCCGGCGGCTGGAGGACTCGCGGTGGGACTTGCCCGACGACTTCTTCTTGCGCGACTTCCTCTTCGGCACCTTGCCGCCTTCCTTGCGCGCTTCCGAGAGTCCGATCGCGATTGCCTGCTTGCGGCTCTTCGCCTTCCTGCCCGACTTGCCGCTCTTCAGCTTGCCGTGCTTGTACTCGTGCATCGCCCTCTTCACCTTCTTGCGCGACTTCTTTCCGTACCTGGCCATGGAGGCTCTCCGGGGATGGGACACCGCCCTATGACCGCGCCTTCGTCGCCGGAATTCCATCCGGGGGATTGCCATGCGCGCCGGCAACGCCCAGGCGAGCGCGCATCTCGATCCTCAGCAGGCAGTAGCTGGTGACCGCCTCCAGCAACACGCTCGCGACGGAAAGAAGCCACACGTCCTCGAGGTCGAAGCCCGCGCGGTGCGAGAGCCAGATCGCGGGAAGCACGAACGTGAGGAGGCGCACCGACTTGCTGAGCAACGACGGCCAGGTGTTGCCGAGCGACTGGAAGAGCGCCGAGCAGGTGAACACCAGCGCGACCGCCACGAAATTCCACGAGATGACGTGCAGGTAGCCGGCGCCCACGGCGATCACGGCCGGGTCTCGGGTGAAGGCCCGGACCATCGCTTCCGCCTTCCACTGGCAGAGGAGCGTGAGCGACGCCATCACCAGCACGTTCGCCGCCATCGCCACCCGGAAGGTTTCGCGCACCCGGGCGAAGTGCCGGGCGCCGAAGTTCTGCCCGGCGAGCGCCGGCACGGCGAACGCGATCGCCATGGCCGGAAGGAAGATCGACTGCATCACGCGCGAGCCGATGCCGAGCCCCGCCTGCGCCGCCGCCCCGAAGTCGCGGATGATCCAGTAGATCGCGCCGATGATCACCGCCATGAGCGCGAATTCCCCGCCGGCCGGCGTCCCGAGGTTCAGCATGCGCGCCCAGGTGGCGAGACGCGGGCGCCACTCGCGCGGGTGGAACTGCACGTACTTCTCGAGCCGCACGAAGTAGGCGGTGAGCAGGAGGACGCCGGCCGCCGCCGCGAGGCTGCTCGCGAGGCCGGCGCCCGCGACCCCGAGCGGATGGCCCGTGCCCCATCCCGCGATCAGCACCGGCGCGAGCGCGGCGTTGAGCAGCACGCCGATCATCTGCACCACCATGCCGGGCTTCACGATTCCGGTGCCGCGCAGCGCCGCACCCATGCTCGCGACGGCGAACTGCAGCGCGAGGCTCGGCAGGAACCAGCGCAGGTACGTGACGCCCGCGGCGCGCGTGGCCGGATCCGCGCCGAGGAGCGCCATGTAGCGGCCGGCGAGCCAGTTGCCGCCCGCCAGCGTGGCGACCGCGAGCAGCGCGGCGATCACCACCGACTGGTTGAAGATGTGGTTCGCCTCGGCGCGATCCTTGCGCCCGACGGCGTGCGAGACGAGCGTCGTCGTCGCGACCGAGAGCGCCTGCGTGAGCGCGAAGACGAGGAACACGACGTTGCCCGCGGCGCTCACGCCGGCGATCGCCGCATCGCCGAGCGCCGAGACGAAGTAGAGGTCGATCAGGAAATACAGCGTCTGCAGCAGCATGCCGACCGCGATCGGCACCGAAAGCGACACGAGATGCCGGAAGACCGGCCCGTGCGTGAGGTCCCTCACGGCTTCGATTCCGTAACGGGGGCGGCGGTGTCCATCGCGTTGCCGGGAAATGCGTCGAGCGCAGTGTATTCTGTTTTGCATGGACCCCGTGATTCCACGCGTGGTGCGGCGCCGCTCCGGCAAGCGCGGCTAGGAAGCGATGCCGAGGAGCCGCCGCAGCGCCGGGATCCTCCTCCATCGGCGGCGCGAGGGACGCCTCGAGGTGCTGCTGGTCCATCCCGGCGGCCCGTTCTGGAAGAACCGCGACGCGGGCGCCTGGACGATCCCGAAGGGCGAGCACGCGGACGACGAGGACCCGCTCGATGCGGCGCGGCGCGAGTTCGCCGAGGAGACCGGCTTCCCGATCGAGGGCCCGTTCACCGCGCTCGCGCCGGTGCGCCAGGCGAGCGGCAAGCTGGTGCGCGCGTGGGCGGTCGAAGGCGACTGCGATCCGTCGCGGCTGCGCAGCAACACGTTCACCGTCGAATGGCCGCCGCGCTCGGGACGAATCGCCGAGTTCCCCGAGGTGGACCGGGCCGCGTGGTTCGCGCTCGACGAGGCACGCCGGCGCATCCTGCCCGCGCAGGTGCCGTTTCTCGACCAGCTCGCGGCGTTGCATTCGGCGCGCGATCCATCTTCCGAAAAGGAGTAAGCTCGCCGCCGCGGATCGGGACCGGTCCGGGAAAATCTCGAAAGGGGAGGTGTTCCATGACCTGGATCGCAAGGGCGCTCGCGGCCGCCGCGCTGTGCCTCTCGCTGCCGCTCCTTGCCGCGGAGCCCGCGCTGTCGGGGCCGAAGCGCTCGGTGGTCGTCGACAAGTTCGAATCGAACGGCACGTTCACCGCGGCGTACGGCAATTGGGACATCGGCGGCGGGCTCGCCGCGATGCTCGCGACGGCGCTCGACAAGTCGGGGCGCTTCGTCGTGCTCGAGCGCGCGAGCATGGACCGCGTGGTATTCGAGCAGCAGCTCAAGGCGAACAACGTCGCGAACCCGGAGACCGGCCCGCAGCTCGGCCAGGTTTCCGCGGCGCAGTTCGTGGTGATCGGCGCGGTGACGGAATTCGGGACGCAGGACAGCGGCGGCAGCTTCAACATCGGGCTTTCCGGGTCGCACGGCGGCAACCCCTTGAGCGGCCTGCTGGGCGGCAAGCGCACGGAAGGCGCCGTCGCCATGGACCTGCGCCTCGTCGACACGTCCACCACGCAGGTGGTGCAGACCGTCACGGTGCGCGAGGAGATCTCGAGCACGTCGATGAACGCCTCCGTCGACTACGGGCAGATGACGCTGGGCGGCGACGAGTTCGACAACACGCCGCTCGGCCAGGCGTCGCGCCAGGCGATCGGGAAGGCGGTCGCGGAGCTCATCGCCGCGGCGCAGAAAGAGCCGTGGCACGCGTTGCTCGTCGACTACGACGGAAAGGAGGCGGTGATCAACGCGGGCCGCGCCGCGGGCGTGAAGGCCGGCGATCGCTTCGCCGTCGAGCGCATCACGCGCCGCCTCACCGACCCGGCCACGGGCGAGCTGCTCTCCGTGCGGCGCACCCGCCTCGGCTGGATCGAGGTGAAGAGCATCGAGGAGAAGGTGTCGACCGCCTCCTACGTCGCGGAAGATCCGAACGTTCCCGTGCGGGGCGACCTGGTCGTCGCCGCTCCCGCGCGCACGCAGCCGCCCCGATGACGCTCAGCGGTTCACCGTGCGCATGCCCGGCTCGGGATAGCGCATGCCGGCGGCGGAGCCGGGCGGAAGCGCGCGATCGATGCGCGCGAGCTCCTGGGGCGTGAGGCGCACCTCCACCGCCTTCGCGTTCTCCTCGAGGTACTTCACGTGCTTCGTGCCGGGAATCGGCACGATGTCCTCGCCCTGCGCGAGCACCCACGCGAGCGCGAGCTGCGAGGGCGCGCAGCCCTTCTCCTTCGCGATCGCCTTCACCTCGTCCAGCAAGCGCAGGTTCTTCTCGAAGTTCGCTCCCTGGAAGCGCGGCGAGTTGCGCCGGTAGTCGTTCGCCTCGAGGTCGTCGATGGAGCGGATCTTCCCGGCGAGGAAACCGCGCCCGAGCGGGCTGTAGGGCACGAAGCCGATGCCGAGGCTGCGCACGGCGGGCAGGATCTCGTCCTCGGGCTCGCGGCTCCACAGGGAGTATTCGGTCTGCAGCGCGGCGATCGGATGCACCTCGTGCGCGCGGCGGATGGTCTGCGGCGCCGCCTCCGAGAGCCCGAGGAAGCGTACCTTGCCCTGTCTCACGAGGTCGGCCATCGCGCCGACCGTGTCCTCGATCGGCGTGCCCGGGTCCACCCGGTGCTGGTAGTAGAGGTCGATCACGTCGATGCCGAGGCGCTTCAGGCTCGCCTCGCAGGCGCTCTTCACGTATTCGGGCTTGCCGTTCACGCCGCGGAAGCTGGCGTCCTCGCCGCGCACGTTGCCGAACTTGGTGGCGACGACGAGCCCCGCGCGGCGCCCGCGGATCGCGCGGCCGAGGAGCTCCTCGTTGCGGCCTACGCCGTACATGTCCGCCGTGTCGAGGAACGTGATGCCGAGGTCGAGCGCGCGGTGGATGGTCGCGATCGATTCCTGCTCGCTGCCGCCGGCGTAGAACTCGGACATGCCCATGCATCCGAGACCGATGGCGGAGACCTCGAGGGCGCCGCCCAGCTTGCGCATCTTCATCGCCTCGCCCTTCGCGGCATCAGTACGTGCCGGGATATTCGTTCCAGGCGAAGCGGCAGTACGGCTGGGCATCGGCGAGGTCCTCGGTGAGCTGCGCCACGGCCTGGTTCATGTCGGCGACGCGGCGATTATGCTCCGCCACGCGCCGATTGTGCTCGTCGCTGCGCGCGTTGTAGGCGGCCACCGCGGCCGTGTCGGTCGAATCGAGGTTGCGCAGCTCCTGCGCGAGCCGCGCGTTCTCGGCGTCGAGCCGGTCGCGCTCGTGGTCGTAGGTGACCTTCTCGTCGTCGAGCACGGCCTTGCGCTGCTGCAGGTCGGCGCATTGCGCCGGATAGGGACGCGCGGGTGCCGCGATCGCGGGCTCGTCCGGCGCCGCGAGCGGCCCCGCGATGTAGGCGCGCGAATGGGAGACCTGCGCGAAGGCGGCCGCGGGGGCGGCGAGCGCGATGGCGGCGAGGAGAATGCGAAGGTTCATGACCGGCCCTCCGTGATCGAGACAGGATTACGGGCGGACAGCGGCACGCCGGGAAAGTTGATGATTCCTTCGGGCCACCGGCCCCGGGGAAGGCGAAGCCTCAGCCCGCCGCGTGCGCCGGGTACGCGGCCTTCAGCTCCGCCTGCGCGCTCTCGAGCTGCGCGGTGAGCCGCGCGACGCGCGCTTCCAGCGCTTCGTTCTTTTCGCGCAGCAGGGTCGTCGCCATGCGCGCGCGCGTCATGTCCACGACCATCGAGCGGCTCGCGAGGAAACGCCCATCGGGATCGCGGATCGCGGTCGCGCTCACGAGCACCGGCATCACCGTGAGGTCCTTGCGGACCACGTCGAGCTCCACCTCGCGGATCGAGCCCTCGAGCTTGAAGCGGGGGAAGATCTTCTCGTAGCGCCGGCGGCTCTCCGGGGTGAAGAGCTCCGCATAGCGCATGCGGCCCACCACCTCGTCGCGGCCGTACCCGATGATGGCGAGGCCGGTGTCGTTGATGCGGATCACCACGCCGTCGGGGTCGAGCGAGTGGTAGCCGCACGGCGCGTGCTGGTAGAGGTCCTCGATCTCGGCCGCTGCCTCGCGCAGCGCCTCGTGCGCGCGGCGCCGCTCGGTGATGTCGTAGAACGACGAGACGACGGCGAACGGCTTCTCGGTTCCCGGCTCCGCGAGCGGCGTGGTCGTGACGGAGATCCAGTTCGTCGCGCCGTCGGGCCGGCGGATTCCCATGACGATGTCGAACAGCGGAAGGCCCGAGCGCAGGCTCACCATCGCGGGGTGCGTCTCGCCCGGGAAGGCGGAGCCGTCCTCGTGGACCGCATGCCAGCGTGCGTCGATCGACGTGCGGCCCAGCATCTGCTCGCGGCTCAGGCCGAGGATGCGCTCGGCGCTCGCATTGCAGCTGAGGATCGTGCCGCGCGCGTCCTGGATCACGACGCCCTCGACGAGGGCGCCCACCATCATGCGGCGGCGTTCCTCTTCGCGCGCGAGCGCCGGGATGCCGCCGGGATTCGCCACCGCAGCGCGCTCAGGCCGCCTTGCGCTCGTCGGCGGGGCGGCCCTTCTCGAAGAAGAACCGGCCGTTCTTCACGTCCGCGACGATGGTGTCCTTGGGCGCGAAGCGTCCCTCGAGGATCTCCTTGGCGAGCGCGTTCTCGAGGCCCTGCTGGATCGCGCGCTTCAACGGCCGCGCCCCGTAGACCGGGTCGAAGCCGGCCTTCGCGAGCTCCGCCACCGCCGCGTCCGTCACCCGCAGGCGCATGTCCATCGCCTCGATGCGCCGCTGCAGGTACTTGAGCTGCACGCGCGCGATCTGCGCGATGTTCGCCTCGTCGAGGGAATGGAATACCACGATCTCGTCGATGCGGTTCACGAACTCCGGCCGGAAGTGCGACTTCACCTCGCCCATCACGGCGAGCTTCACGACGCTGTAGTCGCTCCCCGCCATCGACTGGATCATCTGGGAACCCAGGTTCGAGGTCATCACGATCACCGTGTTCTTGAAGTTCACGGTGCGCCCCTGGCCGTCGGTCATGCGGCCGTCGTCGAGCACCTGGAGCAGCACGTTGAAGACGTCCGGGTGCGCCTTCTCCACCTCGTCGAGGAGGATCACGCAGTACGGCTTGCGGCGCACGATCTCCGTGAGGTGCCCGCCCTCTTCATAGCCGACGTATCCCGGCGGCGCGCCGATCAGGCGCGCGACCGAATGCTTCTCCATGTACTCGGACATGTCGATGCGCACCAGCGCTTCCTCCGAATCGAAGAGGAATTCGGCGAGCGCCTTGCAGAGCTCGGTCTTGCCGACGCCCGTGGGGCCGAGAAAGAGGAACGAGCCGTAGGGCCGGTTCGGGTCGGCGAGCCCCGCGCGCGAGCGGCGGATCGCGTCGGAGACCAGGCGCACCGCCTCGTCCTGCCCGACCACGCGCTGGTGCAGGCGCTCTTCCATGAGGAGGAGCTTCTCGCGCTCGCCCTGCATCATCTTCGAGACCGGAATGCCGGTCGCCCGCGAGACCACCTCGGCGATCTCGTCGACGCCGACCTGGGTGCGCAGGAGGCGCATCTTCTGCTCGTCCGGCGCCCCCACGCCCTTCTCCGCGTCCTTGATCTGCTTCTCGAGGGCGGGGATGGTGCCGTACTGCAGCTCGCTCATCTTCTGCCAGTCGCCCTTGCGGCGCGCTTCCTCCATCTGCTGCTTGGCGCGTTCGAGCTCTTCCTTGATGTGCGTCGTGCCCTGCACGCGCGCCTTCTCCGCCTTCCACACCTCCTCGAGGTCCGAATACTCCTTCTCGAGGCGCTTGATCTCGTCCTCGATGAGCTCCATGCGGCGCATCGAGGCCTCGTCCTTCTCCTTGCGCACGGCCTCGCGCTCGATCTTGAGCTGGATGAGGCGCCGGTCGAGCCGGTCCATGACCTCGGGCTTGGAGTCGATCTCCATCTTGATGCGCGAGGCGGCCTCGTCGATGAGGTCGATCGCCTTGTCGGGCAGGAACCGGTCGGTGATGTAGCGCGCCGAGAGCTCGGCCGCGGCGACGATCGCCGGGTCCGTGATCTCCACGCCGTGGTGCAGCTCGTACTTCTCCTGCAGCCCGCGCAGGATCGCGATCGTGTCCTCGACCGAGGGCTCGTCCACCAGCACCTTCTGGAAGCGGCGCTCGAGGGCGGCATCCTTCTCGATGTACTTGCGGTACTCGTCGAGCGTGGTCGCGCCGACGCAATGCAGCTCGCCGCGCGCGAGCGCCGGCTTCAGCATGTTGCCCGCGTCCATCGCGCCCTCGGCCTTGCCGGCGCCCACCATGGTGTGCAGCTCGTCGATGAAGACGATGGTCTGCCCCTGGTCGGCCGAGAGCTCCTTCAAGACGCTCTTCAGGCGCTCCTCGAACTCGCCGCGGTACTTGGCCCCCGCGATGAGGAGCCCCATGTCGAGCGCGAGGACGCGCTTGCCGCGCAGGCCCTCGGGCACCTCGTCGTTCACGATGCGCTGCGCGAGGCCCTCGACGATCGCCGTCTTGCCGACGCCGGGCTCTCCGATCAGGACCGGGTTGTTCTTTGTGCGCCGCTGGAGCACCTGCACCACGCGGCGGATCTCCTCGTCGCGGCCGATCACCGGGTCGAGCTTGCCTTCCCGCGCGCGCTCGGTGAGGTCGATGGTGTACTTCTTGAGCGCCTCGCGCTGGCCCTCGGCGTTGGCGTCGTGCACGGTCTCGTTGCCGCGCACCGACTGGATCGCGTCGGCGACGGCCTGCTCGTTCGCGCCGTGCTGCTTGAGGAGCCGCCCGGTCTCGCCCTTGTCCTTCACCGCGGCGAGGAGGAAGAGCTCGGAGGCGATGAACTGGTCGCCGCGCTTGGTGGCTTCCTTGTCCGTGAGGTTGAGGAGATTGTTCAGGTCGCGCGAGATGGTGATCTCGCCGCCCTGCCCCTCGACCTTCGGCAGGCGCCGGATCGCGTCCTCGAGCGCCTTCCTGAGCGGGCCGACGTTCACCCCCGCGCGCTGAAGCAGCGAGGCGGTTCCGCCGTCCTCCTGGTCGAGGAGCGCGAGGAGCAGGTGCTGCGGCTCGATGAAGCCGTTGTCATTGGCGAGCGCGCGGCTCTGGGCGTCGGCGAGCGCCTGCTGGAACCGGGTGGTGAGCTTGTCGATGCGCATGGCGAGTCCTCGGAAGTCGTTGTTCTATCCTGTTTCCTCAAGTGACCGCCCGGGACCGCGGTTTCAAGCCCGCCGAACGCCTTTTTTCCCGGCCGGGGAAGCTTGGTTCCGGATGGAGCCGGGGAGTTTCAGGCCCCGGCACGATCGGCCGATTCGCGGGAAGCCGGCCGCCGGAGGGAATCCGGGGCCATGGTATCGTTCCGAACCGGCGCATGGTCGCGCCTGTCAGAAGTCCGATGCCCGACGCCTTCCACCTGCTCGAAGAGACGGTCACCCGCGACGTGACCCGCGCCCTCGAAGAGGACGTGGGCACGGGCGATCTCACCGCGCGGCTCATCCCCGGCCACGAGCTCGCCATGGCGCGGCTCATGACGCGCGAGAGCGGCGTGCTGTGCGGGGTCGAGTGGTTCAACCGCACCTTCGAGGAGCTCGATCCGGACATCGAGATCTTCTGGCACCACCGCGATGGCGACGACATCGTCGCCGGGAGCTCGCTCTGCGAGGTCGAGGGCCGCGCGCGCTCGATGCTCACCGCCGAGCGCACCGCCATCAACTTCGTGCAGCTGCTCTCCGCGGTCGCCACGCGCACGCGCCAGTTCGTGCGCGCGGTCTCCGGCACCCGCGCGAAGATCCTCGACACGAGGAAGACCCTTCCAGGCCTGCGAATGGCCGAGAAATACGCGGTGCACGTGGGCGGCGGCACCAACCATCGCATCGGCCTCTACGACGGGATCCTCCTGAAGGAGAACCACATCCTCGCGTGCGGCGGCGTGCACCAGGCGGTGCGGCGCGCGCTCCAGGAAGCCTCCGGCGAAGTGATGGTGCAGGTGGAGGTCGAGAGCCTCGAGCAGCTGCGCGAGGCGCTCGAGGCCGGCGCGCGCCTCATCCTCCTCGACAACTTCGACCTCGCCACGATGCGCGAGGCGGTGAAGATCGCGGGCGAACGCGCCGAGCTCGAGGCCTCGGGCGGCGTGAGCCTCTCCACGGTGCGCGCCATCGCCGAGACCGGCGTCCACCGCATCTCCATCGGCTCCCTCACCAAGGACGTGGACGCGCTCGACCTGTCCATGCGCTTCGTCAACCACCACGAACCCCGCGCGCGGGGATGACCTGAACGATGCGTTCGCTCTGCGTTACCGCCGCCCTCGCCGCCCTCCTCCTCGCCAGCGCCTGCGCCACCACCGGTGCGCACGATCCCTCGGACCCGTGGGAAGCGATGAACCGCAAGACCTACGCGTTCAACCAGGAGGTCGATCGCACCATGCTCAAGCCGACCGCCGAGGCGTACGTGAGGGTCACCACGCCCTTCATCCGCGCGCGCGTCTCGAGCTTCTTCGGCAACCTCGCCGACATCGGCACCAGCCTGAACGACATCCTGCAGGGCAAGCTGCCGTACGCCATCAACGATTTCGGCCGCATCGTCGTGAACACCACGTTCGGAGTCGCCGGGTTCTGGGACGTCGCGAGCGACCTCGGCGTCGACAAGCGCGACGAGGACTTCGGCCAGACGCTCGGCTGGTGGGGCGTGCCGCCCGGTCCGTATTTCGTGATCCCGTTCCTCGGGCCCAGCACCGCGCGCGACGCGCCCGCCCGCGTCGTCGACCCCGAGTGGTTCTATTCGCGCGCGATCAACAACGAGTGGGTCGCGTGGGGATTGTGGAGCTTCGACGTGGTGCAGACGCGCGCGCAGCTCCTCAAGGCGACCAACGTGCTGGAGCAGGCGGCGCTCGATCCGTACCTCTTCACCCGCGACGCCTGGCTGCAGCGGCGCCGCAACCAGGTCTACGACGGCAAGCCGCCGCCCGAGGACGACGACGAGAAGTAGGCGGGAATAGACCCTGCGCCCGCGTTGTTCGTGCGGGTGGAGGTGAGCCATGTCCATTTTCCCGGTCCGCCGGCTCGCGCCGGCCGCTTTGCTGCTCGCCGCGCTCGCATGCGGGAGCGCCTCGGCGTCGTTCCACCTGTTCTCGATGAACGAGCTCTACTCGAGCGCCGACGGCTCGGTGCAGTTCCTCGAGATCACCGCCCTCGCCCCGGGCCAGGAGTTCGTCGCGGGGCACACGCTGCGCGTGCAGCAGGGAGGAACCACCCACAGCTTCACCTTTCCTTCCAATCTCCCCGGCGATACGTCGGGTCGCCGCATGCTGATCGGCACGCAGAGCTTCGCCGCGCTCGGCGTGGTGACTCCCGACTTCACCGTGCCCGACGGTTTCTTCTTCACCGGGAACGGAAGCATCACGTACGCCGAGGGCGCCGACATCTGGAGCTACGCCAACCTGCCCTCGGACGGAACCTCGTCGCTGCTGCGCGACGGCACCAGCGCACGCAACTCGCCGCAGGACTTCGGCGGGGCGACCGGTACGGTCACCGTGACGAGCGCCCCGCCGCCGCCACCGCCGAGCTCGTTCGACGTCGAAGGCCTGTGGTGGAATGCGCCCGCGGGAAGCGAGTCCGGCTGGGGCTTGAACATCACGCACCAGGGCGACATCCTGTTCGCCACCTGGTTCACCTACGACACGGACGGCAGCGGCTTGTGGCTCGTCATGCCCGACGGCGCGAAGACGGCGACCAACGCCTACTCGGGGGCGCTGTACCGCACCACCGGGCCGTCGTTCGACTCCGCGACGTTCGATCCCTCGAAGGTCGCCGCCACGCAGGTGGGAAGCGCGAGCTTCAGCTTCAGCGACGCGAGCGACGGCACGTTCACGTACACCGTGAACGGCGTCACCCAGACGAAGTCGATCACGCGCCAGATCTTCGGCACGCCGACGCCGACCTGCTTCGAGGGAACCGCGAGCGCGGGGACCATGACGAGCTACGGGACCGGGACAGCGGCCGGCCCCAACTACCAGGACCTCTGGTGGCGGGCGCCCGCGGGCAGCGAATCGGGATGGGGCGTGAACCTGACGCACCAGGGCAGCATCATCTTCGCGACCTGGTTCACCTACGATTCGACCGGCAAGGGGATGTGGCTCGTGGTGCCCGACGCGGAGCGCGTCGGCAGCACGTCGTCCTTCTCGGGCGCGCTCTATCGCACCACGGGCCCCGCCTTCGATGCGCAGCCGTGGAACCCGGCGCAGGTGACCGCGACGCAGGTCGGCAGCGCGTCCTTCTCGTTCGACGACGCGGACGACGGCACCTTCACGTACACGGTGAACGGCGAGACCCAGGCCAAGGCGATCACGCGCCAGGTCTTCGGCACCCCGGCGACGGTCTGCCAGTAGGGCGATAATGGAGGTGTGACCCTCCTCCACAAGCTCGCGATCGTCCTCGCGGCGTTCGTCGCGATCCTCGTGACCGTGATCCGGTTCACCTTCCGCGAGCGGCGGCTGGGGAAGTCCATCGCGCACGACGACGTCGCGGCGCAGCAGGCTTCCGACGCGCGCGTGCTCGCGGTGATCTTCTCGGCGATCGTCGGGGGGATCCTGCTCACGCTGCTCGCGGCGTGGATCGTGTTCTTCTAGGGCTGCGCCCGCTCCGCGATGTAGCGCTTCACGGCCTCCGGGTCCGGCCGCATCACGTCGAAGCGCTGCGGAAGGTCCTCGATGCCCTCGAATCCGCGCGGGCGCGGCGCGTGGCGGCCGAGCGCCTCCACGATGGTCGCGTCGAACTTCGCCGCGAGCGCGGTCTCGAGGCAGATCATCGGGTGGCGCGGCTCGCGCACGCGCAGGCCGATCTTCACCCCGTCGGCCGTATGCGGGTCGATCAGCACGCCGTACTTCTCGTTCACGAGGCGGATCGTGGCGATGCGGTCCTCGTGGGTGCTGCGTCCCGATACGAAGCCCGAGTCCTCCTCGATCTTCTCCCATGCGCGGTCGGTGGAGAGGTCGAACCCGCCCTCCTCGGCCACCTGCTTCCAGAGCCAGGCGACCTTGTCGCCGTCCTGGTCCACCGCGTCCCAGATGAAGCGCTCGAAGTTCGAGGCCTTGGAGATGTCCATCGAGGGGCTCGAGGTCGCGCGGGTCTCGGAGGCCTTGCGCGGACGATAGCGGCCGGTGCGGAAGAACTCGTCGAGCACGTCGTTCTCGTTGGTCGCGAGCACCAGGCGGCGGATCGGAAGCCCCATGCGCTTCGCGACGTAGCCCGCGAAGATGTTGCCGAAGTTGCCCGAAGGCACGGCGAAGGACGCCGGCTCGTCGTTGGACCGGGTCGCCGCGAAGTAGCCCTTGAAGTAGTAGACGACCTGGGCCACGACGCGCGCCCAGTTGATCGAATTGACCGCCCCGATCGCATGCCGCTCCTTGAACGCGGCATCGACGTTCACCGCCTTCACCACGTCCTGGCAATCGTCGAACATGCCCTCGATCGCGAGGTTGAAGACGTTCGGGTCCGCGAGCGAGTACATCTGCGCGCGCTGGAACGGGCTCATGCGCCCGTTGGGAGAGAGCATGAAGACGTTCACGCGCGCCTTGCCGCGCAGCGCCTGCTCGGCGGCGCTGCCGGTGTCGCCGCTCGTGGCTCCCAGCACGTTGAGGCGCCGGCCCTGCTTCTCCAGCACGCTCTCGAAGAGGTTGCCGAGGAGCTGCATCGCCACGTCCTTGAAGGCGAGCGTCGGGCCGTTGGAGAGCCGCAGCAGGTGCAGGTTGGGCTCCAGCGTGTGGAGCGGCGTGATCTCCGGCGTGCCGAAGATCGCCGGCGTGTAGGTGCGCTCCACGAGGCTCTTCAGCTCGCCGCCGGGAAAGTCGTCCGCGAAGAAGCGCAGGATCTCGAAGGCGAGCCGCGGGTAGGGAAGGTCGCGCATCGCGTCGAGCTTCGGGCGCGTGATGCGCGGCCACTGCTCGGGCACCATGAGCCCGCCGTCGGGTGCGAGACCCTCGAGCAGGATGCCGGTGAAGGCCTGCGAGGCGGCGTGACCGCGCGTGCTGACGTATTTCATTCGGGCCGAAAACCGGGGACAGACCACATTTTCCAAAGCGCGATACCGTCCAGTTTTGCCCAATGGAAAATGTGGTCTGTCCCCGGTTTTCTCGTCCCCGGTTTTCTCACAGCAGCTCCTCCAGCCGGATGCGCACCACCGAAGCCGGGATCGTCGGCAGCGCCTGGATGCGCCGCATCGCCTCGTTGACGCTGCGCTCCGGGGCGACGTGGGTGAGGATCACCACGTCCACCTGGTCTTCGCCTTCGGCCGCTTCCTTCTGGAAGATCGCGTCGATCGAGATCGAGAGGTCGGCGCAGATGCGCGTCACGTCCGCGAGCACGCCGGGACGATCGAGCGCGCGCAACCGCAGGTAGTAGCCGGTCTCGACGTCCTCCATCGGCAGGATCGGCTCGCGCGACAGGCGATCGGGCTGGAACGCGAGGTGCGGGACGCGATGCTCCGGATCCGCGGTCGCCATGCGCGTGACGTCGACCAGGTCCGCGACCACGGCGCTCGCGGTGGCCTCCGCTCCCGCGCCGCGCCCGTAGTAGAGCGTGGGGCCCACGGCGTCGCCCTTCACGAGGACCGCGTTCATCACGCCCTCCACGTTCGCGATCAGCCGGCGCGCCGGGATGAGCGTGGGGTGCACGCGAAGCTCGATGCCCTTCGGCGTGCGGCGCGTGATGCCGAGGAGCTTGATGCGGTAGCCCAGCCCCTCGGCGTACTTGAGGTCGGTGGCCGTAAGCTTCGTGATGCCCTCGGTGTAGGCCTTGTCGAACTGCATCGGGATGCCGAAGGCGATCGCGGCGAGGATGGTGAGCTTGTGCGCGGCGTCGATCCCCTCGACGTCGAAGGCCGGATCGGCCTCGGCGTAGCCCAGGCGCTGCGCCTCGGCGAGCACGGTCGCGAACGGCAGCGCCTTGTCGCGCATCTCCGAGAGGATGTAGTTGCAGGTGCCGTTGATGATTCCCGCGATCCACTCGATGCGGTTCGCGGCGAGCCCCTCGCGGATCGCCTTGATGATCGGGATGCCGCCTGCGACCGAAGCCTCGAAACCGATCATCACGCCCCTCGCCTGCGCGCGCGCGAAGATCTCCGTGCCGTGTTTTGCGAGGAGCGCCTTGTTCGCGGTCACCACGTGCTTGCCGTTGTCGATCGCCTTCAGCACCAGCTCGCGCGCGTCGGTCTCGCCGCCGATGAGCTCGACCACGATGTCGATGTCGGCGCGGCTGACGATATCGCGCGCGTCCGGCACGAGCTCGATGCCTTCCAGCGAGACCTTGCGCTCCTTGGCGAGGTCGCGCGCGCTCGCCGCCTTCACCAGGATCTCGCGGCCGGCGCGGCGCGAGATCTCCTCCCGGTTGCGGCGCAGCACCTCGATGGTGCCGCTGCCGACCGTGCCGAGGCCGAGCAGTCCGACGTGGATGGGTTTCATTCAGGGGCGAGCGCGGCGCGCGGCAACCTTCCTGTCGAAATGGAACGACGTGATCGTCATCCCCTCGCGGAAGTAGAACCTGTGCGCCTGCTGGCGCTGCGTTCCCGAATCGAGCGCGAAGGTGTCGCAGTCGCGCTCGCCACAGACGCGCTCCAGGTACGCGATCAACGCATGGCCCACGCCCGTCGAGCGCTTCGCCTCGTCGGTCACGAGGTCGTCGCAATAGAGCTCGCGGCCGGAGTGCGTCTTCTCGAGGATGCGGAAGACCGTCACGCCGAGCACGGTGCCGCCCTCCTCGGCCACCGCCATTTCCGCGCCGCCGGCGAAGACCTCCTTCATGCGCCCGGCGTAATCGGCGCGCAGGTGCGGGCGCAGCTGCCGGTGCACGGCCTCGGCGGCCGCGAGGAGATCCGGGCGCAGGACCCTGCCGCCGGGATCGCTCACCGCGACGACGTTCACTTCACGCCGTCCTTGCGGAACATCTCCTTCACGCCGCGGATCGCCTGGCGCAGGCGGTGCTCGTTCTCGATCAACGCGATGCGCACGTGGTCGTCGCCGTAGTCGCCGAAGCCGATGCCCGGAGCCACCGCGATCTTCGCCTCGGCGAGCAGCTTCTTCGCGAACTCGATCGAGCCCATGGCGCGGTAGCGCTCCGGAATCTGCGCCCACACGTACATCGTGGCCTTCGGGTTCTCCACCATCCAGCCCGCCTCGTGCAGGCCCTTCACCATGACGTCGCGGCGCTTCTCGTACTTGAGGCGGATCTCCTCGACGCATTCCTGCGGGCCCTCCAGCGCGGTGATCGCCGCGACCTGCAGCGGCGTGAAGGTGCCGTAGTCGTGGTAGCTCTTGATGCGCGCGAGGGCGTTCACGAGGTCGGCATTCCCGACCATGAAGCCGATGCGCCAGCCGGCCATGTTGTAGCTCTTCGACATGGTGAAGAACTCGACCGCCACGTCGCGCGCGCCGGGCACCTGCATGATCGAGGGCGCCTTCCAGCCGTCGAAGGTGATGTCGGCGTAGGCGAGGTCGTGCACCACGAGGATGCCGTGCTGCCTGGCGAGTGCGACGACTCTTTCGAAAAAATCCAGCTCGACGCACTTCGCCGTCGGGTTCGACGGGAAGCCGATGATCATCATCTTCGGCTTCGGGATGAGCTCGCGGATCGCGCGCTCGGCCTCGTCGAAGAAGTCCACGCCGGGCGTCATGCGCACCGAGCGGATGTCGGCGCCCGCGATGATCGCGCCGTAGATGTGGATGGGATAGCTCGGGTTGGGAACCAGCACCGTGTCGCCGCGGTCCAGCGTGGCGAGCATCAGGTGGGCGAGCCCCTCCTTGGAGCCGATCGTGACGATCGCCTCGCGGTCCATGTCGAGGTCCACGTCCCAGCGGCGCTTGTACCACTGGCAGATGGCGCGGCGCAGCCTCGGCACGCCGCGGGAAACGGAGTAGCCGTGGGTGTCCTCGCGCTGCGCGACCTCCACCAGCTTGTCGACGATGTGCCGCGGCGTCGGGCCGTCGGGGTTGCCCATCGAGAGGTCGATGATGTCCTCGCCGGCGCGGCGCGCCGCCATCTTCAGCTCGTTGGTGATGTTGAAGACGTAGGGCGGGAGCCTCTTGATGCGCGAGAACTCCGGGATCATGGGCGGGCCGCTGTCGTTGAGGTTCATTGCCGGGCTGCGAAGCGAAAGTCTATGATTCTAGCGAAACTCTCCGCTGCGAGGTGGGAAGACCGATGAAGTTCGGCGAGGAGCGGTCCGAGGGCAAGAACGCCTTCACCGGCTACGGCGAGGGCTACGTCGAAGTGAATCGTGCGCGGCTGCACGCGAGCGTCCTCGTGAGCCCCGAGCGCCTCGTCACCGACTGGCCGGCCGAGTCGATCGATGCGCTCACCGCGGACCATCTCGCGGCGATCGTGGAGATGCAGCCCGAGATCGTGCTCCTCGGCACGGGCGCCGAGTTCCGCTTCCCGGAGCCGGCGATGCTCGCGCCTCTCTACAAGGCGGGCATCGGCGTCGAGGTGATGGACACGCCCGCCGCCTGCCGCACGTACAACATCCTGGTGGGCGAAGGGCGCAACGTCGTGGCGGCGCTGGTGGTGTGATCCCGCCGGCGCCGGCAGCGTGCCGCCGGCGAATCGGCGTAGACTGGCCTCCCGATTTTTCCTGTCCGGGAGGAAACATGAGAGCGATGGTTCGCGGCGCGGCGGCGCTCGCGTGTGCATGCTGGCTGCCCTGCGCGATGGCGGGCGGCCTTTCGCAACCCTCCGATGTCGACGGCGTGCAGGCCACGATCCTGGAGGCCACGCGCGGCGAGGGCGACACCGTGATGGTGAAGTGGCAGCTCGAGAACACCACCGCCGAGAAGAAGAAGATGACGGAGGAGCGCACCGGCTGGTACGACCCGTACCGGCTCAGCGGCGACGCTTATTTCCTCGACATGAAGAACCGGACCAAGTATCCGGTCGTGCGCACGCCGGACCGGAAGCCCGTGGCCGCGCGCTACGGAAGCCCGAACCAGTACGCGGTGATCCCGGCGAAGAAGAAGGTCCTGCTGTGGGCGAAGTTCAACGCGCCGGCCGCCGACGTGAAGACGGTCGAGGTCTACCTGCCGCGAGTGAGCCTGCCGTTCGAGGGCGTCGAGCTGCGCTGAAGCGTCAGGCCGAGATCCCGCGCAGCTCCCGGAGCAGCACCGAGAGCACCGCGAGGTCGAGGGGCCCCGCGCGCT
>DATIZV010000321.1:0-3270 GCA_035516915.1 Usitatibacter sp. | reverse complement strand
GCCCCGGGTCGGCGTGCACCAGCACCACGACCTCGTGTCCCGCGCCTCGCTGGGCATCGACGAGGTCCGCCAGGAATCTTTCCATGCCGCCGGTCGACGGTGGAAAGTACTTTCCGATGTGGAGGATGCGCATCGGGCGGCTCAGGGCATGGCCTCGATCTTCGAGCGCCAGGCGCGCAGGTTGGCGTTGGCGGGGTCGCCGCGCATCGCGTTCTCGATGTCGGCGAGCGCCTCGGCCTTGCGCTTCAGGGCGTAATTCGCCAGGGCGCGGGCGTAGTAGGCGCGCGCACTCGAGCGCTCCATGAGGAGCGCGTCGAGGATCCGGAGCGCGCGCGCGGGATCGCCTTTCGTGATGCAGACCATGCTGAGCAGGTACTGTCCTTCCTCGTTGTGCGGATCGATGCGGGCGAGCTCGTCGAGCGCATCCAGCGCATCGTCCGCCATCCCGAGCTCCAATGCGGTGCGGCCGTACTGCAGCAGCACGATCTCGCGGATCGGCGAGGGCGGATCGAGCCTGCGTGCCGCTTCGAACTGCTTCAATGCCTCTTCGCGGCGGCCCAGGGCGAGGAGCGCGAGGCCGCGCTGAAAGGGAAGATTGTAAAGGTTATAGCCCGAACGCTCGGCGAGGTCGAAGTCGGCGAGCGCTTCGCGCTGGCGTCCTTTCGCCGAGAGCACGGCGCCCGCGTTGAAGGCGCCCATGCCCAGGTCGCCCAGGGCGGAGGACGCGCGGAAGTCCTGGAGCGCGAGGTCGAGGTCGTTCGCATCCACATAGGCGCTGCCCCGGTTCAGGTATGGAAACCAGCGCCCCACGGCGCGCGGATCGTTCGGCAGCTTCGTGATCGCATCGGTCCACGCGCTCACCGCGTCGTGCATCGACCACACCCGATCCAGCGCCTGCCATGCGAGGAGGGCGCCGGCGGCGAGGCCGATGACGAGCACGGTGCGCCCCGCGGGGCCGTGCGCGAGCAGGAAGACGATGCCGGGAATCCCGATCGCCCACAGGTAGCTCCGGTAGAGGACGAACGGATCCTGCACCCACACCGTCGCGAACTCGGTGGGAAAGAGGAGCGCCGGGAAGAGGAGCGATATGCCCGCGAGCGCGCGCCAGTCGCGGTAACGAAGGACGAGCAAGAATCCTCCTGCGAGAACCAGGAGGTAGCCCGCGGCTCCGAGCGTTTGCGGGAAGCTCAGCCAGTGGATCGGAAAAGGCGGCCGAAGGTCGATGGACATCCATCCCGAATAGGGAACCATCCATGCGAAGCCGTAGCGGAAGAAGAGCCAGGTCTCGTTGAGGATGCTCAGGCCGTACGCGTTCGCGGGCGCGTCGGGATCGAGCCGCGCGAGCTGCGCGAGGTACGCGCGCGAGTACTCGTCGAAAGGCTTGCCGATGATCTGCCCGTAGCGCTGCCACAGGATCGCCGCGGCGACGCCGACCAGCACGAGGCCCGCCATGCTGATCATGAGGAGCCGCCGCGGCGGCGGACGGACCACGAGGACGTACAAGGGCAGCACGGCGAGCGGCGCGACGATCGCCGCTTCCTTCGACAGCACGGCGAGCGCGTAGCACGCGACGGACAAGGCGAGGAGCGGCGCGCTTTTGAGGCGCGCGCCGGAAGCGAACGACCACAGCCCGGCGGTCACGAAGAAGGTCGCGAGCAGGATCGAGCGCTGGATCAGGTAGGCGACGGCGTAGACCGCGACCGGATTGAGCGCGAAGAACGCGATCGCCAAGCCGAGCGCGGGGGACTCCTCGTAGGGGAGCGCCGGAGCGCCGTCCGAACCGCGCTCGGCGGGCGTGGGCTCGATGCAGCGCAGGATCTCGCGATAGAGGCCCCACAGCATCACGACGACGCCGGCATGGATGACGACGTTCGCGAGCCGCTGCTTCCACCAGCCGTCGCCGAAGAGCGCGTGCAGCCACACGAAGCTGCCGTAGGAAAGCATGCGCGGAGCGAATTCGCGCCACGACCCGTAATCGGCGAACAACCCGCCGGAAAGATAGGAGTCGTCGAAGAGGAGGCTGTTGCCGAGGCCGGGGAGGTAGATGAGCAGCAGGCCCGCGAGGACCAGCGGCAACCACACCCATCGGGAGCGGGATCGTCGGGGGAGCATGCCGGGGCAATTCAACGCGAGGCAATGATGGCCCTTTTGCGCGGCCATCGCAAATGCGGAGGCCGCGCGATGCGCGCATTTCCGCGCTCGATTCCCCGGGACGATGAATTTGTTTGTACCATTACGTCCTGGCGATCGGGCTCTTCCCATCACCGACTCTTGAGAACCGTGAGACACCAGATCGGCCGCGCGCACGACGGGCGCCCCCCCGGACCCCGATGACGCGCGAGCGCCGCTGATGGCGAGCCTCGAGCTGCGCGACGTGCACGTGGACCTGCCGGTGTTCACGTCGAGATCGCGCGGCCTCCTGAACAGCGTGTTCCGCTACTCGCAAAGGGAACGCGCGCGCGTCGAGGCGGTGGGCATATTCACGTACCGGGTCCATGCGCTGCGCGGCATCGACCTCGTCATCCGCGACGGCGAGAGGGTCGGCCTGGTCGGGCGCAACGGCGCCGGCAAGACGACGCTGCTGCGAGTGCTGTCGGGCGCCTACGAGCCGACGCAGGGCGAGATCTCGATCGAAGGCAAGGTCTCCTCGCTCACCGACCTCACGCTCGGCATGGACGTCGACGCGAGCGGCTACGAGAACATCGCGATGAGGGCCATCCACCTCGGCAAGTCGCGGCGCGAGGCGCGCGCGCTGGCCGCCGACGTGGAGGACTTCACGGAGCTGGGGGAATACCTGCACCTTCCGGTGCGGACCTACTCGTCCGGGATGATGCTGCGACTCGCCTTCGCGATCTCGACCGCCATCGCTCCCGACATCCTGTTGATGGACGAGATGATCGGCGCCGGCGACGCGCTGTTCATGGCCAAGGCGAAAGCGCGGATCGAGGCGCTCATGGCCCGGGTGAAGATCCTCGTCCTCGCATCCCACAACGACCAGATCGTGCGCGCGTTCTGCAACCGGGCGCTGTGCCTCGGGGAGGGACGCATCCTCTACGACGGCGACGTGCAGTCGTGCCTGGATTTCTACAAGGGCCAGGCGGGGAGAGACGCGGCTTGAATCGCCAATTCGGCAAGCTCGTCCGCGACCTCGGCGAAAGCCTCCGCCGCTGGCGCCTCTGGGTGCACCTGGGGTGGAACGACATCGCCAAGCAGTACCGCAGGTCCTTCCTCGGCCCGGTATGGATCACCCTCAACACGGGCATCTTCATC
>DATIZV010000320.1:0-3011 GCA_035516915.1 Usitatibacter sp. | reverse complement strand
TGCGAGACCGGCTCGGACGTCGCGGTGACGTGGGGGAGGACGGTGAGGCGGTGGACGAAGCGCAGGCCACGGCCATCCTCGTGGTGGGAGATCGGTCTCAGCGTCCGAGCTTCTCCCTCAAACGGCGGAGGCGCCTGAGGTCGGGCAGATCCTTCTCGCGTCGCCCCGATGCTTCCTTCATCGCGATGAGGTCGTCGAGGCTGGCGAAGTGGGTTGCGACGCCCTCGAAGGAACCATCGACCTGCCGTTTCGCGATCTGGTCCCAGGCCGCGCCGGGGACGTTCGAGTGAACCTCGACGCGGAGCAAGCCGCCGAACGAGAGGATGTCGCCTGCGATGAACTCCTGGGCGGTGAACTTCGGCTCGAATCCGCCCCACTTCTGCAGTGCACGCCTGACCCGGTGCGCGTTCTCGATGGTCGGCTCGATCAGGACGGCGATGTCACGTGTGGTTCGGTACGGCACGTGGAACATCACGGCCATGCCGCCGATCACGACGTAGGCCGCGCCTTCTTTGTTGAGCGCATCCAGGAAATCGGCAAAGTCCCGCGTCGTGGGATAGCCCTCGCTCCACCCACAGCCGATACACCGCGTTCGCGAGCGCGAGCCCTGCTGCGATGCGCTCCTCGGCAGTTGCGTGGAGCGCGTCGTCGACCTCGCGCTCGATCACGAGGTCATCTGTCTCGCCGAGCGAGAGACGCTGCTGCTGTATCGGCGCCGCGTGCGGTGCTCGCATGTCGTTGAGATTCTAGCAGCTTAGCGTTCGGTGGGTAAGTTGTTGCCGGCTGCGCCAAGCGACGGTCAGTTCGTTTGGGCGACGGGCTACATCACACCATCTCGAACGTCGCAGTGAAGTGGGGCAGCACCGGCGGGCGGTGGACGAAGCGGAGGCCGCGGATTGATTTGCGCTGGCGGTGCAGCTCGTCGATGCCCTCGATCACGTAGTCCATGTGGCTTTGCGTGTAGGTGCGGCGCGGGATCGCGAGGCGCACGAGGTCGAGCGCGGGCCACTGCCAGGCGCCGTCCGCGTCCCTGCGACCGAACATGACGTTGCCGATCTCGCAGGCGCGCACGCCGACGTGCTCATAGAGCGCGACCGAGAGCGCCCAGCCGGGGAGCTCCTCGTCGGTGAGGTGATCGCAGAATTTCCGGCCGTTGAGGTAGATCGCGTGCCCGCCGAACGGCTTGAGGAGCGGCACGCCGCACGCGGCGAGGTGCTTGCCGACGTAAGCGGTCGAGGCGATGCGGTAGCGGAGGTAGTCCTCGTCGAGGATCTCCTCGATGCCGATCGCGAGCGCCTCGAGATCGCGCCCCGCGAGTCCGCCGTAGGTGGGGAACCCCTCGGTGAGGATGAGCAGCGTGCGGATCTGGTCCCACCACTCCTCGGAGTTCACCGAGATCACCCCGCCGATGTTGCCGAACGCGTCCTTCTTCATGCTCATGAGCGCGCCGTCGGAGAGCGAGAACATCTCGCGCGCGATCGCGGCCGGCGTCTTTTCGGCGTACCCCGGCTCGCGCAGCTTGATGAAGTACGCGTTCTCGGCGAAGCGCGCGGCATCGAGGAGGAGCGGCACGCGGTGGCGCTCGCAGACCGCGCGGGCGCCCGCGAGGTTGGCCATCGAGACCGGCTGGCCGCCGCCGGAGTTGTTGGTCACCGTGATGAGCACGAACGGGACGCGCGCGGCGCCGAGCTCGCAAAGGCAGGCGTCGAGGGCGTCGAGGTCGATGTTGCCCTTGAAGGGATGCTCGATCTCGGGGTCGCGGCCCTCGGCGATGACAAGGTCGCGCGCCTCGGCGCCCGCGTCCTCGATGTTGGCGCGGGTGGTGTCGAAGTGCGTGTTGCCCGGGACCACGTGGCCGGGCTTGACCACGGCGCGGCAGAGCAGCCGCTCGCTCGCGCGCCCCTGATGCGTGGGGATCACGTAGCGGTGGCCGAAGATCCCGCGCACGGCCTTCTCGAAGCGGAAGAAGCTCTTCGCGCCGGCGTACGACTCGTCGCCCTCCATGATCCCGGCCCACTGGCGCGTGCTCATCGCGCCCGTGCCGGAGTCGGTGAGGAGATCGATGAGCACGTGCTCCGCCTTCAGGCGAAACGGGTTGTAGCCGGCCTCGCGGATGAGCGCGGCGCGCTCCTCGCGTGAGGTCATGCGGATCGGCTCGACGGTCTTGATCCGGAACGGCTCGATGATGGTCTTCACGTTGATCTCCGGAAGCGCCGCGGCGCCCAGCAAGACCGGCCGCGCTACGAGGCCGGGTCCGTGACGCGGCGCATCGCCGTCTTCGGTGGTCCCGCGCTGGTCGGATGCGCCCGCGCCGCCAGCTTGGCCGCCTCGTTGAAGCATTTGAGCGCGGCCTGCGCTTGGTCGTCCGATTCGAGGAACGCCTTGTATCCCGCGGTGAGCGAGACGCCGGAGTTGAGCATCTCGGCGCGCAGCGCGATCTTGATCTCCCGGCGGTCGTTCGGATCGGCGAGCGCCGCGTCCATGTCGGCAGCCGGCAGCCACTTCGCCGCCACGGCGCGGTCGTGGAAGTCCTTGAGCACGTCGTCGGTCGCGACGAACTCCTCGGCCGCCTTCGCCTTGTCCGGCTTGTCGGCCAGGTAGCTCACCGCGTAGTTGAAGAACGCCGAGTTGGCGAGCAGGCGGGCGAGCCGTTCCGAGTACTCGCCGAGGCGGACGTCGTGGTCCGGCACGATCCCGCCCCCGCCGTAGACCTTGCGTCCCGAGTCCGTCAAGAACACCGGCGCGCCAGGCGGGGGGGTGGGCTGCGGCGTGGCTTGCGGTGTCGCGCTCCCTGGTGTCGGCGGCGGCCCGCTCGGTTCGACGGGATGGATGTACTCGAAGAACGACTCGAAGTCCCGTTGGATGCAGCGTCCCGAGGGCGTGTAGTACTTGGCGGTCGTGAGCGCAAGCCCGGCGTCGCGCACCGGGTAGATCGTCTGCACGACGCCCTTGCCGAACGTGGTCTCGCCCACGAGCACGGCGCGGTCGTGGTCCTGGAGCGCGCCAGCCAC
>DATIZV010000319.1:0-11472 GCA_035516915.1 Usitatibacter sp. | reverse complement strand
TATTGAGCTTCACCGGACTTGTCTCCGCGCATGGCAGCAGTTGCCAGGGGACAGGGACAGAACGGGACGGCAGCGATCGTCCTGCGCGGAGCAAGCAGAAGGGCCCACCTCACGGCGGGCCCTTCGTTTTTTCAGCCGCCGGTGCAGTGGTCGCGCTGCAGCTCCACGCGCCGGTTCTTCGCACGGTTCTCGTCGCTCGTGTTCGCTACCAGGGGACGCGTATCGCCGTACCCTGCCGTGCGCAGCCGCACGCCGTCGACGCCGTGCGCGACGAGCCACGCCTTCACCGCGGCCGCCCTTTCCCCCGACAGGCGCATGTTGTAGTCGCGCTGGCCGACGTTGTCGGTATGGCCGCCCAGCTCGCCCGCATAGCGCGGATCCGCCTTGAAGATCGCGAGCAGCTCGTTCAGCACCGGCTCCGAGTCGGGCTTGAGGATCGCCTTGTCGAAATCGAAGTTCACGCCGTAGATCTCGAGCTTGCACTGCTTCGGCGGAGGGCCGCCGGCCTGCACGGTGACGAGCGAGTACGAGGCGGTGGAGGTCTCGTTGCCCGACCCGTGCTTGTAGATGTACGTGAGCTCCCCACCCGCCGTCTTCTGGCTGAGGACCGCGGTGTAGACGTCGTTCGGGTCGGAGACCAGCTTCGCGCCGATCTTCTCCAGCGCGTCCACGTAGTTCTTCTCGACCACGTAGGCGACCGGATCCTTGCGCCGGTCCGTGAGGTCGTAGACCACCTCGTGCACGCGACCCGCCAGCTTCTTCTCGCCGTCCGGGGTGTCGAAGGTCACGGTGTCGAAGTCGCGGTTGCTGCAGCCGCCGCGCTTGAAGAATGCGAACTGCTTCACCAGCCACGGAGGATCCTTGCAGGCGGCGGTGTCCAACGCGCCGTCGTAGAGCTTCGCCTCGACCTGCTGCTCGAGCGGCGTCACTTCCCACGTGGTGAGGCTGTACCCGCCGAGGGAGTCCTCGTTTCCGCCCGATTGCTCCCACACGTACCAGAACTCGCCGTCGCGGGTCTTCTGCATGGCGACCACGGCGCCGTTCTTCTCCTTCTCTCCGCGCAGGATGCGCGCGCCGCTCTTCGCGAGCGCCGCGACGTAATTGAGCGTCGCTTCGCGCGGCACGATGGGCTTCTTTCCGTCGGAAAGCCGGTAGCTCACGACGAGCCGGCGCCCGGCGACCGGCTGCTCGCCGTCGCTCAGCCCGAGGCGCTTCATGTCCCAGGCCTTGAATTCGCAGCCGGACGGATCCGCCTGATACTGCGCGAACTGCCGCACGACCCAGGGCGGATTGCCGCACTGGCCCTTGGGCTGCTCGAGATGGCCGGGCATGGCGCGGGTCTCCACTTCCTGCGGAAGCGGCCGCACGTCGATCGTGGTGACGGTGTACGAGCCGGTGACCTCGTCGTTGCCGGATCCGTGCCGGTAGAGGTACCACGACTCGCCGCCCGCGTCCTTCCGGCGCAGGATCGTGGACCAGCCGTCCTGGTGCACGAGCGCCGCACCGGCCCGCTTCGCCTGCTGCGCATAGTAGTCGCGCGCATGGACCGAGGAGACGTTCTTCTTCTCGTCGCGCAGCGTGTAGTAGACCTCGCGCTTGCGTCCCTGGACGTCGACCGGCTCCTGGTCCGTGTCGAGGCGCACCGAGTCCCAGGCCCTCTCGTCGCAACCGTCGATCTCGTAGCCCGGCGGGGGCGTCGGTGCCCAATCGGGCTTCGCGCATCCCGCCGCGTCCGCCGCCTGCGCCCGGCCGGCCGCGAGCAGGCCTGCCAGCGCGAGCAGCGCCAGGTGTTTGTCGCTCATTCCCGTCCTCCGCTGTCCGGAAGGCCGGGAATATACCGGATCGCACTCAAGGGCGATCGAAGTCGTACGCAGCCTTGTAGAAGCGGAACCAATCCCGCGCCTGCGGATCGTTGCCCGAGTGCCGAGAGAGGAACTCCAGCTCGGCGAGGAACTTGTCGGCGCGCGACGCGTTGAGGTAGAGGTCCACGAGGCGCCAACGGTAGGAGAGCTCATCGGGCGCGAGCGCAGAAGCCTTTTCGTACATCTCGATGGACCTGGTGAGCCAGTCCATCTCGAACAGGTAGAGGTCCCCCAGCGCCGCATAGGCCGCCGCATCGTCCGGATGCGCCGCGATGCGCGCCTCCATCGCGCCGACGGCGGCCGACAGCGAAAACGGATACGCGGGCGGCGATGGCGTGCGTACATGGTCGCCATAGATCGCGTATTGGGCGCGCGGCACTCGCAGGGCGCGCAGGCCGGGAAGGAACGGGTCGTCCGCGAACTTCACGTGGAAATCCACCTCGTCCTCGAAGCGGTGGAAATACGTCCAGGCCTTGGGCTCGTCCACGTACCACAGGCCGTCCGTGCCGCGGCGAAGGACGACCGGCAGGTTCGAATGCCCGGGCTGCGGCACGGCGAGCGCGAGGCCTCCGGAAACGAGGAGCCGCAACGGCGAGGCGGCCTGGAGGAAATCGAAGATGCGCCGGAGCTGCGCCCCGCCGCGTGGGACGACGGCGCGGAAGACGCCGCTTCCCTCCGTGAGGAGCGGCAGGCGCGGATCGCCGATTCCCGCCTCGAGCGAGGCGAGGTAGCGGCGCAGCGTCGTTTGCGGATCCGTCGAAGGCTCGTATCCCTTCAGGTCCGCGCCTGCAAGATGGCGCACCGCGCGCTGGTAGTCGGCGAGGGTGCGCGAATATCCATGGATCAGCGCTCCCCCGCCGCCCGAGAGGAATTCGTCGCTGAGCCATTCGGGGCGCGAAGGCGCACCCCCGGCTTCGCGGGAGCCCATGCCGCGCAGGTTGGTCGTGATGATGAGCTCGGAGATGAAATCCTGGGGCACTTCGGAGAGCATGTACGTCCTCGCCGCCTCCTCGAGGCGCCGGCAGTAGGCGTCCGGGATGTCTCCTTCGAGCGCGTACGAGACCTCGATCTTCAGCAGGTTCTCCCTCGCGCTGTAAAGGTAGAGGATGCCGCGGCCGTTGCGCCGCTCGCCGATGCGCAGGCGCGAGAAATAGTCGCTCGCGGTCTCCTCGATGGTTCGCGAAGGCGGCAGCGACGCAAGCAGCACGAGCGCGTTCTCGATGCCCGATTTCTTCTCGGCGAGCTTGAGGCTCATGCGCAACGCGAGGTCGAAGTCGTGGCGGCCCGTCTCGTTGACCAGCACGTAGCGCGGGCGTTGCGCACGCGCATGGAGGTGCCATCCCCACGCGGCGGCCGCGAGCGCCGCGACCGCGAGGCACGCGCCGGCGATGCCGTACCGCGACCTAGTACTTGCCGAAGACACCGTCCTTCCTTCCATCGGCGGCGTAGTTCACCAGGAACGGCTCGAGCGTCTGCGGGTTGAGGCCGTAGATCGAACGGTCGCGTCCGGCGTTCTTCAGCACGATCACCGGCGCCTCGTTCGTCCCGAACAGCCGGAAGATCCCGGCCGCCTTCTGTCCCGGATCGTTGAGCACCACGAACGGCGCTTCCCTTTCCGAAGGCGCATAGAGCCCGAGGACCAGGCGGTTGCGCCCCGCGCCGTCGAAGAAGAAGAGCGCCGGGCCGCCGTCGGGCGACATGGCGAGCTCCGCGCGCACCTTGCCGCCGGCGTCGAGCAGCCGGATCGTCCGGGCGTCGATCACCCGCTGCGAGGCGGGCGGCGATGCGCCGGCGCTTCCGATCTGCGCGAGCAGCGCGGCGCCGAGAAGGCCCCCGAGGAATCCGGCGACGATGCCGGCAATCGCGGATTCATGCATCGTTCACGCTCCTTTCCGCCGCGTTCGGCGAAAGCATCGCTCGTCGACGCGCGCAATGATGTCGCGCGCGGCCTGCGGTACGGTTCGACACGGCGGCTCCGCGGGAGCCGGCGCCGGCGCTACTTCGCCGTGGAAGCCTGGTAGAACGTGGTTTTCCAGGCTCCGTCGCGCTTCACCCAGACGGAGGTCGCGTACGCCTTCCACCGGATGGAGTCGGCGGCCACCTTGTAGGAGACGATGGCGACGTCCGGCGTCGGATGCAGCACGCGCCATTCGCCGAGCTCCACGCTCCAGGCGGGGAGCGGCCCGTACGCCATGATTTCGCTCCACGTGCGGCGCTCCGCGCCGTTCGCCGGCTGGTCGGCGGCGACGCCCGCGGCGCCGAGCATGCAGAGCGGGAGGAGGATCGCGATGCGCATCAGGCGGGCTCCGGCGCGGGCAGCGAAGCGAGGAGTGCCCTTGCGATCATCGGGAAGTCCGGTGGATTGGATCGCCGCCGAGTGTATCAGCGCCGGCCCGATCGCTCACCTCCTTCCGCCGACCTCGTCGATGTGCACGAGCAGGTCGCGCGGATCCTCGTAGACGCGGATCGCTCCCGCCTGCCTCAGCTCCTCGGCGCCGTAGCCGCCGCTCAGCACGCCGACGCCCAACGCGCGGCAGCGACTCGCCGCGAGCATGTCCCAGATGCTGTCGCCCACCACGACCGCGGACTCGATCGCCGTGCCGAGGCGTTGCGCGGCCGCCACGAAGAGGTCGGGATCCGGCTTCGCATGGCGCACCTGCTCGCGGGTGACGACCGGCACGCGCGTCGGATCGACGCCGAGCTTCTCGAGGTTCACCCCCGCCGTCTCCATCCTCCCGCTCGTCGCGATCGTCCAGGGGATTTGCGCATCGCTGAGCCAATCGAGCAGTTCGCGCGCGCCGGGAAGCGGGCGGATGGTGTGGCCGAGCGCGCGGTAGGCGGCCGCGTGCCTGCGCTTCAATCTCTCGAGCAGCGCCTCGTCGATCGGCATGCCCGTCTCGCGCAGCAGCTGGTTGGTGAAGAGGCCTCCGCTCATGCCGATCTTGCGGTGGATGCGCCAGATCGAAAGGTCGATGCCTTCGGAGTCGAGCGCTTCCTTCCACGACATGACGTTCTGGTAGACGCTGTCGACCAACGTGCCGTCGAGGTCGAAGAGGAAGGCGGGTTCCGGCAGCATTCCGCGATTGTCGCCCAACACGCCTCAGCGGTCGACCGTCACGACGAGGTACTTCACCGCGCCGAGCTCGATCACGTCGCCGGCGCGAATCGGGGCGGAGCCGGCTCCGAGGTCGCGTCCGTTGACGCGCGGCATCTCGCGCGAGAGCCGAGTGAGGTACAGCGAATCGCGGCGCCATGCGAGCACCGCCGATTGCCCGCCGTCGCCGATCATCGTGTTCGGCTGGTCGAGCCGGAGCACCGGCGAATCGGCGCCCACGAGCTTCAGGCCGAGCAGGGGAGCGAGTGCGCGAGCGGGCGGCGTGGGCTGGGTATCGGCGAGCGGCAGGCGGGCGGTGCGCGTGGGATCGCCGCTCGCGCCCGAAGCCGCGGTCGCCAGCGCCTCCTCGCGCTTGCCGAGACCCGTCTGCACCGTGCTCTCGGCGTTCAATTGCGCGGCCGGCATCAGCGTATCGTCGAACACGTGCATGCGGTGGCTCCCGACCTGCACCACGTCGAGGTGCTGCAGCGCCTGCCGCTTCGCGAGGTGTCCGTTCACCTTGAGGCCGTTGGTGCTGTCCAGGTCCTCGACGTACAGGACGCCGTCGACGTATTCGAGCTTCATGTGCCGCTTCGACACGGTGATGTCGTCGATCACGATGTCGCAGCCGGGATCGCGCCCGACGAACACGAGCGGCTTCTCGAGCCGCACTTCGCGCAACAGCTCGTGCCCGTGGGTGAGCACGACGCGCATGGATAGGGGTTGGGTCATGGTTCCGGTGGCCGGCGTTCCTCCCGAGGGCGGCGCGCGCCGAAGCGGCGTTATTCTACAGCGCGGGCCCGCTCACGAGCGGGCCGCGAGCCAGTCGAACACCTCGTTGTACCAGAGGCGCGAGTTGCGCGGCTTGAGCACCCAGTGGTTCTCGTCGGGGAACCAGACGAGCCGCGCGGCCACGCCGAGGGACTGCAGCGTGTTGTAGTACGCGAGGCCGTTGGTGTCGGGCACGCGATAGTCGTTGTTGCCGTGGATCACGAGGGTCGGCGTGCGCATCCGATGCGCGAAGGCATGCGGACTCTGGGAACGTACCTTGGCGGGGTTCTCCCAATAGAGCGCGCGGAGGTCCCTCGGCCGCTGGGTGTACGAATCGGCGCTGAAGGTGGCGATGCGGTCGAAGACGCCGGCATGGCATACGTAGGCGCGATACCGGCCGCGCGCGACGTGCCCGTTCATCCATGCGACCATGAAGCCGCCGTAGCTGCCTCCCGCGGCGAACACGTGCCCGCGATCCGTCCAGCTCTTGGAGAGCAGCCAGTCGGTTCCCGCCTCGATGTCCTGCAGCTCGAGCTCGCCCTGCCGCCCCACGATGCTGTCGCGGAACGCGAAGCCGAAGCCGCTCGATCCGTGGTAGTTCACCGCCGCGACGACGTAGCCGCGCGAGGCGAAGACGTGCGGGTTCCAGCGATAGCCGAAGGTGTCGCCCACCGCGGCGTAGGGGCCGCCGTGAATCATCTGCAGGGCGGGATGCTTGCGACGCGGATCGAAGCGCGGCGGAAAGGTGAGGAACATCTGCACGTCGTCGCCGCGCGCCCCCCGCAGCGTGACCTCGCGCGTTTCGCCCAACGCGAGGCCCGCCATGCGCTCGTCGTTGAAGCGCTCGAGGCGCCGGGCGTTCCCCGATCGAATCGCGTGCACCTGCACCGGATGGGCCGCGGCGTCGATCGCCACGACGATCGTCTCGTCGCCCGCGCCGCCCGCGACGTCGAAGCCCTGCACCCAGCCGCCCTTCACGGCGATGGAGAGCGCATCCCGGTGCGGCTCGAATCGCCAAAGGTGGCAGCGTCCACGCTCCTGCGCCGTGAAGAGCACCGCCGACCCGTCGGGCGACCAGCGCAACGGACCCTCGACGTCGAGCGGCCAGTCCGCGCCGACGACGCGCGCGCGCTTGCCGCGCCGCAGGAACGCGAGCCGTCCGGGCAGCGTGTGGCGCCGGCCGAGGTTCGCGGCGACGCATGCGAGGCGGGATCCGTCCGGCGCGTAGCGCGGCGCCTCGTAGCTCCACGCGGCATCCCGGGCGAGCGGCGTGATGCGCCGGCCGCGAAGCTCGATCTCGGCGATCGCCGTCGAATCGACGGCGCGCTTTCGGGCGGCCGGGTCGTAGACGAACGCGATCCGCGTCCCGTCGGGCGCGATGTCGAAGTGCGACGCGCCCGGCTCGACGCGCGGAAGCTCGTACCCGGTGCCATCGAAGAGGTCGGTGATGCGCCCGCTCGCGAGATCGAGCATCAGCAGGTGCGGCACGCGGCCCATGGGCAGGTTGCGATCGAAATGCCGGTACTGCGCCTCGGAAGTGACGTACGCGCTTTCCTTGCGCTCGGTGAACGCCTTGTGGCGCCGCGCCTGCTCGCGCACGCCCTTCGCGTCCGGCCATACCCACGAGACGAACACGACCCGCCTGCCGTCCGGCATCCAGCGGAAGTCCTCGATTCCGGGAGCGAAATCGCTCCTGCGCCCGGCTTCGCCCCCGCCGGCCGCGATCACGTAGAGCTGCGGCTCGGCATCCTTGCGCCCTTCCTGCTCGCGCTTCGCGACGAACGCGATGCGATCGCCCTGCGGCGACCACGCGGGACGGCCGTCCTTCTCTCCGTACTGCGTGAGACGGCGCGGTGCGCAGGAGCCCGTCGGGAGCAGCCACAGGCTGGTGCTCCCCTTGTTCTCCTCCATGGAATACGCCGTGACGGTGCACACCGCCGCGGATCCGTCGGGCGCCGCGGCGACGTTCGCCACGCGCTCCAGCTGCCAAAGCGCATCGATGTCGAGGGGACGGGACATGGTCGAGCTCGTTCGAGGAGCCCGGATTGTCGCATCGCGGCGCGCGAGGCGTCGATCGGATCGGAGCGGGTGCGCTTCGATCCCGCGGCGATTCTCGCGGCCGGAGCGATGCGCTGCCGAGGGAGAAACGAAACGGGGCGACTACGGGGCCTGCAGGGACAACGAGATCGGCCAGGCATAGGTGCCGGGCGGCGTGTTCTCGCGAAGCGTCAGCCGGTAGCGCACGCGGAACGGCTGAGGACGCAGCTGCCCGACCATCGCGGGCATGGGCACGCGGGCGCCGGACGAGTCGACGTGCACCGGCTGGGGCAGGCCTTCGATGGAGGCTTCGGTGAACGGGCCGCGGATGGCCGCTTGCACGACGTACCCGCTGCGCGCATTCGAGACCAGCGCGATGCGCGGGCCGCTCACGACGACCTGCCCGTTGGCGGCATCCGCGGCGCTCACCTGGACGGTCTGCGGATGATCGAGCAGCCGCAGCTCGAGGACCTTTGGCACGACCACGCGCACGTCGATCGCCGCGCCGGCCCGCAGCGCCCCGCCGCCATCCACCGAGGTGCTCGAAGCGGCCGAAGGCAGCGCGATGGCGAGGCCGATACCGAGCAGCGGCGGAAATCGATTCATGGCGGCCTCGGGGGATTGAAGCGAATGTTAATTCCGAGCCGGCCCGCGCCACCCTACGCGGGCAGGTGGGAGATGGACCGGCGCGGCCCCGCGCGGGTTCCGCCCGGCGGGTAGCCGAAGGGGGAGCGATGCCCGATAATGCAAATCGTGCCTACGCGTGCGGCGCAGAACGACCCATCGAAGATGCCGCGAGACGCTCGCCGGTTCGCGACCGCGCTGCTCGCAGCCGCCATGCTGCTTCCCGCCTTCGCAGCGGTCGCCGGGCCGTCGCCGCAACGCCAGGCGATCGTCGCCGCGCGGGACCGGAAGGCCGCCGAGGCTCGGGTGCGCGGCTACTGGATCGTCGAGCGCGGCGAGCACCTGCGCCTGGTCGCCGAGCAATTCTTCCACGGCGATCGCAAGCGGCAGGCGTGGCTTCGCGCGTGGCTCGTCCGGCACAACCCGCATGCGTTCGTGCACGGCGATCCCGATCGGCTGGTCGTGGGCGCGCGGCTGAAGCTCCCGGCCGAGGTGCTGGAAGCTCGAACCGGTCCCCACGGGGTGCCGATCGCAACGAAGCAGGCACCGCCCGCATCGAGCGGCGCGCCTCCCGCGGCGCCGCCGACTTCGGTCCCCGCTCCGGAGTTTTCGCAACGACCTCCGCCCGCCGCCGCGAAGCCGGCTCCGGCGCCGTACGTGGACAAGCTCATCGCGGGCATTTCGGAGGAACCGGAGTCGCCGCTCCCGGGCGGTGGCGCGTCGATGCTTCCCGGCCAGCGTTACCTTTCCGCCGAATATCGCGCGGAGTTTCGCGAGCCGCCCGAGGGCGGGCACGGCCTCGAGCAGGGCTTCGAGGTGCACGCGCGCCGCGAGACGCTCAACTACGGCGACTTCTACCTGGAGGCGGCGGCGCGGGACACGACCCTCGCGCCGGGCGATGAATCCGTAACCGGCCGCTATGGCGGAAGGTTCACGCTCTACCAGACGGCGTTCCCGGTGACCGGGCGCTGGCTCGCGGATTCCACCTTCGGCGTGGCGCGCACTCCGCCGGTCTTCCTCACGTCTTCGTATCGCATCTTCCTGCCCACCTCGCTCTTCGCGGGCGCGAGCACCGTGGTCTCGGACGCAAGCCGCTCGTTCATCGGGTACGCGGGACGCGTCGGACGCCTCGAAGGCTCCGCGGTGCAGACCTTCGACCCGACGACGGGAAACGTCTCGGGCTTCGGATACGTGCAGCGCATCGGCCCCTGGACCGTCGGCGCCCAGGCGATCCGCCTGCGCGGCAGCTCCGAGGTCCCGGACCACGATGCCGCCACGCTGGGCGCCGAGTACGGCTCGATCGGCACGCCGGTGCACGACAAGGCCCAGGTGATGTTCGACGACCACTCCCATCTCGGCGCGTGGTTCGACGGCGACGTGACGAGCGGGCGGCTGCGCCAGCGCTTCGGGGTCTACAACCTCGACCCGGACCTGCAGTGGAGCGAGGCCGCGATGATGAACGACCAGCGCGGCGCGTACTGGCGCGGCGACTACCAGATGCTGCGCTACACGGTGTCCGGCGGCACGGACCTGCTGCAGACCAACCTGCGCGACGATCCCTCGCGCGCCGCGATCCGCTCCGGCACCGCCTACGGCACGTTCTCGCTGCGCATCGACCGCAACCTCACGCTCGGCGGCGGCGTCACCTACCAGCGCGGGAACGAGCGGTTCACGGCCTCGCCGCACGATTCGTCGACCACGTTGAACGCCTACGCGACCTGGGACAACCCGCTCGGCCTGTCGCGCTTCGACCTCACGTCGTACCTCGGCCTCGCGACCGGCGTCCAGAACAACACCATCGACACGCTCTCGTGGAGCCAGGATTGGCCCGCCGCCGGGCCGGTGCGGCTCACTTCGACGCTCACCTACTCGGACGAGAGCGAGCTCGGGCTGCGCACCAGGCGCTCGAGCGCCGGCGTGTCGGCGCACGGTCCGCTGCTCGGCGATTTGCAGTGGGACGGGAGCGTCGTGCTCGGACGCGTGAACGGCCCGCAGGGCAACGAGAACGACTTCAACGTGAGCGCGAACGCGACCTGGCCCTTCGCCGAGCACTGGGTCGCGATCGCGCAGGTGAGCTGGACCACGTTCCAGGCCCTGCCCGTGCTTCCCGGGACCGACGTCGCGCCCACCACGCAGGACGACAAGCGCGTGCTCCTGGGCGTGCGCTACGAGGAATCGTCGGGAACGCCCTACCAGACGCTCGGGCTACGCAACGCGCCGGGCAGCGGGCGCCTTTCGGGCGTCGTGTTCTTCGACGAGAACGGCGACGGGGTCCGCCAGCCTACCGAGCGGGGCGCGGCCAACGTGACGATCTACCTCGATTCGCGCTTCCCCGTCACCACCGACGCGCAGGGCCGCTTCTCGTTCCCGGCGGTCGCGCCCGGGACGCACAGCCTGCGGATCCTCAACGAGGCGCTGCCCCTGCCGTGGAGCGTCGACGACCAGCATCCGCCCACCGCGAACGTGCCGTTGCGCGGCGACGCCGAGGTGGACATCCCGCTCACGAAGATCCGGCCTTGACGCCGGGGCCGCCGGCGAGCGTGGAATCGATGTCCTGCTTCCCGCCGTTCCACTCGATGGTGCCGCGCAGGCGCAGCGGATAGGTGAGCTCCGGCGTCTTCTTGTCCGCGACCTCCTGGGGCCAGAGGGCCACGGTGCGCGTCTCGCCGGGAAGGATCGGGAACGGCGAGACGACGAATTCATAGGTCTTGCCCGTGGCGTCGCGGCCCTCGAGCACGCCCTCCGGGCGGCCGTGGGAAGTGCCGCCGTTGTGGAAGGTGGCCGCGGGCGTGAGGCGCCCGTTGAACTCGGCGAGCCCGACGCCGCGGAACTCGAGGCGCGGCGCGACCTCGCCCACCGCGACGTAGACGATCACGCCGATGCGGCCCTGCAGCGGGAACTGGATGTTGCCGGCGTTGACCGCGGCCTCTTCCGAAGCCTTCTGCACCATGATCGCGAAGCGGCACTCCTGCGCCGCGGCATCCTTGGGCACGTGCACCTCGAAGCGATACTTGCGCACCGCGCGCGGCTGCATCTGCACGGTATGCCGCTCGATGCGCACCCACGGCCGGCAGCTTCCCTCCT
>DATIZV010000318.1:0-5549 GCA_035516915.1 Usitatibacter sp. | reverse complement strand
CCCGGATTTCTCGGTGCGCGAGAACCTCCTCGTGTACGCACGCTATTTCGGCTGCTCGGCGGCGGAAGCCTCGCGCCGCGTTCCGCCGCTCCTCGAGTTCTCCGCGCTGGAGGCGCGCGCGGCGAGCCGGATCGACGAGCTTTCCGGCGGCATGAAGCGCCGCCTCGTGCTCGCGCGCGCGCTCGTGAACGATCCGGACCTGCTCTTCCTCGACGAGCCGACGACCGGCCTCGATCCGCAGGCACGCCACCTCATGTGGGAGAAGCTGCGCGCGCTGCTGCGCGAGGGAAAGACCATCCTGCTCACCACGCACTTCATGGACGAGGCCGAGCGCCTCTGCGACCGCATCCAGATCATCGACGCGGGCGCGAGGCTCGCGGAAGGAACGCCCGCCGCGCTCATCGCCGAGCACATCGAGCCCGAGGTGGTGGAGGTGTACGGCGACGGCGTGGAGGAGTGGATCGATGGTCACGGGCGCCCCCTCTCGTCGCGCGCCGAGCTGCACGGCGAGACGGCCTTCTGCTACCTCGAGGATCCTGCGCCGGTCGTCGCGAGCCTGCGCGCCTACCCGCGCCTGCGCTTCGTGCACCGGCCCGCCAACCTCGAGGACGTCTTCCTGCGCCTCACGGGGAGGGAGCTCCGGGAGTGACGCAGACAAGATTCGCCGACCACAGATGAACACAGATGAACACGGACGAGCTGCGCGGGAGCATGCGGAGTCCCAATGGCCTCGGTCGCCATTTCACTCACGAACCATCCGTGTTCATCTGTGTTCATCTGTGGTTCCCAAGCCGTTTGGCCGCTCCGGCAGATGACGCCCGCCATCCCGTCCGCCTCCTGGATCGCCGTCTGGCGGCGCAATTACCTCGTGTGGAGGAAGCTCGCCGCGGAGTCGGTGCTGGGCGACGTGATCGAGCCGCTCTTCTACATCGCGGGCTTCGGCGTCGGCTTCGGCGTGATGCTTCCCGAGGTCGACGGCGTGCGCTACGTCGCGTACCTCGCGGGCGGGATGGTGTGCTACTCGACGATGATGTCGGCGTCCTTCGAGGTGCTCTACTCGGGATTCACGCGCATGCACGTGCAGCGGACCTGGGAAGGCATCCTCAACGCGCCGGTCGCGCTCGAGGACGTGGTGTTCGCCGAATGGGTCTGGGGCGCCACGAAGAGCGTGCTTCCGGGCATGGCGGTGCTCGCCGTGGCGGCGGTGCTGGGCCTCGTGCACTCGTGGACCGCGGCGCTCATCCTTCCGGTCGCGTTCCTCACGGGGCTCGCCTTCTCCGCGCTGGGCCTCGTGGTCACCGCGCTCGCGAAGTCCTACGATTTCTTCCAGTACTGGTTCACGCTCGCGCTGATGCCGATGATGCTGCTCTCCGGCGTCTTCTATCCCGTCACGAACATGCCGGCGTGGCTGCAGTCCTTCGCGCGCGTGCTTCCGCTCACGCACGGCGTGGCGCTCGCGAGGCCGCTGCTCCTCGGACGCTGGCCCACGGGGACGCTCGCGCACGTCGCGGCGCTCGCGCTCTACTCGCTGGCCGCGTACGCGATCTCGATGCGGCTCTTTCGCCGCCGCCTGCTGCGCTGAATCAGCGCTGCGTGACGGCGGTCGCGCCGCGGGATGCGGGCAGCCCGTCGAGGGCGGCGATCACGATCGACGGCGTGAGGAGCTCCGGAAGGAGGTGCGGCACGTTCGAGCCGGGCGCGTACAGCGCGTACACCGGCACCGCGTTGCGCCCGAACGCGGCGAGCGCTTCGGTGATGCGGGGGTCCTGCCGCGTCCAGTCGGCGGTGAGCCGCGCGACGCCGCGGTCGCTGAACGCCTTGGCCACCGCCGCGTCGTGCAACGCGACGCGCTTGTTCACCTGGCAGGTCACGCACCACGCGGCCGTGAAGTCGACGAACACCGGGCGTCCCTGCGCGAGGAGGCTCTGCACGCGTTGCGGCGACCACGCTTCCCAGTCGCCCCCGGCCTGCGCGAGCGCGGCCGCGCCCTTCGCGGGCTGCGTCGGCGGCCAGGCGACGGCGAGGCCGATGAGGCCGAGCAGCACCGCGAGCACGGGCTGCCAGCGGGCGCCGGCGTGCGCCCAGCGGCCGTACATCCAGGCGCCGAACGCGAGCAGCACGAGGCCCAGCAGCAGCGCGAGCACCGCGTCGTTGCCCGCCTGCGCGCCGAGCACCCACGCGAGCCACGCCGAGGTCGCGTAGAGCGGGAACGCGAGCACCTGCTTGAAGGTCTGCATCCACGCGCCCGGCCGGGGCAGGCGCTTGAGGAGTCCCGGGAAGAGCGACAGCAGGAACACCGGGCACGCCATGCCGAGCCCCAACGCCGCGAACACCGCGATCGCGAGCCCCGCCGACTGCGTCACGGTGAAGCCCACCGCGGCCCCCATGAAGGGCGCGGTGCACGGCGTGGCGACCACCGTGGCGAGGACGCCGGAGAGGAGCGCGTCGGCGTATCGGCCGCGCGCACTCAGGCTCGAAGTCATCGACTGCGCGAACGCGCCCCATTCGAAGAGGCCCGACAGGTTGAGCGCCAGCACGAAGAAGAGGCACGCGAGCACCGCCACCACGGCGGGCGACTGCAGCTGGAAGCCCCAGCCGAGCTCCGCGCCGCCGGCGCGCAGCGCGAGCAGCACGCCCGCGAGGGCGGTGAACGAGGCGAGCACGCCCGCGGCGAAGACCGCGCCCTGCAGCCGCATCGCGCGCGCCTCGCCGTGCGCGTGCTTCACGAAGCCCATCACCTTGATGCCGAGCACGGGAAAGACGCACGGCATGAGGTTGAGGATCATCCCGCCGAGGAAGGCGAGCGCCAGCGCGGCGAAGACGCTGCCGCCGATGCCGTCGTCGTTGGCCGAGATCGCGACGCTCCCCGCCGCGGCCGCAAGGGAGGCGACCTTCGGCGCGTCGACCTCGATCGCGCGGCGTTGGTTCGTGCCGGGCCATCCGTCGGGAGCCACCGCGACTCCCTTCACCGACGAGACGTCCTTCGGCGGCGGATCGGCGAGCTGCATCTCGATGGTGAGGTCGCGCCCCGTGCGCGTGACCTTTTCCGGCGCGGCGGGCACGATGAGCTCCGCGCGCTCGGGAAAGAACGTCACCTTTGCCGGCACGACGCCGCCCTGCGGCGCGGAGATGCGCACCACGAGCGACTTGCCGGCGATCGCCGCCTCGGATTTCCAGGCGGGGAGCGTCACGGGCAGCATGTCCCGCGCGCGCTGGATGTGCGCGAGGAAGCGGATGTCGCGCCTGGGCTGCGCCGCGGAAACGGGAAGCGCGAGATCGAGGTCGCCCTTCTCCGGCACGCAGATGTCCCTGCATACCAGCCATTGGACGCGCGCCCTGATGTCGGCGCTGCCCGGCTTCGCATCGGCGGGCGGCGTGAGCTCCGAGAGGAGCACCACGTCATCCTCGTAGCCGTAGTTCATGAGCGGCCCCACCGGAAGCTTGGTGGGATACGGCCACTCGATCGGTCCCGCCTTCCAGCCCGGCGGAAGCTCCCAGCGGATGCGCGTGGGCAGTCCCGAGTCTCCGGGGTTCTTCCAGTACGTGTGCCACTCGGGCACCATGCGCAGCTTGAGCCCCACGAGCACGGGCTTGCCCGGTTGCGCGGAGAGCTGGTCGCTCACGAGTTGCGCTTCGACGTGCGGCGTCTGCACGAGCGGCACGGCGTGGGCGGGGCCCGCGGCGAGCAGGATCGCGGCGCTGGCCGCGCCGAGGAGGCGGAAAAACATCACGTAAAATGATACACCTATGCTCTGGGTGAAAGCCTTCCACATCGTCTTCGTCGTCTCGTGGTTCGCGGGGCTTTTCTACCTTCCGCGGCTCTTCGTCTATCACTCGCAGGCGAGCGACGCGCCGTCGAACGAGCGCTTCAAGGTGATGGAGCGCAAGCTCTACCGCGGCATCATGCTGCCGGCCATGGTGCTCACCGTCGCCACCGGCCTGTGGCTCTGGCTGCGTTACGGCTTCGATGGCGGCTGGCTGCACGCCAAGGTGACGCTCGTCGTGCTGCTCGTCGCCTATCACTTCTGGCTCGGGAAGCTCCGCGGCGACTTCGCGCGCGACGCCAACCGCCACTCCCACGTCTTCTACCGCTGGGTGAACGAGATTCCCACGGTGCTGCTGGTCGCGATCGTGATCCTGGTCGTGGTGAAGCCGTTCTAGCGGCCCCGGCCGCCCGGATTCCTACCGTGAACAGCGAACCGCGGCGAATATTGCGCAAGGACGCGGCGCAGGCGCAGTCGTTCTTCGCGCCTTGCCCGCGCGGGCTTTCCGCGGCGCTCGCCGAGGAGCTCGCGACGCTCGGAGCGGCGCACACCGAGCCCGCTGATGCAGGGGTCGCGTTCTCCGGGCCGTTCGACCTGGTGTACGCCGCGAACCTTCGCTCGCGCATCGCGAGCCGCATCCTGTGGCGCGTCGCGCGTTTTGCCTACGCGGACGAGAACGAGGTGTATGCGCGCGCGCGCGAGGTCCGCTGGCGCGAGCTCTTCTCGGCCGAGCGCACCTTCAAGGTCGAGACCAACGCGCATCGCAGCCCGGTGAAGAGCCTCGATTTCGTGACGCTGCGCGTGAAGGACGCGGTCGCCGACCACTTCCGCGACGCGCTCGGCCGGCGCCCGTCGGTAGCGCCGCGCGACCCGGACGTGCGCGTGCACGCCTTCCTCGATGCGCGGCAATGCACGCTGTACCTGGATACGAGCGGCGAGCCGCTCTTCAAGCGCGGCGCGCGCGAGCACGTGGGCGAGGCGCCGCTCAAGAAGAACCTCGCGGCCGGAATCCTGCACGTCGCCGGGTGGCGGCCGGGAATCGCGCTGCTCGATCCCATGTGCGGCGCGGGAACGTTCCTCGTCGAGGCGGCGGAGATGTCGCTCGGGCGCGCGGCCGGGCGCGGTCGCGACTTCGGCTTCCGGCGTTTGGCGCGTTTCGATGCGGCCGCGTGGGAGCGCGAGCGCGCGGCGGCGGCCCGCGAGGAGAAGCCAATCGCGGCGCTTCCCGTGTTCGGCTCGGACCTGCACGGACGCTCGGTCGAGCAGGCGCGCATGAACCTGCGCGCCGCGGGGCTCGAGGCGGCGGTGAGCCTCAAGCAGGCGAACCTGCTGGAGCTCTCGGCGCCCGCGCCGCGCGGCATCCTCGTCACCAATCCGCCTTACGGCGTGCGCCTGGGCGAGAAGGAACGGCTCGCGCAGTTCTATCCGCAGCTGGGCGACGCGCTCAAGAGGAAGTTTGCCGGCTGGACCGCCTTCGTGTTCTCCGGCGACCCGGAGCTCGCGCGGCTCATCCGCCTGCACGCCTCGCGCAAGACCGTGCTCTTCAACGGCGCGCTCGAGTGCCGGCTCTACGAGTACCGGATGGTCGCGGGGGGCAACCGCCCGCGGCGCGCAGACCTTCCCTAGGGCTCCTCGAACGAAGCGCGGCGCACGAGCGCCGCCGCGTCCGCGGGCGAGCCGAGCGTCCCGAACGCGCGCCCGCCGCCCGCCGCATCGATGCGCGAGGCCGCGAAGGCCTCGGCGGCGCGCGGATCGGCATGGCGCCTCATGAGCGCCGCCTGCGCG
>DATIZV010000317.1:0-6024 GCA_035516915.1 Usitatibacter sp. | reverse complement strand
AGGCGGCGCATGTCGCGAAGCCCTCTACTGCCGCCGCGAAGCCCTCGGCCGCCGCCGCGAAGCCTTCGGCCGATCGCACCGCCGAGATGCGCAAGGCGATCGGCGCGGCGATGAGCCGCTCGAAGCGCGAGATCCCGCACTACTACCTCACCGAGCCGATTCCGATGGCGCGCGCGATGGAGTGGCTCGCGCGCGAGAACGAGAAGCGCGCGGTGACCGAGCGGCTCCTCATGGGCGTCGCGCAGCTCAAGGCCGTCGCCCTCGCATTGAAGAAGGCGCCCGAGCTCAACGGCTTCTGGATCGACGGCGCGTTCCGGCCGTCGCAAGCCGTGCACCTCGGCGTCGCGATCTCGATCCGCCAGGGCGGCCTCATCTCGCCCGCGATCCACGACGTCGACCGCAAGGGCCTCGACGAGCTGATGCACGATCTCTCCGACCTCGTCGCGCGCGCGCGCGCCGGATCGCTGCGCAGCTCCGAGATGTCGGACCCGACGATCACCGTGACCAACCTCGGCGAGACCGGCGTGGAATCGGTGCTCGGGGTGATCTATCCGCCGCAAGTGGCGCTGGTGGGGTTCGGACGCATCGACGCACGTCCGTGGGTGGAGGATGGAACCGTGCGCGCGCTGCCGATCACGATCGCGAGCCTCTCGGCCGACCACCGCGCGAGCGACGGCATGCGCGGGGCGCGGTTCCTGGCCGAGCTGCGCGAGCGACTGCAACATCCGGAGGAACTGTGAACGCGAACGACATCCAGGCGCGCGTGGTGGAGATCATCCGCTCCGTCGCGCCCGAAACGGACCCCGCCGCGCTTCGCCCCGACCGGGCGCTGCGCGACCAGGTCGACCTCGACTCGATGGACTGGCTGCGGGTGATCGTGACGGTGCAC
This sequence comes from Usitatibacter sp., assembly GCA_035516915.1. Lineage (GTDB taxonomy): Bacteria > Pseudomonadota > Gammaproteobacteria > Burkholderiales > Usitatibacteraceae > Usitatibacter. Next base: position 5,135 of record DATIZV010000317.1, on the reverse strand, counting down.
GAGCGCCTGCACGTGGACATTCCGGAGAAGGACTACGGGAAGCTGAGGACGCTCGCGGACTGGTCCGCGTACCTGGCGCCGAAGCTCCCGGCAACCAGCGGCGAGCGGTGAAGATCCGCCGCGTGAGCTTCGGCGGCACGGCCGCGATCGTCACCAGCATGGCCCTGGTCGCCGGACTCGACGCGACGAGCGCCTCGCGCGCGACGGTCATCACCGCGCTGCTCATCGCGGCCGTCGCCGACAACCTCACCGACTCCCTGAGCATCCACGTCTACCAGGAATCGGAGCGCCTGGAACCGCGTGACGCGTTCGTCGGAACGCTCTCGAACTTCGCCGCGCGGCTCGCCGGCTGCCTCACGTTCGTGCTCATCGTGGCCCTCTCGCCGCCGCGCGCGGCGTTCCCCGCGACGATCGCCTGGGGCATGGCGCTCCTCGCGGTGCTCACCTTCCTCGTCGCACGCGAGCGCCGCGTCGGGGCGGGCGCCGAGATCGCCAAGCACCTCGGCGTCGCCTGCGCCGTGTTGGTCGTGAGCCGCGCGATCGCCGAGGCGTTCACGCGCGGTTGACGGTCGGGCGCGCTTCAGCGCCAGCCGTACCCCGGATAGGGCTGCAGCGCCCCGTCCTTCGGGCGGCAGCGCGAGAAGTCGAGGTCGTTCTGCACCTCGCCGGGGCGCACCCCTTCGAAGTGTCCGGCGTGCGGGTTCCAGCATTCCCAGTCGCCCTGCGCGTAGCGCGGGCCGCGCCAGCGCTCGTCGCCCCATTGGTCGTTGGGATGCTGCGCGCGCCATTCGTCGTAGGCGCGCTGGCGGGCCGCCCAGTCCGGGTCGTTCGGGTAGTTGGGGTATTGCGCGAGGGCGGCGCCGGCGGAAAGCGCTACCGCTGCACCGAAAAGGATGGCGATCATCTTCTTCATGGCGGGCTCCATGGGGTCGCCCCGCGGGGGCGAGGCAGGTTCCCTGTCGGACACGACAGGGCCCGAGCGCGTTCGGCACGGCGATGCGCCGAAGAGCGCAGGAGGATCGCCTGCTCCTAGCGGGCCGCGCTTCCCTCTTCGGCGAAAACTTCCCCGTTGTGCTCGCCGAGCGCCGGAGGACTGCGCCGGATCGGGAAGCCGCGTCCGTCGAAGCGCAACGGCGAGGCGAACGTGCGGGTGCGCTTGCCCGAGGGAAGGTCGATCTCCTCCACCCAGCCCATGTGCCGCACCTGCTCGTCGGCGAGCGCCTGCGAATAGGCGTTGATCGGCGCGCACGGCACGCCCGCGGCGCGGAACCTCGCGAGGAGCTGCGCCGCGGTGTGCTTCGCGAATTCCCCCTCGAGGATCTCCTTGAGCTCCGCCTGGTGCTTCGCGCGGAGCGCCGTGGAGCCGAACCGCGGGTCGCCCGCGAGGTCGTCGCGGCCGATCGCGCCGCAAGCCGCGCGCCACAGGCCGTCGTTGCCCGCCGCCATCGCGAACCAGTCGTCCTTCGCGCGGAACGCCTGGTAGGGGGCGTTGCGCGGATGGGCGGAGCCCAGCTTCACCGGATCGCGGCCGGTGCCGAAGTATTCGCTGGTCTGCAGCGCCGCCACCGCGAGCGAGGCGCCGAGCATCGAGACGTCGATGTGCGTGCCCGTGCCGGTGCGCGCCACTTCGCGCAGCGCCGAGGCGATCGCATAGGCCGCATAGAGGCCGGCGCAGAAGTCCGAGAGGGGAACGCCGCATTTCACCGGCGCGCCGCCCGGCTCGCCCGTGACGCTCATCACGCCCGCCATCGCCTGGAGCGTGAGGTCGAACCCTCCCTCCTCCGCGCGCGGCCCTTCCTGTCCGAAGGCGGAGACGGAGCAGTAGACGAGCTTCGGGTTCTCGTGCTCGAAGGACGCGTAGCCGAGGCCCAGGCGCTGCATCACTCCGGGCCGGTTGTTCTCGATCAGCACGTCGGCGCCCCGCACGAGGCGACGCGCGCGCTCCCGGTCTGCGGCGCTCTTCAGGTCGAGCGTCACCGACCGCTTGTTGCGGTTCAACGAGGCGAAGTTCTCGCTGTAGCCGTTCGTGAGCGGAGGCCATTGGCGCATGGAGTCGCCGCCCTGCGGGTGCTCGACCTTCACCACGTCGGCGCCCATGTCGGCGAGCAGCATGCCGCAGAAGGGCCCCGCCGCGACGTTGCAGAACTCGATCACGCGTATGTCGTTCAGGGGAAGCATTTCGGTGGTTGGCTCTCGTGGCTGAAGGGAGGTGTGAGGGGATGCATCGGCTTCCTCCGGTCGTTGCGGAGGAAGCTTAGCGCATGCGCGAGGATCGGGCGCGCGCTTCGGATCGGATCGACCGGCCCATCGCCGCGGCGCCTCGCGCGGCGATTGATTGACCCTCGTCAACAGGCCCGTCCCCGAAAGGCGAACAATCGGCGAAGGTCGCCGCACTGCGAACTGCGCCGACGAAGAAGCGCTGCGCGATGCGACCGCCGGCACCGACCGGAAAGGGCCGCCATGAACACCCTCTGGATCGTCATCCTCGGCGTGGTCACCACGCTGCTCGCCTACAACCTGTACGCGAAGCGCGTCGACCGCAACGTCATCCAATCCGACTCGCGGCGCGCCACGCCGGCGCGGATGTACATGGACGGCGTGGACTTCATGCCGACCAGCCGCAACGTCCTGTTCGGGTATCACTTCAAGGCAATCGCAGCCGCAGGCCCCATCGTGGGGCCGATCACCGCCGCCAATCTGTGGGGGTGGTCGCCCGCGCTGGCATGGTTGATCCTCGGCGTCAGCTTCATCGGCTGGGTGAGCGACTACTCCGCGATCATGGTCGCGGTGCGCAACGACGGCAACAGCCTGTCGGCGATCTCGCACAAGCTCATCGCGCCGCGCACGCGCACGATCCTGTTCGTGTTCATCTTCTTCTACCTGATGCTGCTCGCGGGCGCGTTCATCGGCATCCTGGCGGCCACGCTGTCGGCGCGTCCCGATGTCCCGTTGGGCATCCTGATGCTCGCCCTGATGGGCTTGCTCGCAGGCCAGATGATGTACCGCTGGAAGATGGGCATCATGGGCGTCACGGTGCTTGTCGTCGCGCTCACGCTCGCCGGCATGGCGGCCGGCCCGTGGGGCCAGCACCGCGACGACAAGGGTGTTCTGGTGAACGGCCCGGTGGCGGCCGCGGTCGCTTCGTTGAACAACGCGGTGGACGGCATCACCGGCCACCAGCCGCTGTTCGCGGTCGAGGACCCGACTCTCGCGGATCCGCGCATTCCGGCGCCGGGCAAGGACGGCGTGCGTCCGACCACGCCCGCGTATGACGCGACCACCGGAGTGCTGAGGACGCTGCCCAATTACCTGTTGTGGACGGTGTTCCTGTTCGCGTTCAGCTACCTCGGCGCGAACCTGCCGATCTGGCGCTTCGCGCAGCCGGTGAACTACATCGGCTTCTGGATCACGTCGATCACCATCCTGCTCTCAGCGGTGGGGATGATCGTCGCGCCTCTGCTCGGAACCACGGACGCGGCGGGCAATCTCATCGGCGCGTTCGCGCTGCCCGCGTTCAAGGATCTCGGCTTCGGCATCGAGACGGGCAAGGCATGGCAGCCGCTGTGGCCGATGCTCTTCGTCACCATCGCGTGCGGCGCGATCTCCGGCTGGCACGCTCTCGTCGGCTCGGTCGGAACCGCCCGCCAGCTCGAGTACGAAACGGACGGCTTGCCGGTCGGCGCGGGCTCGATGTTCGGCGAGAACGCGTTGGCGCTCCTGTCGCTCACCGCCGTATCGATTGCCGGCGCCGGCGGCGGCGGCGGCCGGTTCGCGATCGGGGTCGGCAAGCTCGTGTACGCCGGAACCTTCGGGCTCATCCCCGAGACTCTCGGCACCGCGCTCGGCTTCGGCACATTCGTTCTGATCGTGCTCACGGTCACGCAACTCGTCTTCCGCGTGATGCGCGTGACGCTCACCGAGTGGGTCGGCGACGCCATCCCGCCGGTTCGCAACATGCACGTCTCGAGCCTGATCTCGATGTTCCTCACGCTCGCGCTCGTGCTCACCGGAACGTGGGTCTACCTCTGGCAGATGTTCGGCGCCTCCAACCAGCTGATGGCGGCCCTGAGCCTCCTCGTGGTGGCGGTGTGGCTGAAGTCGGAGAAGCGCAGCTCGACCTTCGTCGTCATACCGATGATCTTCATGTACGTAACCACGCTGGCGGCGACCGTCGTCACGGCGCGCAACCTCTACGTGACGATTGCGGCGAACCCGAAGATGTCGACGCTGCCCGTGGCAGGTGCGTGGGCCATGATCCTGGTCTCGGCGCTCCTTTTCGTGGCGGCCGTCATCATCGGCTGGGACGGCTACAAGGCTTACCTCCGCCACAGCGGGGAACCCAAGGCCCCGGCCCAGCGTCCGGTCGCAGTTCCGCCCGTATTGCCGCCCGCGGCGCACGCATAGGTGACCCGTGTCAGGCGAGCGCGCGTTCCGCGAGGCCGCGCACGGCTTCGAAGAAATCGCGCGCTCCCTGCCGGTCATCGGGAAAAGAAACGTGAAGCTGGAAGTTCGGTTCGGAGCGGCGCACGGAGAGCCGTTGCACGGCGAGCCCGGCGCGGTTCGCGAGCGCGAGCAGATCATCGGCGCTCGCGAGAGCGGCGGCGTCAGCGTGATGGACGACCAATCCACCGGGAACCTCGGCGCGGCGGGCCTGCCACTCCCGCGGCACACGCGGGAGCGCGTCGCGGCCGGACCAGCTCGCGGGATCGAGCGCTTCGAGCTCGATGCCCGGGGCGCGGCGCAGAACGCCGCGGACGATGAGCGTGTCGCGCCGGCCGCGGCCGCGGCCGAGCGCCCACATCCAGGGCAGGTCGCGGGCCTCGAGAAAGATGACGAGCGTCGCCCCCTTGAACGGGGCCCTGGCGTCGCTGATCGCCATCTCGACCGCGGTCGAGCCGAGCCAGCGCACGGTGGTCCGCTCGCCGAGCGCCGGCAATCCGTGCTGCATCCAGCGCATCAGCGCGCTTCCCTTGCGGACGTTCCAGATCGTGCCGGCTGCAAACCAGGCGACGATCGCGACCGCGGCGATACCGATAAGCAGCGTCATGGCGGGAGCAACGATAGCACGCTCGCCGCGCGCGGGTGGAGGCAGGCGCTGCGGGAGTTTTTCTACGGATTGTCCGGCTACGAGATCG
>DATIZV010000316.1:0-12449 GCA_035516915.1 Usitatibacter sp. | reverse complement strand
GAGGGGCTGATGGCGTTCTTCCTCGAGTCGACCTTCATCGGCCTCTTCTTCTTCGGATGGGACCGCCTGTCGAAGGTGCAGCACCTGTTCGTGACGCTCCTGCTCGCGGTCGGCAGCAATCTTTCGGCGCTGTGGATCCTGGTGGCGAACGGGTGGATGCAGGATCCGGTCGGCGCGGTCTTCAACGAGAAGACGATGCGCATGGAGCTCGCGAACTTCTGGCAGGTGCTGTTCAACCCCACGGCGCAGGCGAAGTTCGTGCACACCGTGAGCGCCGGGTACGTGACGGGCTCGATCTTCGTGCTGGCGATCTCGTCCTGGTACCTGCTGAAGGGCCGGCACCTCGAGTTCGCGAAGCGCTCCTTCCGCATCGCCGCGGCCTTCGGGCTCGCCTCGGCGGCCTCCGTCATCGTGCTCGGCGACGAATCGGGCTACACGGTCACCGACGCCCAGCAGACCAAGCTCGCGGCGATGGAGGCCGAATGGGAGACCGAACCCGCGCCGGCCGCCCTCACGCTCTTCGCGATTCCCGACGAGAAGGACATGCGCAACGACTACGCCGTGCGCGTTCCCTACCTGCTCGGACTCATCGCGACGCGCAAGGCATCGAAGGAGATCCCGGGCATCGCGGAGATTCGCGGGAAGAACCGCGAGCGCGTGGTCTCTGGGATCGAAGCGGTGAGCGCCCTCGCGGATTTGCGCAAGGATCCGGCGGACGCCGCGGCGCGGGAGCGCTTCGAGCGCCACAAGGCGGACCTCGGGTTCGGGTTGCTGCTGCGCAGGTATACCTCCGACGTGCGCCAGGCCACGCCCGCGATGATCGACCGCGCCGCCGCCGACACGATCCCGCACGTGGTGCCGCTCTTCTGGGGATTCCGCCTCATGGTCGCGCTCGCCTTCGCGATGCTCGCCCTCTTCGCCGTCGCCTTCTACCACACCTTGCGCGGGCGCTGCGGCGAGCAGCGGTGGCTGCTGCGCTGGGCGCTCTGGTTCCTCCCCGCGCCGTGGATCGCGGCCGAGATGGGCTGGTTCGTCGCCGAATACGGGCGCCAGCCCTGGACCATCTACGGCGTGCTGCCCACGTTCCTTTCCTCCTCGACCCTCTCGGTGGGAAATCTCTACGGATCCCTCGCCGGCTTCATCGGCCTCTACACGGCGCTCGCCGTGGTCGAGGTCTACCTGATGCTCAAGTACGCACGCCAGGGGCCGGTGGAGGCCGCGCAACCTGCAGGAGCGTGACCGCCATGCTCGACTACGAAACCCTGCGCTTCATCTGGTGGCTCCTGGTGGGAGTGCTGCTCATCGGCTTCGCCGTCATGGACGGCCACGACATGGGCGTGGGCATGCTGCTGCCCTTCGCCGGACGCGACGATACCGAGCGGCGCGTGATCATCAACACGGTGGGCCCGCACTGGGACGGCAACCAGGTGTGGTTCATCACGGCCGGCGGCGCCGTGTTCGCGGCCTGGCCGCTCGTCTACGCCGCGGCGTTCTCCGGGTTCTACTGGGCCATGCTCGCCGTGCTGTGGACGCTCTTCCTGCGCCCCGTGTCGTTCGACTTCCGCAGCAAGCTCGACCATGCACGCTGGCGCCGTACCTGGGACTGGGGCATCTTCGCCGGCAGCGCGGTGCCCACGCTCATCTTCGGCGTCGCGTTCGGAAACCTGCTGCAGGGCGTGCCGTTCCACTTCGACGCGAACCTCGTGCCGTACTACACCGGCAGCTTCTGGCAGCTGCTCAATCCCTTCGCGCTGCTCGCCGGCGTGGTGAGCGTCGCGATGATCGGCTTCCACGGCGCGAACTACCTCATGCACCGGACGGAGGGCGCGGTCGCGGCCCGTGCGCGCACCGCCTCGCTCGTTTTCGGCCTCCTCCTCCTCGTCGCGTTCGCCGTCGCGGGCGTGTGGCTCGCGCTCGGCGTGCGCGGGTATGCGATCACCTCGGGCGCCGACCCGCTCGCCGCGTCCGACCCCCTCGCGAAGACCGTCGCCGTCGCTCCCGGGGCGTGGCTCGCGAACTACTCGCGCCATCCCCTCACGATGCTGGTTCCCGCCGCGGGCTTCGCCGCGACGCTCGCCGGCATCGTGCTCGCCCGCGGCGGGCGAGCGCTCGCGGCCTTCGCCGCCTCGTCGGTCGCGATCGCCGGCGTGATCGGGACCGCCGGCGTCTCGATGTTCCCCTTCGTGATGCCCTCGAGCTCGGACCCGCGCTCGAGCCTCACGGTCTGGGACGCCACCTCGAGCGAGCTCACGCTCGGCCTCATGTTCTGGGCGGTGGTGATCTTCATGCCGATCGTGCTCCTGTACACCGCGTGGGCCTACCGGGTGATGGCCGGCAAGGTGACCGCGGCCTACGTGCGCGACAACGGGCCGAGCGTCTACTGAGGAGCCGCGACGATGTGGTACTTCGCCTGGGTGCTGGGAGTCGGATTCGCGGTGCTGCTCGCGATCCTGAACGCGATGTGGGGCGAGATGGAAGAGGGCCGCGCGAAGGCCGACGGGGAGCGCCGCGGCTAGCTGGCGCCGGCGCTACCGGTACGCGACGCAGGACTCGCAGATCGTCCCGGTCACGTCCTTCCTGAGGTGCGCGCGGCGCAACGCGGTGAAGGCCTCGCTGTTCCAGCCTTCCAGGAACGGCACCTTCGTGAGGTCCGCCATCACCCACTTGTCGCCCGCGTCGAAGCAGCAGGCGGAGAGCTTCCCGTCGTAGGTGATGTGTCCCTCGGTGAACGCCGACCAGCACGGCAGCGGCTCGCGCAGCGCGCCGATGCGCCCCTGGTTCCCGGCGATGGGCCGGTAGCCGAGCTCCTCCTCGCGCCGCGTGGCGAGGCTTCCCATGGAATAGAGCGGCAGCCAGTAGTGCTCGTCGACGTAGGGACGGATCTCCTCCACCAGCGCCATCATCTTTTCCTGCTGCTCGCCGTCGTACTGGATGCTCGAGGCGTAGAGGCCGCAGTCGTAGCCGCCCTCCTCGCGCACCTTCCATGCCGCCTTGAGATTCGCGATCGCGTCGCGCCAGAGCTTCGGCTTCACCGCGGCGATCTCCTTGAACTGCTCCTCGTCGGCGTTGTTCATCGAGAACTTGAGCGAGTCGAGCCCCGCCTCCATGCACGCCTTCACGCGGGCCGGCGTCGAGAGCGATCCGTTGGTGGTGAGGAAGACGTAGCGGATGCCGCGCTTCTTCGCGTAGGCGATCGCTTCCGGGAGCCAGCGGCACATGAACGACTCGCCGATGTAGAAGACGCCGAGCTCCTCGACGCCGGCATCGACCATCTCGCCCACCACGCGCTCGTAGAACGCGCGCTCCATCGCGCCGCGGTTCTTCATGCGCAGCCGGTGCGCGCAGAAGCCGCAGCGGTAGTTGCACTGCGACGTGAGCTCGATCTTCACCGCGCGCGGCGCAGGGAGCCGGTCCGAGAGATAGCGCGCAGGAATGCCCGTGACGGCATCGATGCGGGAGGTGATCGAACGGGTGCTGGCGCCGGTGCCGGTGCTGGTGCGGGTCGCGCTCGTGCTCATGGCCTTGGGCTTTTCCGGTTCTTCGGCAACGTAGCATGCAGCCGCGAAGCCGGGCGCGCGACCACGCGAAAGCTTGATCCAGTGCAAACCGACGCGAAAAACGGCCGCGCAGAGCGCGATCGGCATTGTTTCGGACCCGCCTTCCCGCTAGCCTCAGTCCCTGGATCATCTCCGGCGAAGGGCATGGCCGAAACCGTTTCGGGTGCGCCGCTGCCGCGGTGGAAGCTGCGCGCCCGCTCCCTCGTTCCCGTCGTCCAGGGCGGCATGGGAATCGGCGTTTCGGCGCATCGTCTCGCGGGTCACGTCGCGCGGCTCGGCGCGCTCGGCACGATCTCGAGCGTCGAGCTGCGCCAGCATCACCCGGACCTCCTCGCCTCGCACACCACGGACAAGGAGACGCTCGACCGGCTCAACAACGTCGCGCTCGACCGCGAGATCCGCGCCGCGCTCGCGCTTTGCGCCGGCGAGGGCGCGATCGCGGTGAACGTGATGAAAGCGGTGAACGCGCACGCGCAGTACGTGCGCCAGGCCTGCGAATCCGGAGCGCACGCGATTGTGATGGGCGCGGGCCTTCCGCTCGACCTGCCGGAGCTCGCGAGCGGCTTTCCGGACGTCGCATTGATTCCCATTCTCTCCGAGGCGCGCGGCGTCTCGATCGTGCTGCGCAAGTGGATGAGGAAGAACCGGCTGCCGGACGCGATCGTGATCGAGCATCCGCGCTACGCCGGCGGCCACCTCGGCGCGACGCGCATCTCCGATGTCTCCGACCCGCGTTACGACTTCGAGCCCGTGCTCGAGCGCATCTTCGCGCTCTACGACGAGCTCGCGCTGGGCCGCGACCGCATTCCCGTGATCGTGGCGGGCGGCATCCACACCCACGAGCAGGTGCGCGCGCTCCTCGCGCTGGGCGCTTGCGCGGTGCAAGTGGGCACGCCCTTCGCCGTCTGCGCCGAGGGCGACGCGCACGCCGAGTTCAAGCGCGTGCTCGCCGAGGCGAGGCCCGAGGACCTCGTCACGTTCATGAGCGTCGCCGGCCTTCCCGCGCGGGCGGTGGCGACTCCGTGGCTGCGCAATTACCTCAAGCGCGAGAAGGCGCTGCAATCGCACGCGAAGGCCGACCCGCGCCGCTGCGTGCCGGGCGGGCAATGCCTCACCGTGTGCGGGTTGCGCGACGGGCTCGCCAACGCCGGGCAGTTCTGCATCGCCACGCGCCTCGCGTATGCATTGCACGGCGACGTGAAGAAAGGCCTCTTCTTCCGCGGCTCGGAAGCGCTTCCGTTCGGCACCGCCATCCGCCCGGTGGCCGAGCTGCTCGATTACCTCCTCACGGGCCTCCGGCCCGCATTGCCCTAAGGAAATCGCGATGGACATTCCGATCTCCACGCCCCCCGCCGAAGCGATCGCTCCGATGCCGGGCAAACCGCCCGTGCGCGGACGCCAGGTCGCCTGCACCGCTTGCGCGATGCATCCGCTGTGCTTCCCCCTCTCGGCGGCCGAAGGTTGGCTCAACGCCGTGCAGACGCGCCGGCGCCTCGCCAAGGGCGAGCGCCTCTATCGCGCCGGCTTGCCGCAATCGGCGCTCTTCGCGGTGCGCGCGGGATTCCTCAAGGCGTGCGCGCCGGGCGCCGACGGCGGCCGCTTCATCGTGCGCTTCCTGCTGCCCGGCGATGCCGCGGGGCTCGACGCGTTCGCCGACGGCGTGCATCCGACGGAAGCGATCGCGCTCGAGGACTCGCAGGTCTGCGAGATCCCGCGCCACCGCGCCGAGGTCCTCGCCGAGGGAATTCCGAGCCTGGGCGCGCAGCTGCGCAAGCTGATCGGCGCCGAGCTCGCGCGCTCGCAGGAGCATTCGGCGCTCCTCACGCGCCATGCCGCCTCGGAGCGCGTCGCGCGCTTCCTGCTCGACCTCTCGAAGCGCTGGGAGGAGCGCGGCTATTCGAAGAGCGCCTTCCGCCTGCCGATGCGCCGCCGCGAGATCGGCGAGCACCTCGGCCTCACGATGGAGACCGTGAGCCGCATCCTCTCGGACTTCCAGGTGCGCGGATGGATCAGGCTTTCGCGCGGCGGCGTGGAGATCCTGCCCGGCGCGAAGCTGGATGAGGCAGACCGCGCCTGAGCGCCCGCGCTAAGCCGGGGGATAACCGACCGACTGCGCGAACGTGACGATCGCGTCCGCGTCGACGCGCATCGCCTGCGCGAGCTTGCGCGGGTCGAGCGACGCGCGCAGCACGGTGGCGAGGCCCTCGCCCGCGCACGCGAGGTAGGCGTTCTCGGCGATCACGGCCGCATCCACCGATGCGTACAGGCGACGCTCCTCGGGAGAGACGTCGCGCATGCGCTCGCCGTGCGCCACGTAGACGAGATTCAACGGCGCCGTCGCCACGAAGTCCTGCACGCCGGTCAGCGCGCGGATGTCTTCGCTGCCGCGTGCGAGCAGCGCGTGCTCCTTCGGTTCGTACAGCCAAAGGCCGTCCGCCATCGCCGCGTACACCTCGATCGCCTGCACGTGCCGCCAGCAGGGCGCGGTCCGATCGCCGCTCGCTCGGTTGATGCCGTAGGCCGCCCACAGCAGGTTGGACAGCGCCTGCGGCTCCAGTGGACGCGGCGAGAACTCACGCATCGAGCGGCGCTTCGACAGCGCTTCCACGAGGGACATGCCGCCGGTCTTGCGAGGCGGCGGAAGGGCGATGCGACGCGACGACTCGGCGCCGAGCGCCGGCAATGCGGCGGCCGCGGCGCCGGCGAGCAGCAGCGAGGCGGCCTCGCGGCGCGAGATCGTTTCCACCTCAGTCCCGCGTCGCGTCGATGCGATCGGCGCCGGTCATGAGGCCCGCGAACGCGCGCCCGCTCACGCGCACCAGCGTGCGATGGTCGCCCGCCTCGAAGTACACCTCGGGCCGCTCGCCGAGCGATGCATCCCACACGGTCGCGATCCCGTACGCCTCGCCCATCGGCGGCACGGCGCCCGGCTCGCAATCGGGGAAGAGCTCGGCGACCTCGCCTTCGTTCGCGAGCGCGAGGTCGCGATCCAGAGCTTGGCGCACCTTGTCGAGGTCGAGCCGGCGATCCGCGGGAATCACCGCGACGACGTACCCGTAGTCGTCCTCGAGCACGATCGCCTTCGCCATCTCCGCGGGCAGCACGTGCGCGCGATGGGCCGAGTCCATCGCGCAGCCGCTCGGAGAATGGCCGACGCGCTGCCAGGAAAGCTCGTGTTCGGCGAGGTAACGCTCGATTCGCGCGGCGACGCCCATGCCGATCCTCCGGGGACGGACCAGGAACTCCAGCCGGCAATTATCGCGGGACGCGGGGAAACGGGATTGCGGCGCGTCAAGCGTCCGCATCGCGGCGGCATGCCGTTGCGCTTGGCATGCAGACTTCCAGAACCGGGGACAGACCACATTTTCCATTGGGCGAAATCCGCCGCGGGGACGTTTCCTCCATTGATAAACGTGGTCTGTCCCCGGTTTTCGGAGTTTTCCTAGGCACTTCCTAGGAGCGGCACCCGGCAATTCTTGCGACGCGTGCCTAGGCACGGTTTCAGCTAGCGCCGATGTTGCCGCGCGTCAAGGACGCGGAGACTGGTCGCCATGGAAACGACACAAGTCACCCGCGTCTACATCGTCGAGGATTCCTCGGCGATCCGCGCACGGCTCTCGGAGATGCTCTCGCGCATGGAAAGCGTGAGCGTGGTCGGCGAGGCCGACTGCGCCCGCGAAGCCGTCTGCGGGATCCTTCGCGCGCGTCCCGATTCCGTGCTCCTCGACCTCAACCTCATGGGCCGCACCGGCTTCGACGTCATGAAGACGGTCCGGCCGAAGGCCCCCGAGATCGTGTTCGTCGTGCTCACCAACCACGCCGAGCCGCAGTACCGCCGCGCCGCGACCGAGGCCGGCGCCGCCTATTTCCTCGACAAGTCCCGGGAGTTCGACCGGGTGCCCCAGGTCATCGCCGAAATCGCAGCCGCCCGTCCCACGCGCCACTAAGGGAGAACCCCGCCATGAGAACCGCGACCGCCATCGCCACGCCAATGAATCCCATCCACCTCCATCGCACCGTCTCCGACGTCTCCAAGGGCAACAGCAACGTCGCCAAGTTCCGCACGCGCTGCGCAACCTGCAACCTGCGCGAGATCTGCCTCCCCTGCGGCCTGCAGGCGACCGACATGGCGCGCTTCGACGAGGTGGTCTACACGAGGAAGCGCGTGAAGCGCGGCGAGACGCTCTATCGCTCCGGCGAGGAGTTCGAGTCCCTCTACGCGGTGAGGAGCGGCTTCTTCAAGTCGAGCGTCGTCCTCGAGGACGGCCGCGACCAGGTGACCGGCTTCCACATGGCCGGCGAGATCGTCGGCATGGACGGCATCGGCACCGACCGCCACGCCGCCGACGTGGTCGCGCTGGAAGACAGCGAGGTGTGCGTGATCCCGTACGGGCGCCTCGAGGGAGCGGGCCTGCAGCGCCAGCTCTCGAAGGTGATGAGCCGGGAGCTGGTGCGCGACCAGGGCGTCATGATGCTCCTCGGCACGATGCGCGCCGAGGAAAGGCTCGCGGCGTTCCTGCTCAACCTCTCGCAGCGCTTCCTCGCGCGCGGCTACTCGCCGAACGAGTTCCACCTGCGCATGACGCGCGACGAGATCGGCAGCTACCTCGGGCTCTCGCTCGAGACCGTGAGCCGCCTCTTCTCGCGCTTCCAGGCGGAAAACCTGATCTCGGTGCAGCAGAAGCACATCCGCATCCTCGACACCACCGGGCTTCGCAGGGTGATGGTGCACGACCCGAACTAGGAGCGCGCCTTGTTCAAGCACATCCTGGTCCCCACCGACGGCTCGCCGCTCTCGCTCAAGGCCGCGAAGGCGGCCGTGGACCTCGCGAAGGTGCACAAGGCCAGGGTGACCGCGATCCACGTCATGGCGCCGTACGTCCCGCCGACCGCGGGCGACGGGATCATCTACTACCCCGAGGCCTTCTCGCCCGAGGAATACAAGAGGGCGGTCGAGAAGGAGGCGCAGAAGGCGATCGCGAAGGTCGGGGCCGCGGCGGCGAAGGCGAAGGTGCGCTTCGATTCCCTGGTCGTGACCCACGACCAGCCCTGGGAATCCATCGTCAACGCCGCGAGGAAGGCCAGGTGCGACGTCATCGTGATGGCTTCGCACGGCCGGCGCGGCATCGCCGGCCTGCTCCTCGGAAGCGAGACGACCAAGGTCCTCACGCATTCGCGCACGCCGGTCCTCGTGTGCCGCTAGGAGAGCCCGTGTACCAGCTCACCCATCCGCAACGCGAGGGGCTCCACACGAGGCTCGCCGAGCGCGCCGCCGAGCTGCGCGGCGAGATCGGGCAGGCGCTGCACGAGACCGCCGCCGACCCCGCGCTTCCCGACCATCGCACGGAAGCGGGCGACGAGCCGATCGCGGACCTCGAATCCTCGATCGGCCTCTCCGCGATCGAGCGCGACGCGGACGAGCTCAACGCCGTCCTCGAGGCGCTCGCGCGCATCGAGGACGGCCGCTACGGACTGTGCGCCGATTGCGGCGCGCCGATCGCCTACGAGCGCCTGCGCGCGCAGCCGCAGGCGTGCCGCTGCATCCGCTGCGAGACCGAGCGCGAGCGGCTGCGCGCGCGCCCGAGCCTTCCGGCGCTCTGATCGCCGACCCATGGGACGCCTGCTGGCGTGGGCCGCCGCGGCGCTCCTCTTCGCGCTCCCGGTACGCAGCGCCGACACGCCCGTCCCGGACGCACGCCCCTCCGACTGCGCCGCCCCGGCGCTCCAACCGGTGCCCGCGATCGAGCGCCTGCCCGCGCTCCCCGGCATGCGCATCGGCCTCGCGCTCGGCAGCGGGTCGATCCACGGGCTCGCGCACATCGGCGTGATCGAGGCGCTCGAAGCGCGCGGCGTCGACGTGAAGGTGGTCGCCGGCACGAGCGTCGGCGCGCTGGTGGGCGGCCTCTACGCGAGCGGCATGAAGGGGCGCGACATCGAGGCGATGGCGAAGACGATGGACCTCGAGCACATGGGCGACTTCGTGCCCTCCTGGCAGGGCCTGCTGCACAACGACGACCTGCGCGAGCGCCTCGCCGAGGCGTTCGGGGGGCGCCCGATCCAGACCTGGCCGCGGCGCTTCGGCGCGGTGGCATCGAACCTCGACAACGGCATGCGGCGCGTACTGGACAGCGGCGACGGAGCGCTCGCGGTGCAGGCCTCCACGGCGATGCCGGTCTACTTCGTGCCGGTCACCGTGAACGGCGAGCGCCTCGGCGACGGCGCGCTCGTGGAGCCGGTGCCGGTGCGCACCGCGCGCGAGCTGGGCGCCGACTACGTGATCGGCGTCGACGTCGCCTATCGCCCGTACGAGGCGCGCGCGAGCGGCCTGCTGCAGAACGGCTTCCAGGCGATGCACATCCTCGTGAACTCGCTCGCGCAGACCGACATGCGCGCCGCCGACTTCCGCATCCGCATCGACGCGCACCACACCATGATGGAATGCGGCGACGAGGCGCTCGTCGCCGCCGGGCGCGCTGCCGTCGCGCGCCAGTGGCCCGCGCTGCGTCGCTCGCTCGTCGCCGCGCACGACGGAAGCGGAACGGTGGCGACGCAGTAAGACCCTTGCGTCGGGCTTGCCCTCGGCTCGTGCAGCCTTTCGCGAGCCCTGCGCGGATCAGCGCACGAGGGCATTCGACCCTCCGCAACGCAGCGCCGGCGGACGAAGACCTCTCGCATCGAGGGGTCTTTTCGCTGGATGTGAAGGTGTAAGAAACTGTTGGACGCTTGAAGACGACAGGATCGCGGCCTTACGATCCTCGCATGAGCGCGCGCTACTGGAAGGCGTTTCGATCGGTGCTGGAGAAGGCGGGACACTCCTCCCTTCCCGACGATCCCGACCGCGTGCACTACCGGCACGAATCGGACGGATCCGTGGTCATCACGCTCACCGGCGACGCGTGGGCCTCCCCCGTCGTCGTGAGGGTCGACGACGCGCTCTACCAGCGAGCCTGGCAGGCCGCGGCGAGGAGCGGCCGGAAATAGCCCGCGGGCTACGCGCCCAGGGTCTTCGCGATGAAGAGCAGCGCGAGCGCCGCGGCGATCGCGATGAGGAACCAGATCCAACGTTCCCGGGTCGTCATGGCTTCCTCCTCAGGTCGAGCACCATCTGCCGCGTGTAGGGATCCTCGCCGGGCACGTTCACGAAGCCGAGCGCCGCGCACAGGCGCAGCATCGCGGTGTTCGAGGCGAGGATCCATCCGATCATCTTCTTCAGTCCCCGGCTCCTCGCGGTCTCGATGATCGCGCTCATGAGGAGCCGTCCCAGCCCGCGCCGCTGCCAGGCGTCGGCGATGACGATCGCGTACTCGCACGAGTCGCCGTCGGGGAGCGTGATGTAGCGCACGACCGCGACCTGGCGCTCCGCCCCCGCTTCCTCGAGCACCGCGACGAGCGCCATCTCGCGATCGTAGTCGATCTGGGTGAAGCGGGCGAGCATCGCCGGCGTGAGGCTCTTCAGCGTGCTCTGGAAGCGCGAGTGGATGGTCTCGCTCGAGAGCCCGTCGACGAAGGCCGACTCCATCCGCGCGTCCTCCGGGCGGATGGGCCGGATCTTCACCCATTCGCCGCCCGGGAGCCGCGCCATGGTCTCCATCTCCTCCGGATAGGGATGGATCGCGAGGTGCGCGTAGCGCGTGCGCTGCCCGCCCGCCGGGCGCAGCACGATTCGCGCGTCCACCGCGATCGCGCCGCTCTCGTCGGCGATGAGCGGGTTCACGTCGAGCTCCTCGAGCTCCGGGAGCGCGCAGGCCATCTCGGAGACCCGCAGCAGCACCGCGTCGAGCGCCTTGCGGTCGACCGCGGGAAGGTTGCGGAACTCGCCGAGCATCTTCCCGACGCGCGTGGCGCGGATCATGTTCTCCACCAGCAGCTCGTTCAGCGGCGGCAGGCCGATCACGCGGTCCTTCAGCACCTCGACCGCGATGCCGCCGGCGCCGAAGGCGATCGCCGGGCCGAAGATCGAGTCGCGCACGACGCCGATCATGAGCTCGCGGCCGTGCGGGCGCGCGATCATCGTCTCCACGGTAACCCCCGCGATGCGCGCGTCGGGACGCCGCGCCCTCACGTTGGCGCAGATCTCGTCGAAGGCCGCGCGCACCGCGTTCGCATCCGCGAGCGCGAGCTTCACGCCGCCGACGTCGCTCTTGTGCGTGACGTCGGGCGAATCGATCTTCATCACCACCGGGAAGCCGATCGACTGCGCCGCCCGCGCCGCCTCCTCGCCCGTCGCGGCGGTGAGCGTGCGCGCGACCGGGATGCGGTACGCCTCGAGGATCGCCTTCGACTCGGGGCCCGAGAGCTGGTTGCGTCCCTCGGCGAGCGCTGCCGACACGATCGCGCGCGCGGCCTGCGGATCGGGCGGCTCGGTGTGCGCGAGCGGCCCCGGAGCTTCGAGGAGCGCGCGCTGGTTGCGATAGAACTGCGCGAGGTGCGCGAAGGTCTCGACCGCGGTCTCCGGCCCGCGGAACACCGGCAGCCCCGCCTTGCGGATCTGCGCGCGCGCCACCTCCACGCTCGCCTCTCCCATCCACGCCGCGATCACCGGCTTGGACGCGCCCTTGGCCGCTTCGACCATCGCGCGCGCCGCCCCTTCCGCATCGGTCATCGCCTGCGGCGTGAGCACGACGACCATGCCGTCCACGCCGGGATCGGCGATGCACGCGCTCACTGCGGCGCGGTAGCGATCCGGTCCCGCGTCGCCGATGAGGTCGATGGGGTTGCCGTGGGACCAGGTGTCGGGAAGCACGCGCTGCATCGATTCGAACGTGGCGGGCGAGAGCGTCGCGAGCTCGAGCTCGAGGTCCGCAGCGCGGTCGGCCGCCATCACGCCGGGCCCGCCGCCGTTGGTGATGACCGCGAGCCGCTCGCCCGTGGGCCGCACGTGGGAGGCGAGCG
>DATIZV010000315.1:0-6567 GCA_035516915.1 Usitatibacter sp. | reverse complement strand
ATCTCGTCGGGGCTCGCCGCCATGAAGTAGTGGTCGAGGATCGTGTTGTGGAACTCGACCACGTCGGTGTCTGCGTAGGCGCCCGGGCCCGGCACGTGGACGTCGAGGATCATGTGGTCCTCGCGCCCGCCCACCACGTCGTCCATCTTGATGAAGCGCGCCATCGCCGTGGGATCGTAGGGATTCGGCATGTAGGCGTCGAGGAACGTGAGGGTCCACGTGTACAGGTCGCCCACGTCCTGGGGCCGCAGCTCGTGCTTGCCGTCGATGAGCTCCACCTGGAAGCGCGACGACTGGAACTGGTCGATGGCCTCGTTCGCCATGCCGAGCGGCGCCGTCGTGTCGGCCGTTCCCGAGATGCCGAGGAACGGGCGGTCCACGCCCTTCGCGCCGCCCTGCCCCGGGCAGAACGCGGGCAGGAAGGACCAACCGGCGAACGGCACGTATCCGACCGCGGCCTTGATGCGCGGGTCGTGCACCGCGGCGTCGGCGCAATCCTTGTCGAGCGAGGTCGTGAGGCTCGCGCCGAGGAGGAGCATCATCGCTTCGCCACCCAGGCTCGCGCCGAATCCCACGATGCGATCGGGATCGATGCCCGGCGCGTAGCCGGGATCGGCGAGGAGCTTGTCCAGCATCACCTTGAGCGACAACGGCCGCATCAGCTCCATCTCCACCACGCGGTCGAACTGGTCGTAGAGGTAGTAGATGTCGGTGACGTCGTCGAGGCGCACCCGCGAGAAGCGCGGATCGCCGTGGAAGGGCGCGGCGACCATGTAGCCCTGCGCCGCGAACTGCACCAGCGCCTGCACGTAGCCGTCGTCGATCGGGCTTCCGGTGAGCCCGTGGGAGAACACGAGCAGCGGCAATCGCACCGGGGCCGAGGGGTCTGCGGCGACCTGGCCGAACGCGCTCGCATACTCCCCGGCGTCGATCAACTGCGGAGCATTGCCGGGAAGCGCCATGTGCGGGATGACGTCGCCGGTCTCCGGAAGCACGTAATCGGCATCGGTGTTCGTCGAGGTGGTCGGATAGCACACGATCGCGACGAACGTCACCATGTCGCCGGCGTGGCCCGGGTAGTAGGTGGGCTCGTCGGGCACCGGCGCGTCGTAGAGGAACGCGGCCTCGGGATGCGCGAGGATCTCGGTGACGTAATGGTCCACGCCGTTCACCGGCCAGCCCTCCCAGTAATCGGTGGGCTCGGTGCCCGGCGCGAGGAGGCTCGTGTTCTGCTCCACGTTCGAGCAAGCGACGGGAAGATGTCCCGGCGTGAGCGGATTCACGACCGCGTCGTGGTTGTATGCGAGGACGGTCGCGGGGACGAGAAGTGCGAGCGTCGCGAGCAGGCGACGAATCGCCCGGCGGGGCGAGGTAGAATCCATGAAGACGATTATAGGGGCCGCCCCCGCCCAATGGACGACAGCGAAAAGACGCGCCGCATCCTTTCCCGCTACCGGACGATCGCCGTCGTAGGCCTCTCGGCGCAGTGGCACCGGCCGAGCTACTTCGCCGCGAAGTACATGCAGGAGCACGGCTACCGCGTGATCCCCGTGAACCCGGGCTGCGAGGAGATCCTCGGCGAGAAGTGCTACAAGTCGCTGCGCGACATCCCGGGGAAGGTCGACATCGTCGATTGCTTCCGCCGCAGCGCGGAGATCCCGGCGATCGCGGACGACGCCATCGCCATCGGGGCGAAGGTGCTCTGGATGCAGCTCGGCGTGGAGAACGGCGAGGCGCGGCGCAGGGCGGAGGCCGCGGGACTCGAGGTGGTGGAGAACCGCTGCGTGAAGATCGAGCACGGACGCTTCTTCGGCGGGCTCGGCTGGGCGGGCGTGAACACGAAAGTGATCTCGGCGAAGCGCCCCGCGGCCTGAGCCGCCCGGGCGGGAAAGGGGGACGCATGGAACAGTGGCTCGTCTGGGTGGTCGTCGGCTTCGTGCTGGTGATCGCGGAGCTCATGACCGGCACCTTCTATCTGCTGGTCATCGGTTCCGGCGCCTTCGTCGGCGCGCTGCTCGCCTGGCTGGGCGCGAACGAGCTGGTGCAGGCGGCGCTGGGCGGCGCGGTCGCGATCGCGGGCACGATGTTCGTGTACCACTGGCATCACCGCAATCGCGCGGGCGAGAAGGGATCCAACCTCCTCGACCGTGGCCAGCCAGTGGTGCTCGAGGGCTGGAGCAACGAGGCGGCGCGGATCGCGCGCGTGAAGTACCGCGGCGCGCTGTGGGACGCGAAGCTCGCGCGGCCCGAGGAGAATCCGCCGCCGGGCGCGACCCTTTACATCGAGGGACAGGAAGGCAACACGCTGCTGGTGGCTTCCGCGCCGCCGGCCCGCTAGCGCATCCGACCGACAACGAAGGGAGGCCGTCATGTTCTGGAAGACGCTGGTCGCGATCATCCTCACGATCGCGATGGCCTGGTTGAGCCACAGTGCGGTGGCGACGATCGCCACGTTCCTCGTCGCCATGCTCGTGGTGCTGGTCGCCGAGGGCGTGCGCATCGTGCCGCAGCAGAACGCGTGGGTGGTGGAGCGCCTCGGCAAGTTCCAGACCGTGCTCGAGCCCGGCATGAACCTCATCGTGCCGTTCATCGACCGGATCGCCTACAAGCACTCCCTGAAGGAAGTGCCGCTCGACGTGCCCGAGCAGGTGTGCATCACCAAGGACAACACCCAGCTCGCCGTCGACGGCATCATCTACTTCCAGGTGGTCGACCCGCGGCTCGCGAGCTACGGAACCTCGAACTACGTGCTCGCGATCTCGCAGCTCGCGCAGACCGCGCTCCGGAGCGAGATCGGCAAGATGGAGCTCGACAAGACCTTCGAGAGCCGCGACGAGATCAACCACAAGGTGGTCTCGGTGCTCGACGAGGCCGGGCGCACCTGGGGCATCAAGGTGCTGCGCTACGAGCTGAAGAGCCTCACGCCGCCCGAATCGATCCTGCGCGCGATGCAGGCGCAGATCACGGCGGAGCGGGAGAAGCGGGCGGTGATCGCGACCTCCGAGGGCAAGCGCCAGCAGGAGATCAACATCGCCGACGGCCAGCGCCAGGCGGCGATCCTCGAGTCCGAGGGCCAGAAGCAGGCGCAGATCAACAAGGCGGCGGGCGAGGCCGGGGCGATCGAGCTGGTCGCCAACGCGACCGCGAACGCGGTGAAGGTGGTGGCCGCGGCGATCGAGGGGCCCGGCGGCATGAGCGCCGCGAACCTCAAGGTCGCCGGCCAGTACATCGAGGCCTTCGCGAATCTCGCCAAGGCGGGCAACACGCTCATCATCCCCGGTGACCTCTCCAACGTCGCGGGCCTGGTCTCCAGCGCGATGACGGTCCTCGACCGCACGAAGCTGGGCGAATCCGCCGCTAAATGATGCGTTCATCTGCGTTCCCCGCTCTAGTGTTCTGAAGCAGAGTCGAGATGCCAGACCACGAGTTCGGGTTCGAGACGCTGTGCCTGCACGCGGGGCAGATTCCCGACGCGCAGACGGGCTCGCGCGCCGTGCCGCTCTACCAGACGACTTCCTACGTCTTCGACAGCGCCGACCACGCCGCGAGCCTCTTCAACCTGCAGACCTTCGGCAACGTCTACACGCGGCTTTCGAACCCGACCACCGCGGTCTTCGAGGAGCGCATGGCGGCGATCGAGGCGGGGCGCGCGGCCGTGGCGACCGCCTCCGGCCAGGCCGCGGAGATGGTCGCGCTCCTCAACATCGTGCAGGCGGGCGACCACGTCGTGTCGTCGGCGAAGGTGTACGGCGGCACGCACACGATGCTCTCGGTGAACTTCGCGAAGCTCGGCATCGAATCGACGCTCGTCGACCCCGACGACCCGGAGAACTTCCGCCGCGCATTGAAACCCAACACGAAGGCGATCTTCTCGGAGACGCTCGGCAACCCGGCGATCAACGTGGTGGACCTCGCGGCCGTCGCGGCGATCGCACGCGAAGCCGGCGTGCCGTTCATCGTCGACAATACCGCCGCCTCGCCGTACCTGTGCCAGCCGTTCGCGCACGGCGCGGACATCGTCGTGCACTCCGCGACCAAGTTCATCGGCGGCCACGGCACGTCGATGGGCGGCGTGGTGATCGAAAGCGGCAGGTTCCCGTGGGACAACGGCAAGTTCCCCGCGATGACCGAGCCTTCCGCGGGCTATCACGGCGTGCGCTTTTACGAGACCTTCGGCGACTTCGGCTACACGATGAAAGCGCGCATGGAGATCCTGCGCGTGTTCGGTCCCTCCATCTCGCCGTTCAACGCATGGCTCCTGCTGCAGGGCCTCGAGACGCTCCCCGTGCGCATGGACCGCCACTGCTCCAACGCGATGCGCGTCGCGCAGTTCC
Organism: Usitatibacter sp.; assembly: GCA_035516915.1. Taxonomy (GTDB): domain Bacteria; phylum Pseudomonadota; class Gammaproteobacteria; order Burkholderiales; family Usitatibacteraceae; genus Usitatibacter. The sequence goes on along the minus strand of DATIZV010000315.1, from coordinate 2,233 downwards.
TCGAAACCCATCCCAAGGTGGCGTGGGTGAATTATCCCGGGCTCCCGGGCAGCCGCTACCACGCGCTCGCGCAGCGCTATCTTCCCCGGGGTGCCGGCTCCCTCCTGTCGTTCGGGATCCAGGGCGGCTACGACGCGGGCGTGAAGTTCATCGAAACGCTGCAGTTCGTGAGCCACCTCGCGAACATCGGCGACGCGAAGTCGCTCGTGATCCATCCCGCATCCACCACGCACCGCCAGCTCTCGGAAGCCGACCAGGTGAAGGCCGGCGTGCCGCCGGACATGGTGCGGCTGTCCATCGGGCTGGAGAGCATCGAGGACATCGTCTGGGACCTGGACCGCGCGCTCGCCGCGGCATGATCCCGCGGGACCGGACTTCAGGCGCCGGATCGCGCTCGGCAAAGCGCGTTCGGGGCGGTGGGAGCGTCCGGTGGGCTCGCTCGCGATGATGACGTGCGGCGCGGCAGCCGGTGCCGTTCTGCTCCGCGTATCGATCGGGGCGGCGCTGTCATGCGCGAGCGCGATCTCGGCCGCGTGCGCGCTGGCGGTGGCCTTCATTTGACTCCGCGGCCGGCGCGGCCTACGATGCAATTCAAACGAGCGTTTGAATTCTCACCAACCCCCGAAACGGGAGTTCCATGGCCGCACCGCGTCCCGCACGCAAGAGCGTCGCGCTCGACGCGACTTCCGCGGATACCAAGACCCGCATCCTCGATGCGGCCGAGGGGCTTTTCACCGAGCACGGCTTCGAGGCGACGAGCCTCCGGCAGCTCACCAACGCCGCCGCAGTGAACCTCGCCGCGGTGAACTACCACTTCGGCTCGAAGGAGGAGCTTTTCCAGGCGGTGCTCACGCGGCGCCTCGATCCCATGAACCAGGAGCGCATCGAGCTCCTCGAGGCGCTCGAGGGCGAAGCCGCCGCGAAGCCGCCGTCGTGCGAGAAGGTGCTCTTCGCGATGCTGATCCCGGCGCTGCGCCTCGCGCGCGACGAGAAGCGCGGCGGCAAGAACTTCCTGCGCGTGCTGGGGCGCGCGTACGCCGATCCCGCCCCGTTCATCCGCCGTTTCCTGCACGAGCAGTACGCGGAGATGATCGCGCGCTACAAGGAGGCGTTCCTGCGTGCGCTCCCGCACCTCTCGCGCCAGGAGCTCACGTGGCGCCTGCATTTCGTGATGGGCGCGCTCTCCTATTCGCTCGCGAGCACCGACGCGCTCAAGCAGTTCGCGCAGGTGACCCAGGCCGACAACGACGAGCTGATCCTGCAGAGGCTCGCGCCGTTCCTGGTCGCGGGCCTCAAGGCGCCGGCGCTGGTCGACACACGCAAGCTCGAGCTCGTCTCGGGCTCCTGAGGGAGGTATCCCATGGTCATCGCATTGGCTGTGCCAGGCTGCATCGCCGTCGCGTGGGCGCTCGCGTACCACCGCGCGAACGGGCTCGCCTGGTCGGTCGCTTTCGCGGCGGGCGCCGGCGCGCTGCAGGCCTTCACCGCCACGCCGGCATGGCTCGCGACGCTGCTCTGGGCGCTCGTCGCCGTGTTCGCCGCGTTCTCCGTCGTGAAGCCGCTGCGCCGCGCGGTCGTCACCGGACCCATCTTCGGCCTGTACAAGCGCATCCTGCCGCAGGTCTCGCAGACCGAGCAGGAGGCGCTCGACGCCGGGAGCGTCTGGTGGGACGCCGACCTCTTCACCGGCAAGCCCGACTGGCAGAAGCTCCTCGGCTACGCGCCCGCGAAGCTCTCCGACGAGGAGAAGGCGTTCATCGAGGGGCCGGTCGATGAGCTCTGCGGGATGCTCGACGAGTGGGACATCACGCACAACCGGATGGACCTCCCGCCCGAGGCGTGGACGTTCATCCGCGAGAAGGGGTTCCTCGGCATCATCATCCCGAAGTCGTACGGCGGCCTCGGCTTCTCGGCGTACGCGCACTCCGAGATCGTCACCAAGATCTCCACGAGGAGCGGCGCCGCGGCGGTGACGGTGATGGTGCCGAACTCGCTCGGTCCGGCGGAGCTCCTCATCCACTACGGCACCGAGGCGCAGAAGGACCATTACCTGCCGCGCCTCGCGAAGGGCCTGGAGATCCCGTGCTTCGCCCTCACCAATCCGGAAGCCGGCTCCGACGCCGGCTCGATTCCGGACTTCGGCATCGTCTGCAAGGGCGTGCACGAAGGGCGAGAGGTGGTCGGCATCCGCCTCACCTGGGAGAAGCGCTACATCACCCTCGGCCCGGTGGCG
>DATIZV010000314.1:0-4730 GCA_035516915.1 Usitatibacter sp. | reverse complement strand
TCGATCAGCCGGCGCGCCGGATGCGCCTTCGACGAGAAGAAGTTCCGGTCGAGGAGCGCTACCTTGAGCGTCGGGATCTGCAGGCGCGCGAGCGACGCCTTCACTCCGTCCGGGATGTGGCGGTCCTCGAAGATGTAATCGAAGAGCATCGACACGAGGTCGATCGTCATCGCGTCCACCGTCGAGAGCGAAGCGCTCTGCGGCGCGGCGCGGATTCCCCTCACCACGTTGACCGGGCCATCCTCGCCTTGCGCCGCCGCCACGTTCTCGCGGTGCATGCGCGTGAGCTCGGAGAGGAAGGACGCGGGAATCGACGCCGGGCCGGTGCCGGCCGCCACCTCGCCTGCGGCCGCGCCCGCCGGCGCTCCGCCCGCCATCCCCGCCGCTCCGCCCGGCGTCCCCGGCGCCGCGGCCGCTCCCCGCGGCATCGCCGCGCCGAGAAGCTGCGCGAGCGTGCCGAAGATGTCGTCGGGCGTGACCTGCGGCTCCTTCGCGCCCTGCCGCTCGGAACGCTCGGGATGCACGGCTGCGGCGGTTTTGCGCACCTCGACGCGCACTTCGGGAAGAATGCGTCGCTGCACGAGGTGCTGGTTGAGGTCGTGGTAGATCGATACCAGCTCCGCCTGGGTGTATCCCTCGAGCTGGCGCAGCAGCGCGAGCTTCACCTTGAAGTCCGCGCCGATCTGCTCGCACGCGTCCTTGAGCGCGGCGCACACGGTGGACGGGCTGAGCGGATTCGCGTCGTCGGCGAGGTCCGGACGCTCGAGCAGGAAGCCCATGCGCCGGCTGAGCGCGAAGAGCTCCCCCTCGCACGCCGCGCCGACCTTGCGCGACATCTCCTGCAGCGCGATCGATTCCTCGAGCTCTTCCGGCGCCAGCAGCGTGAGCTCCCCCGAGCGCGCTCCCGCAGCGCCCGGCGCCTCGCCGCGCACCTTGCGATTGAAGAATTCCACGAAGTGCCGGCGGAAGGCGGCTTCGATCGACGGGCGGTTCTCGCGCGCCTTCGCGCGTGCGTCGAGATACGTGTTCTGCGCGTCGCGGTCGGCGGCCTTCTCGGCGAGCTCGAACAAGTCGTCCTCGACACGGTCGAGCATGCCGGCGAGCGCCCGCGCCATGCGCTCGAGCGCGAGCTCGCGGCAGCCGGTGAGGACGTCGGCCGACTCGCGCGCGCTGAGCCTCGTCTTCGCCCTCGGATGATCGCCGAGCGGGACCACGTTGCCGCTTGCCGGTTGCGTCATGTCGGACCACCTCCCAGGACAGGCCGGAAGGAGGAACGCAAGGGACAGGGGAGCGCGGCTTCGAACCGGATGGTCCGTGGCGACCCTGGCGATCCCGCTGTCATAGGGCGCGAGCCCCTTAGACCGGAGATTTTGCGTCCCCACCTTTCGGTGGGTTTGCCCTGTTACAGAAATCGTGCGCCGCAAGCCCGGCCCGAACCGGGGCCGGGTTACCGTTGTAACCACCTACGCGGGCGAGATTGGCCCCGGGAGCGGGGCGCGTCAATGCCGCTCGTCGGCCGGTTGCGCCCGCGCGTCCCGAAAAGGTGAGCGCTTCCTAGCGTTTATACTTGCCGCCCATGACCATCCTCGTCTGCGGCTCGCTCGCCTACGACACCATCATGGTGTTCCCGGACCAGTTCAAGAAGCACATCCTTCCGGACCAGATCCACATCCTCAACGTCTCGTTCCTCGTGCCGGACATGCGGCGCGAGTACGGCGGCACGGCCGGCAACATCGGCTACAACCTGAAGCTTCTCGGAGAGGACCCGTGGATCATGGCCACGGCCGGCCACGACTTCGAGCCCTACGCGCAGCGGCTCCAGGCGCTCGGCATCTCGACGCACCACGTGCGCCGCCTGGACGAGCAGTTCACCGCGCAGGCCTTCATCACGACCGACGTCGACGACAACCAGATCAACGCCTTCCACCCCGGGGCCATGTCCTTCGCGCACCTGAACCGGGTCGAGGATGCGCCCGGCGCATCGCTCGGCATCGTGTGTCCGGACGGGCGGCAGGCGATGATCGACCACGCGCGCGATTTCGCCGCACGCTCGATTCCGTTCGTCTTCGATCCGGGGCAGGGGCTGCCGATGTTTTCCGGCGCGGAGCTCGTCGAGCTGTCATCCGGAGCGCTCGCCGTGACGTTGAACGATTACGAAGCGCGCGTTGTCGAGCAGAGGATCGGAAAGCCGATCGCGGAGCTCACGCGGCTGGCGCGTGCCGTCGTGGTGACCCGCGGCGGCGAAGGCTGTGTGGTGCTCACGAACGGTGGTCCCGAGCTTCACATCCCTGCGGTGCCCCCGGAGGGAATCGTGGATCCGACCGGCTGCGGAGACGCGTTTCGTGCGGGGCTCCTGTACGGCCTCGCGCGCGACTGGGGATGGGAGAGGTCGGCCCAGCTCGGCTCCGTGATGGGCTCGATCAAGATCGCGCACCGGGGAGGACAGAATCACCGCCCGGGGCGCGAGGCGATCGCACGGCGCTTCAAGGAAGCATTCGGACACACATTGTGACAATCGTTGATCGTGAGGAAGCCCGCGACGCGCTGGCGGATTCGCAAGGAGAGCAAAGCAATGATCGGATACCGTGGTTGGACTGCAGCGGCCGCATGCCTGCTGATTCTCGGCGGCTGCGCCTATCCAGCCGGCAGCTACGACTACCCCGGGTACCAGGTGATGGGCGAGCAGGAGGTGCGCTTCGGGGTGGTCGATTCCGTTCGCCCGGTGCGCATCCACGCGGGTGAGACCGGCGTCGGCGCGGCCGGCGGCGCGGTCCTCGGCAGCATCGCGGGAAGCAACGTGGGGGGAGGAAACGGCCAGGTGGCCGGCGCCGTGGGCGGCGCCATCCTCGGTGGAATCCTCGGCTCGAACATCGAGCGCTCCGCCAACGAGCGTCCCGGCGTCGAGATCACGGTGCTCCTCGACAACGGACGGTACATCTCGGTGGTGCAGGAGGCCGACGAGGCATTCCGTCCCGGCGATCGCGTGCGCGTGCTCTCCGGACGCGGCATGACGCGCGTCACGCACTGAACGCGGCAGCACGCGCCGGCCCCGCCGCGCGCGTGGTGCGCTGGGCGCGGCTCGCGGGCCATGCGGCGCGCGCGGTGTGGATCCTTCGCTTCGTCTATCCGCGCGCCGCTCCGCGCACGCGGCGGCGCCTCGCGCGCTGGTGGGCGCGGACGCTGCTGCGGATCCTGGGCGTTCGCCTGCGCGTCACGGGGCGGCCGCCTGCGGCGCGCGGCGGGCCGGCAATGATCGCGGCGAACCATGTCTCCTGGCTCGACATCTTCGCGATCATGAGCATCCGGCCGGCGCTCTTCATCGCGAAGAGCGAAATCCGCCGCTGGCCGGGCGCGGGCTGGATCGCGGACCGCGCCGGCACGCTCTTCGTGCACCGCGCCCGCCGCCACGACACGGGACGGATCAACGCGCGGGTGCACGAGGTCCTCATGCGAGGCGATTGCGTGGGGCTCTTTCCCGAGGGCACGACGACGCAGGGCGACCGGCTGCTGCCGTTCCACACCTCGCTATTCGAGCCGGCCATCGCGAACCGGGCGACGGTCCATCCCGCCGCGCTCCGCTACGAGAACGCGGACGGCTCGGCACGCGAGGATTTCGCGTACGTCGGGGACGTCACCTTCGTCGGATCGCTCGCCCGCATGGTGGCGAGCCGCGGCGTCATCGTGCGCATCGACTTCGGCCCGCCCATCGAGCCGTCGGAAGCCCGCGGCCGGCGCGAAGTGGCGCGCCTCGCGCGCGAGCGCATCGCTACTCTTCTGCGCCTCGACCCGCGGGACACTCCACCTGGAAGAGCGCACGATCCTCGAGGCGCACCGCGCTGAGCGCGCGGCCCCACACGCAGCCGCTGTCGAGCCCCAGCACGTCGGAGCGCATCGCGAGGCCGAGCGCCGACCAGTGCCCGAAGACGACGGTGCGGTCGCGGCTGCGCCGGGCCGGCATGTCGAACCAGGGAATGCGGCCACCGCTCGACTCTCCGGGCTCGCCCTTGAACGACAGCGCCATCGCGCCGTTCGGCTCGCACACGCGCAGCCGCGTCATCGCGTTCACGATGACACGCAGGCGGTCCATGCCGCGCAGGGTATCGCTCCAGCGCGCCGGCTCGTCGCCGTAGAGCCGGTCGAGGAATTCGCGGTGATCCGGCGCGCGCAGCGCCGCCTCCGCCTCGCCCGCGAGCGCGCTCGCCTCGTCCACCGACCACTCGGGAAGCAGGCCCGCGTGCACCACGGCGAACCGGCCCTCGACGTGCATCAGCGGGCGCATGCGCAGCCATTCGAGGAGCGATTCGCGATCCGGCGCCCCGAGCACGTCGGCGAAGGTATCCCGCCTTCGCGCGGGCTCGACGCCCTCCGCCACGCAAAGCAGGTGAAGGTCGTGGTTGCCGAGCACCGCCACGGCGGTGTCGGCGAGGCCCTTCACGAAACGCAGGCAGTCGAGCGATTGCGGGCCGCGATTGACGAGGTCGCCGACGAACCACAGGCGGTCGCGCGCGCGGTCGAACGAGATCCTGGAAAGGAGCCGCTCGAGCGGCTCGAAGCAGCCCTGCAGGTCGCCGATCGCGTACGTGGCCATGGCTTGCGGCGCGCGATCGAGAAGGGCCGAATCGCCCCTTGTCCGGACGCGGCCCCTACTTCGCGGCCGCGACCATGTAGTCGACCGCCGCCTTCACGTCGGCGTCCGAAAGCGAGGCATTGCCGCCCTTCGCGGGCATCGC
>DATIZV010000313.1:0-26833 GCA_035516915.1 Usitatibacter sp. | reverse complement strand
TCCGCGGTCGCGTAGGCCGCGTAGACCGAGAACGATTCGCCGGCGTCGCGCCGGTCCGCGCCCCAGATCGCGACGAGCCTTCCGCCGCCCTCGTGCACGAGCCGCGCGCCCTCGGTCCACTGCGCGGGCGTGACGCGCGCGTACGATGCGGGCGCTTCGCCGGCGAGCGGCCTCGAGATCGGCATGCCCTCGACGGTCATGTCAGCCGAGGAGCTTCGCCGCCTGCTGGTACCACGCGGCGAGGTAGGGCGGGATGTAGAGGCCGAGCATGAGTCCGAGCCCCAGGTGGATGAACACGGGCGCGAGCGCCGGCTGGTAGGGCAGGCGCCGCAGCGTGGTCTCGCCGAACACCATCGGCTGGACGCGGCGCAGGATCGCCGCGAACGCCACGCCGAGCGCGAGGAGGAGGAGCGGCGTCGCCCACGCGTGCTCGCGCATCGCCGTGGTGAGGATCAGGAACTCGCTCGCGAAGACGCCGAAGGGCGGCATGCCGAGGATCGCGAGCGTGCCGATCATGAGGCCCCAGCCGACGCGCGGGCTCACGCGCAGCAGTCCGCGGATGTCCTCCATCACCTGCGTGCCGGCCTTCTGCGCGGCGTGGCCCACGGCGAAGAAGATCGCGCTCTTCACGAGCGAGTGCACGGTCATGTGCAGGAGGCCCGCGAAGTTCGCGATCGGGCCGCCCATGCCGAAGGCGAACGTCATGAGCCCCATGTGCTCGATCGAGGAGTAGGCGAACATGCGCTTGATGTCGCGCTGGCGCGACAGGAAGAAGGCGGCGGCCAGCGTCGAGACGAGGCCGAACCCCATCATCATGTTGCCGGCGAAGCGCGAGTCGAGCGCGCCCTCGGCGAGCACCTTGCAGCGGATCACGCTGTAGAGCGCCACGTTGAGGAGCAGGCCCGAGAGCACCGCCGAGATCGGCGTCGGGCCCTCGGCGTGCGCGTCCGGAAGCCAGTTGTGCAGCGGCACGAGGCCCACCTTCGTGCCGTAGCCCACCAGCAGGAAGACGAACGAGAGCGACATGATGGCGGGCTCGAGCTGGTGCTTCACCACGTCGAGGTGCGTCCAGAGGAGGGCGTCGCCCTGCGGCCCCAGCACGCGCTCGGCGGCGAAGTAGAGGAGGATCGTGCCGAACAGCGCCTGCGCGATGCCCACCCCGCACAGGATGAAGTACTTCCACGCCGCCTCGAGGCTCGCCGCGGTCCGGTACACCGACACCAGGAGGACGGTGGTGAGCGTCGCCGCCTCCATCGCCACCCACAGGATCCCCATGTTGTTGGTGGTGAGCGCGAGCAGCATCGTGAACGTGAAGAGCTGGTACATGCTGTGGTAGAGGCGCAGCCTTGCCGGCGTCATGCGGCCGTGCTCGCGCTCGGTGCGCATGTACGGCCGCGAGAAGAGCGCGGTGGTGAAGGCCACGAACGCGGTGAGCGCGACCAGGAAGACGTTGAGCGGATCGACGAAGAACTGCTCGTGGAACGCCGTGATCGGGCCGGTCGAGATCACATCCTCGGTGAGCCACGCGGCGGCCATGAACGTGGCGAAGCTGAACGCGGCGTTGATCTCGGGCGCGCTGTCGCGCTCGCCCAGCGCCCAGAGGCTGAAGCCCCCGGCGAGCGGGACGGCGAGGAGGATCGCGAGCGGGTCCATCAGTCTTCCTTCAGCTTCTCCAGGTGGTGTATGTCGAGGGAGTCGAACTGCTCGCGGATCTGGAACAGGAACACGCCCAGGATCACCATGCCGACGAGCACGTCGAGCGCGATGCCGAGCTCGACCACCATCGGCATGCCGTAGGTGGCGCTCGTCGCCGCGAAGAAGAGGCCGTTCTCCATCGAGAGGAAGCCGATCACCTGCGGCACGGCCTTGGAGCGCGTGATCATCATCAGGAAGGAGAGGAGCACGCAGGCGAGCGCGATGCCGAGCGTGCCGCGCGCGATCGAGCGCGAGAACTCCGAGATCGGCAGCGCCAGGTTGAACGAGAACACGACGAGGACGATGCCCACCAGCATCATCGTCGGGATGTTGATGAGCGTCTCCACGTCCCACTTGACGCTCAGCCGCCGGATGAGGCGGTGCAGGATCCACGGCAGCAAGAGGACCTTCAGCGTGAAGGTGATCGCGGCCGAGTAGTAGAGGTGGTCCTGCCCGGTCGCCCAGGCGACCGTGACCGTCGAGGCGCTGAGCGCGAGCCCCTGCAGCGCGTAGAGGTGGATGAGCGCGAGGATGCGCCGCTGCGAGAGCATCGCGAAGGCGAGCAGCAGCATTGCCGCAGCGAAGAGGTTCACGAGCTGCACGGCGAACGGGCTCATCACGCCCCCAGGAGCAGGTGCACGAGCAGCGCCAGCACGCCGAGCAGGAAGGCGGTCGCGAGGAACTCGGGCACGCGGAAGATGCGCATCTTGGCGAGGATCGTCTCGATCACCGCGAGCGCGATGCCGCCCGCGGCGAGCTTCGCGACCAGCACGGGGAGCGCGAGGGCGAGCGCGGTGCGGTCGTTCGCTTCCGCCACCCCCCAGGGGAAGAAGAGCGCGAGCCCGGCGCAGGAATAGGCGAAGAGCTTGAGCGAGGCCGCCCATTCGAGCAGCGCCAGGTGCCGTCCCGAGTACTCGAGGACGAGCGCCTCGTGGATCATCGTGAGCTCGAGGTGCGTCGCCGGGTTGTCCACCGGGACGCGCGCGTTCTCCGCGAGGGACACCATGGTGAAGGCGACCCCGGCGAAGGCGAGGCTCGGCAGGATCGCGAGGCTGCGGTGCGAGAGGCTCGAGACGATGGTCGCGAGCGACGTCGAGTCGGTGATGAGCGAGGCGGTGAAGACCACCATCAGGAACGCCGGCTCGGCGAGGAAGCCGACCAGCATCTCGCGCCGCGCGCCCAGCGAGCCGAACGCGGTGCCGACGTCCATCGCCGCGAGCGAGATGAAGAGCCGCGCGAGCGCGAAGAGCCCCACCAGGGCGATCGCGTCGGCGGCGGGGGCGAGGGGAAGGTTGGTCGAGAGCGTCGGGATGATCATCGACGCGAGCAGCATGCAGCTGAACACGACGTAGGGCGCGAGGCGGTAGAGCGCGCTCGCCTCGTGCGCCATCACCGACTCCTTCCAGAAGAGCTTGTGGAGCGTGCGGAACGGCTGCGTGAGCGGCGGCGCCGTGCGGTTCTGCAGCCATGCGCGCCACTGGTTCACCCAGCCGGTGAGCAGCGGCCCCAGCACGAGCGCCACCACGGCGGCGGTGAGTTGGGCGAAGACGCCTTCGACGTTCATGCCTGCGCGAGGAAGAGGAGCGCCACGAGCGTGAGGAAGCTGTAGAGCAGGTAGATCGCGATCCGCCCGCGCTGCAGGTAGCCGACGATGCGCGAGAAGGCCTCGGTCGCGCGCGCGATCGGCTCGTAGATGCCGTGCCACATCGGGTCCTCGATCGTCACCTTGTAGCGCGGCGCCGTGTCGAAGGCCGTGGGGAGCTCGCGCTTCATGCGGAACAGCGGCTCGAAGATCTGGCGGATCGGCTGCCCGAAGCCTTCGGCCGTGTCCTGCATGCGCGCGGTCTGCAGCGGGTAGCCGCAATCCCAGGGCGGCGCGCGGCGCACCCGGCCGTGGTAGACGCGGCGCACGAGCACGAACACCAGCCCCACGACGGCGAGCGCCACCGCGAGCATCGCGAACGGGCTGTACGAGGCGCGCTCGGCGCTCACCGGTGCGAGGACCAGCCAGTCGCCGATGCGTCCGCCCTGCGCGAGGCCGTGGCCGAGGAGCAGCGTCGCCACGGGATCGACGATCTCCATCACCGCGACCGGGAAGACGCCGAGGAGGACGCACCCCGCGGTGAGCCAGGCGAGGCCGAGCCGCTCCAGGAATCCCGCGTCGTGCGCTTCGGCGAGCTTCTCCTCGCGCGGACGGCCGAGGAAGATCACGCCGAAGAACTTCACCATCACGTAGCCGGCGAGCGCCGAGACCAGCACGACGCCCGCGGCGAAGATCGGCACCAGCATGCGCAGGTACGGGTTGGGCAGGCCGCCCGTGAAGAGGAAGCCCTGCAGCAGCAGCCACTCCGAGACGAAGCCGTTCGACGGCGGCAGCGCCGCCGCCGCGATCACGCCCACGAGCGCGGTCCACGCGACCCACGGCATGCGCCGCAGCAGCCCGCCGAGCTTGCCGAGGCTGCGCTCCTGCGTCGCGTGGAGCACCGAGCCGGTGCCGAGGAAGAGCAGGCTCTTGAAGACCGCGTGGTTGAGGCAGTGATAGAGCATCGCCATCAACGCGAGCGCCGCGAGCGCCGGCATCCCGTACGCGCGGAACACGATCGCGAGACCGAAAGCGACCACCACGAGCCCCATGTTCTCGATCGACGAGTAGGCGAGGAGACGCTTCATGTCGACCTGCGCCGCGGCGAACACCGCGCCGAAGAGCGCCGTGGCGAGCCCGAGCGCGAGCGCGACGACGCCCCACCACCAGAGCGGCGAGCCGAGCAGGTCGAAGGTGACGCGCGCGAGGCCGTAGATGGCGGTCTTGAGCATCACGCCGCTCATGAGCGCCGAGACCGGCGAGGGCGCGGCCGGATGCGCCTCCGGGAGCCACACGTGCAGCGGCAGGATGCCCGCCTTCGCCCCGAAGCCGAACAGCGCGAGCAGGAACGCCGCCGAGGCGCGCAACGCCGGGAGGTGCTGCGCGCGCATGTTGGCGAAGGTGTAGTCGCCGGTGTTCGCCTGCAGCACGCCGAAGCACAGCAGGATGCCGATCGCGCCGATGTGGGCGATCAGGAGGTACAGGAATCCGGCGCGCTGGATCTCCGGGATGCGATGGTTGGTGGTGACCAGGAAGAACGAGGCGAGCGCCATCAGCTCCCAGCTCACCATGAAGGCGTAGGCGTCGTCGGCGAGGAGCACCATCGCCATGCCGGCGAGGAACACGTGGTACTGCAGGCACATGAGGCCCGGCGCGGTGCCCTCGCCGGCGCGGAAATATCCCCCGGCGAAGATCGAGACGCCCGCGCCGGCGAGCCCGAGCACGGCGAGGAAGAAGGCGCTGAGCGCATCGAGGCGCTCGTGGAACGGCAGGCCCGGCAGGCCGATCGGGAGGATGGCCGACTGCGCGGCGCCGGGAAGCGCGGCGAGCGCGAAGCCGGCGAGGACGATGCCGAGGAGGGCGGAAAGCGGGAAGAGGAAGAGGGCGACGAACCGCAAGCTGCGCGGAACCGCGATGCCCGCGACTCCGATCGCGAACCAGGCCGCGACGACGGCAAGGACGCCGTCGAGCGCGGGAAACGTCGTCGTCACATCGTCTCGACCGTGGAGTTGAGGAAGTACCCGGCCCCGCGCTCGGTGCGGATGAGCGACGGCTGGTTCGGGCTGTCCTCGATCTTGCGGCGCAGCCTCAGGATCTGCACGTCGATCGAGCGGTCGTAGATGTCGTCGTGCAGCCGGCTCGACTCGAGCAGCTGGTCGCGGCTCAGGATGCGCTGGGGCGCGCGCAGGAACGCGACGAGCAGCGCGTACTCGCTGTTGGTGAGCTCGACGTTGCGCCCGTCCGGGCTCTTGAGCTTGCGCGTGCCGGTGTTGAGCTCCCAGCCCGAGAAGCGGAACGCGCGCACCTGCTCGCCGCGGCGCGAGGCGCGCTTCGATTCCGTGCGGCGCAGGACGGCCCGCACGCGCGCGAGGAGCTCGCGGTTGCTGAAGGGCTTGGTGACGTAGTCGTCGGCGCCGAGCTCCAGGCCCATCACGCGGTCGACCTCCTCCTTGCGCCCGGTGAGGATGATGATCGGCAGGTCGAGGGACTCGCGCAGCCGCCGGGCGATGGCGAGGCCGTCCTCGTCCGGGAGCTTGAGGTCCAGGATCACCAGGTCGACGTGCTCGGCGCCGAGGACCTTGTCCATGTCGGCGCCACTCTCCGCGACCGACACCTTGAAATCGTTCTCCGTGAGGTACTCGCGGATCACGTCTCGTATGGCGGCGTCGTCGTCTACGACGAGGATATGGGCTTCCACCAGTCCGGGGATGCGTGGTTGTTTGGCGCATTCTAGCGCGGGAACCCGTAGAATCCTAAGAGGATGTCCGACGAGCCCCTCCCGCCGGGGGTGCCGCAGTGAGCGCCCATACGCCGGCGATCCTCGCTTCGCCCCGGTCCGCCTCGGTCCGGCAGACGCTCGCCTTCGTGGCCTTCGGGGCCGTCTATTACCTGCTCGCGGCGTACGCGGCCCACCTGCCGTTCCATGCCCGGCTGCCGTTGTTCGTCTGGCCGGCCCACGGCCTCGCCCTGGGCGTGCTCCTGGTGGTGGCCCCGCGCCGCTGGTGGGGCTACCTGGTGATCGTCTTCGCGGCGAGCGTAGCGGCGGGACTGGACCGCGGCGATGCCTGGTCCTCGAACCTCGCCGCGGCCGCGCTCAACTGCGCCCAGCCGCTCGCCGTGGCCGCGGGCCTGATGCGGCTCGCCGGTCCGCGTGTGCGCATCGACACCGTGCGCGGCGTCTCCGCCTTCCTCGTGGGCATGCTGCCCCTCGTCGCCGCGATGGCGCTCCTCGACGCCGCGCTCGGCTACGCGCGGCTGAACATGAGCTTCCGCAACCAATGGTCGGTGACGTTCGTCTCGACCATGCTCGGAATGCTGCTCACGGCGCCGTTGATCCTGGCGTGGAGCCGCACCGGCGCCCGGGACGCGGCCGAAGTGGTACGGCGCCGCTGGCCGGAGCTGGTCGCCCTCTATGCCGGGCTCGTCGTCACCACGACGTACGTCTTCGGCGCCACCACTCGCGCCGAAGGATACATCCCGTCCCTCGCCTACCTGTGCGCCCCGTTCCTCATCTGGGCGGCGCTCTCCTTCGGCCTGCGCGCGGCGACCCTCGGCCTCGCCGTGTTCGGGCTCATCGTGTACTGGCACACGGGGCAGGCGCTCGGAGCCTTGTCGACGCAGGGCGTGCCCGACGTGCGCGCCCTCCTGCACCTGCAGGGCTACCTCGCCACCCTCATCGTCACCACGCTCTTCGCCGCCGCGCTCCTCGTCGAGCGCCAGGAAGCGGCGCGCGAGACCGAGGCATGGCGCAACCGCCACGAGGCCGTGATCCGCGCGAGCGGCAGCCTGCTCTACGAGTTCGACCCGGCGCAGGGCGGCGTGCTCTGGGATGGCGACACCGTGGCGGTGCTGGGCACGCGGCGCGATCACATCGACAGCATCCAGAAGTGGGTCGAGCGCGTGCATCCCGACGACCGCATGCGGCTCAAGGGCCTGCGGCGCATGCTCGCCACGGGCGACCTCGCGCACGTCGCCCTGGAGTACCGCTTCAAGCGCGACGACGGCGAGTACACGACGGTGGGCGTGAACGCCTACCGGATCGGGCCGATCGCCGGCGCCCCGGGCTCCGCGCGCCGCGTGATCGGCTTCGTGAAGGACGTCTCGGACAAGGTCCGCGCGGAGGAGGAGCGACAGCGCCTCGCCGCGCAGCTGCGCCAGGCGGAAAAGATGCAGGCGGTGGGCCACCTCGCCGGGGGCATCGCCCACGACTTCAACAACATCCTCGGCGCGATCCTCGGTTACGGCGAGCTCGCGCAGATGAAGGCCGAGGGCGATATGCGCCGCTACCTCGACACCATCATGAACGCGGGCAACCGCGGCAAGGCGCTCGTCGCGCAGATCCTCTCCTACAGCCGCGCGGAAGGCGGCGAGCGCATCCCGGTGATCGTGGCGCCGATCACGCAGGAGGTGTGCGACCTCATCCGCGGCTCCTCTCCGCAGACGATCGAGGTGCGCTTCGAGGGCGAGGGCAGCGAGGCGGCGGTGATGGGCGATCCGACGCGCATGCACCAGCTGCTGATGAACCTCTGCACCAACGCGGTCCAGGCGATGGGCGACACCGGCGTCCTCGAAGTGCGCATCGACCACGAGGACGTCGCCGAGGCGCGCAAGGTGCGCACCGGAGAGATGCCGCCGGGCGAATACATGAAGCTCACGGTGCGCGATACCGGCCACGGCATCGCGCCGGAAGTGATCGATCGCATCTTCGAGCCGTTCTTCACGACCAAGCCCGCGGGCCGCGGCACCGGCCTCGGCCTCGCCCTCGTTCACTCGGTGGTGATGGAGCACCGCGGCTTCCTCGAGGTCACGAGCGAGCTCGGCCGGGGCACGACCTTCGAGGTGTGGATGCCGCTGGTGCACGTCGAGGAGGGCAAGGCCGAGCCCGCGCACGCGCTTCCCATGGGCGACGGCCAGACGATCCTCGCCGTGGACGACGAGCCCGAGGTCCTCGCGGCGCTCGAGGAGATGCTCGCCTCGCTGGGCTACGAGCCGATCGGCTACACCGACAGCCGCCAGGCGCTCGCGGCCGCGCGCGCCAACCCGCGCCGCTTCGACGCGGTGGTGAGCGACGAGGTGATGTCGCAGCTCACCGGGACGCAGCTCGCGATCGAGCTGCGCAAGCTCAATCCCACGCTTCCCATCGTGATCGCGAGCGGCTACGGCGGCGCGGGCTTCGAGACGCGCGCGCTCTCCGCGGGCGTGAACCGCGTGCTGAAGAAGCCCTACCGCATGAGCGACATCGGCGAGGTGCTCGCGGGCTTCTTCAACGCCGCCTGACGCGCGCCCTTTACAGTTGCAACCCGGTCGCGCGACCCGGTAACGGCGGCGTAATCGCCTCGGCGCAATCTGGGCGCGCCGGAAATCTCCGGCGTGGCCGAGGAAAAGGCGATGCAGGCAAGGCAGGACAAATCCGGCGAGGACGGCGCGAACGCGGCTTCGGCCTCCATGGCGCGCGCGGCCGAGCGCCTGGTGCGCAAGGCCGCGGGCGGCGCGCTCGACTGGGAGGGCACGACGCTCGCCTCGCACTTCCAGCCGATCCTCTCGGTGCGCGGGCCGGCCTGCGAAGGCTACGAAGCGCTGCTCCGCGCGGTCGACGGGCAGGGACACCGCGTCGCCGCGGGCGAGCTCTTCGCGCGCACGCCGGAGAGCGCACGCGCCGTGCTCGACTGGACGTGCCGCGCGCTGCACCTGCGCAACTACGCGCGCTTCGAGCCCGACGACCGCACGCTCTTCCTCAACGTGCATCCCCAGGCGGCGGCGCACGATGCGAGCTGCGCGATGGAGCTCGGCGAGCTGGTGCGCTACTACGGCCTGCACCCGAAGCACGTTTGCGTCGAGATCATCGCCGAGGATTGCGACGAGCGCGGCCTCTCGGAAGCGGTCGCGGTCTACCGGGCGCTCGGCCTTTCCATCGCGATCGACGATTTCGGCAAGGCGCGCTCGAATTTCGATCGCGTCCTCGCCCTGCGCCCCGACATGGTGAAGCTGGACCGCGGGCTGGTGGCCGATGCGCTCCTGGGATGGGGACGCGCGCGCCGCATGCTCGCGGGGATGGTGGAGCTGCTGCACGAAGTGCGCGCACGCGTCGTGGTCGGGGGCATCGAGAGCGCGGCCGAAGCGCGCGTCGCGATCGAGGCCGGCGCGGACTTCGTGCAGGGCTTCCATTTCTCCGCACCCGATGCGGGGCTCGCCGACGAGGCGGGCGCGCTGTCGCGCCTGGACGCCGTGCTGCGCTCCGGCGGCAGCGGCCGCAGGCTCGCCATCGCCTCCTGAAGGCACGCGTCGGAAGCGGCCGACAGGCGTTTCAGGCCGTGCGGACAGCCCGCGTCGCGTCCCAGCACTTCAATGAAGCTCACGGCCTCGCTCCGCGGCCGGACGACTTCCAGGAGAGCGCATGGGATGTTACCGAGCCGGGTTGCGAGGACCAATCTAGCGCGGTGCGGCGCCGCGCCGGTCGGCCGCGCGCGCGGCCGGGGCGGGGAAGCTTGTTTCCGCAATGTGCCGCGATTCCGCGAGCGAGGCCTCGAGGCGCCCCAGCAGGCGCTCGCGCCGGCCTGCGATCCGCAGCCACGGGTCGTGGGTGACGCGGCCCCAGCTCTCGAGGGCCCAGCCCTTCATCTCGCGCAAATGGCCATGGATCTGCTCGCTGTTCATGATCGTGGGTCTCCGGGGTCGAAAATCTAGAGCCAGCGCCCGCGCTCGCTGAGCAGCGGCGCGCGTTCGATGTGGCCGCTCAGGACCGCGCGATGCACCGCCATGCAATCCGGGTCGCCGGCCTTGGCGATCGCGGCGCCCGCGCACGGCAGGTCCTTCCCGATCGGCAGGGAATCGTCGAGGACGATCACGTCCACGGTGCCGAGAAGGCGGGGGGAGGCGGATGCTGCGGGGTTTTCTGCGGCGAGGCCGGCGGGCAGGCAGGTGGCGAGGCCGATTGCGAGGAGTTTCTTCATGGCCGTCTCCCTTGGTCGTTCGTCCATATTGAAGACGCGGGGGAGGGCGGGGAGTCGGACACCGCTCCGGCGGAGCTAGGACTCGCGCTGATGTTCCTGTCGGACGGGTCCTACGCCGCGCAGGCGCGGCACGGTTTTGCGCAAAGCAAAAGGCCCGCCGGGCGGCGGGCCCCGTAGCGTCGTTCCCGCGCGGGCGGGAAACGGATCGCTACGCTGCGCTCGGCGCCGTCACTTGACGATCTCGAGGTGCTCGAGGCCCGAGCCGAGGTCGCGGTTCTTCGCGTTCTTGCTCTCGAGCTTGATCTTCAGGCGCAGGTCGTTCACGGAGTCGGCGTTGCGCAGCGCGTCCTCGTAGCTGATCATGTCGGCCTCGAAGAGGTCGAAGAGCGCCTGGTCGAAGGTCTGCATGCCGAGCTCGCGCGAACGCGTCATGAGCTCCTTCATCTCGGTCACCTGGCCCTTGAAGATGAGGTCCGACATGAGCGGCGAGTTGAGCATGATCTCGATCGCGGCGACGCGCCCCTTCTGCCCTTTCTTCGGGATCAGGCGCTGCGAGATGATGCCCTTCAGGTTGAGCGAGAGGTCCATGAGGAGCTGCTGGCGGCGCTCCTCCGGGAAGAAGTTGATGATGCGGTCGAGCGCCTGGTTGGTGGAGTTGGCGTGCAGCGTCGACATGCACAGGTGGCCGGTCTCGGCGAAGGCGATGGCGTACTCCATGGTCTCGCGCTCGCGGATCTCGCCGATGAGGATCACGTCGGGCGCCTGGCGCAGCGTGTTCTTGAGCGCCGAGAACCAGTTGTCGGTATCGACCCCCACCTCGCGCTGCGTGACGATGCAGTTCCTGTGCTCGTGCACGTACTCGACCGGGTCCTCGATGGTGATGATGTGCCCGTAGCTGTTCTCGTTGCGGTGCCCGATCATCGCGGCGAGCGAGGTGGACTTGCCCGAGCCGGTGCCGCCGACGAAGATCACGAGGCCGCGCTTGGTCATCGCGACGTCCTTCAGCACGTGCGGCAGGCCCAGCTCGTCGAACTTCGGGATCGTGGTGGTGATGGTGCGCAGCACCAGCCCCACGCGCCCCTGCTGCACGAAGGCGTTCACGCGGAAGCGCCCGATGCCGCTCGGGCTCACCGCGAAGTTGCACTCGTTGGTCGCCTCGAACTCGGCCGCCTGCTTGTCGGTCATGATCGAGCGGGCGAGCTCCTGGGTGTGGATCGGCGAGAGGCTCTGCTGCGATACCGGCGTCACCTTGCCGTCCACCTTCATCGCCGGGGGGAAGCCGGCGGTGATGAAGAGGTCCGAGCCCTTGCGCGCGATGAGCGCGCGCAGCAGGTCGTGCATGAACTTGAGGGATTGCTCGCGTTCCATGTGGGGCTCCTTGGGGGTCGGCCGGGGCTAGCTGCCGACGAACGTGTCCTTGTTGGCGGCCTTCGTGCGCGCCTCGGCGACCGCGATGAGGTTGCGCTTCACCAGGTCGTGCAGGTTCTGGTCGAGCGTCTGCATGCCGAGCGCCTGGCCGGTCTGGATCGAGGAGTACATCTGCGCGACCTTCGCCTCGCGGATCAGGTTGCGGATGGCGGGCGTGCCGATCATGATCTCGTGCGCCGCGACCCGCCCGCTGCCGTCCTTGGTCTTGCACAGCGTCTGCGAGATCACCGCGCGCAGCGATTCCGAGAGCATCGCGCGGATCATCTCCTTCTCCGCCGCCGGGAACACGTCGATGATCCGGTCCACGGTCTTGGCGGCCGACGAGGTGTGCAGCGTGCCGAACACCAGGTGGCCGGTCTCCGCGGCGGTCATCGCCAGGCGGATCGTCTCCAGGTCGCGCATCTCGCCCACCAGGATGATGTCCGGGTCCTCGCGCAGCGCGCTCCTCAGCGCGTTCGAGAAGGAGAGCGTGTGCGGGCCCACCTCGCGCTGGTTGATGAGGCACTTCTTCGATTCGTGCACGAACTCGATCGGGTCCTCGACCGTGAGGATGTGACCGTACTCGTTCTCGTTCACGTGGTTGATCATCGCGGCGAGCGTGGTCGACTTGCCCGAGCCGGTCGGCCCGGTCACCAGCACGAGGCCGCGCGGCTGGTTCGCGATCTCGCCGAAGATGCGCGGCGCGTTGAGCTCCTCCAGGGTGAGCACCTTGGAGGGAATCGTGCGGAACACCGCGCCCGCGCCGCGGTTCTGGTTGAACGCGTTCACCCGGAAGCGCGCGAGGTTCGGGATCTCGAACGAGAAGTCGCACTCGAGCGTCTCCTCGTACACCTTGCGCTGCGAGTCGTTCATGATGTCGTACACCATCCCGTGCACTTCCTTGTGCTCGAGAGGGGGCACGTTGATGCGCCGCACGTCGCCGTGCACGCGGATCATGGGGGGCAGGCCCGCGGACAGATGCAGGTCGGAGGCCTTGTTCTTGACCGAGAAGGCGAGCAGCTCCGCGATGTCCATCTCTTCTCCCTGAATGCGGTGTCGCCGAGGGAGGTCGCGCGCTTCGCTTTGTTAGAATGCCCCTCGGAAAGTCGCCCCGATTATGTCCACAATCGCCGCCAACCTGCAAGCGATCAGACGGCGCATTTCCGAAGCGTTACAAGGGGATAGCCGCATCGTGACGCTCGTCGCCGTGAGCAAGTCGCAGCCGCCGGAAAGGGTCCGCGAGGCCTGGGAGGCGGGCTGCCGCCATTTTGGCGAGAGCTACGTGCAGGAGGCATTGCCCAAGATGGCGGCGCTCTCGGACCTCGACGCGTCGTGGCACTTCATCGGGCGCGTGCAGGCCAACAAGGCGCGCGAGGTCGCCGGGCATTTCGACTGGGTGCACGGGGTGGACCGCGCGCGCATCGCCGCGGCCCTGTCGCGCGGGCGGCCGGCCTCGCTCGCGCCGCTCGACCTGTGCATCCAGGTGAACATCAGCGGCGAGGCGACCAAGGGCGGCGTCGCGCCGGGCGAGGCGCTCGCGCTCGCGCGCGAGGTGTGCGCGCTGCCGCAGCTGCGCCTGCGCGGGCTCATGGGCATGGCGCGCCATACGGAGCGGCGCGAAGAGCAGCGCGCGCAGTTCGCGACGCTCGCGCGCGAGCGCGATGCGATCGGCGCGGCGGGGATCGCCCTCGACACGCTGTCCATGGGCATGAGCGAGGACTTCGAGGCCGCGATCGCCGAAGGCGCGACCATGGTGCGCATCGGCACCGCGATCTTCGGCGAGCGCGCTGCCGCCTTCCCTGCGCAGGGGAGCCGGGACGGGGGCGCGCGATGAGGATCGCCTTCATCGGCGGCGGCAACATGGCGCGCGCGATCATCGGCGGCCTGGTCGCGAAGGGGATCCGCGCCTCCGACATCTCGGTGGTCGAGATCGACGGCGCCGCGCGGCTGCGCCTCGTCGCGGAGTTCGGCGTGACCTCGCTCGAGGCGCCGGGCCCCGGGCTCGCGAACGCCGACGTGCTGCTCTTCGCCGTGAAGCCGCAGAACATGCGCGAGGCGGCATCGGCGGCGGCCCCGCACCTCGGCGATCCGCTGGTGATCTCGATCGCGGCGGGCATCCGGCTCGCGGACCTCGCGCGCTGGATCGGCGGCCGCGAGCGCCTCGTGCGCGCGATGCCGAACACGCCCGCCCTGGTCCACGCCGGCATCACCGGCCTCTACGCGGGCGCGCCGGTGCGCGCCGACGACCGGCAGGCGGCCGAGGACCTCCTCGCCGCGGTCGGCTCCACGCTTTGGTTCGAGCGCGAATCGGACCTCGACGTGGTCACCGCGGTCTCGGGAAGCGGACCCGCCTACGTGTTCTACGCGATGGAGGCGCTCGAGCGCGCGGCGCGCGACCTGGGCCTCGCCGAGGGCGCCGCCCGCTCGCTCGCGCTGTGGACCTTCGTCGGCGCGGCGAAGCTCGCCATCGAGCGCGGCGAGGACCCGGCGCGGCTGCGCGCGCAGGTCACCTCCAGGGGCGGCACCACGGAGCGCGCGCTCGAGGTGCTCGAGGCCGCCGGCGTGAAGGAGCGCTTCGTCGAGGCGGTGAAAGCGGCCTGCGAGCGCTCGCGCGAGCTGGGCGAAGCGCTGGGGCGCGGCTGACCATGGTGGGCCAGGCCGTCGCGCTCGTCCTCGGCACGGTCTTCGACCTGGTGATCCTCGCCGCGCTGGTGCGCTTCTGGATGCAGGCGCTGCGTGCGCCGACGAGAAATCCCATCGCGCAGTTCTCCATGGCGATCACCGACTTCGCGGTGAAGCCGCTGCGCCGCGTGATCCCGGGCCTGTTCCGGCTCGACCTCGCCTCGCTCCTCGCGGCGTGGATCCTCGAGCTCCTGCTGCAGGTCATCCTGCACGCGATCTTCGGGCCGTCGCCCTTCGACGTGCCCGCGATCGTTCCGGTCCTGGTGTTCCTTTCCTTCGTCGTGCTCGTGCGGCTCTCGATCTACGTGTTCATGGGCGCGGTGATCATCCAGGCGGTGCTCTCGTGGGTCGCTCCCCACCATCCCGTGATGCCGTTCTTCGACGCGCTCACGCGGCCGTTCCTGCGCCCCGTGCAGCGCGTGATCCCGCCGATCGGCGGCATGGACATCTCGCCGCTCTTCGTCTTCATCCTCTTCCAGCTGATGCTCATGCTGCCGGTGGCGTGGCTCGAGCAGGAGGCGGGCACGCTGCTCCAGCAGGCGCTGCTCTAGGCAGGCACGAATATTCCGCACTCGCGGTGCTGCGCGGTCGGCGCCGCCGGCGCGGCCCACGCCGTAACGGCCGGCACGGTTACGAACGTAACGTGGCTCCTGCGTGCGGCGATCCGCGCCGCCGCCTACAACAAACAACAGGAGCCCGCCATGACCAGTTTCTTCGACCTGCTCGTCCTCGCCGCCCTCTTCGCGCCCGTCGCGCTGATCGTCGCCGGAAACCTCGCGGCCTACCGGTCTCCGGCGGCCGGCGAGGGGCTCGCCGGGACGTACCGTCCGCTGGTCGATGCCCTCCCGGCGGCCGACGACGAGGCCCGGGCGCCCCTGCCGGAGCTGCGCCGCGCGGCCTGAACGTCGCGGAAACGCCCCCGCCAGCCGCCCTTCATGCCGCGAAACCCGCGTTTCGTCGCCAAGGCATGGCACGGCTGCCGGGACGCGCCTAGATTGGGCCCGTCTGCAACGCAACCCAGGGAACCCCGCCATGAACGCCTTCGCCCTCCTCGTGAGCCTTTCCTTCTTCGTGCCGATCGCGCTCACCGTCGCGATGAACGTCACCGGGTTGCGGGCCGCCGCGTAAGGCTCGCACTCCGGCGCGCGCATCCGCCGCGCACTGCGGAATAGTCGGCATCCCGCGCGCGCACTTTGTCATCGAATCGTAGCCGCCGCATGCCTAAGCTTCGTGCCATGAACCTGCGAACCTGCTCCTCGCCCGCCGCCTGCTGGCGCCAGCGCTTCCTCGCGATCGCGCGCCAGGCCGAGGCCGCGGAGCCGCGCCCGGCGATCCCCGCGGGCCTGCGGGTTCGCACGCGAACCGGCTACCTCGTCGGCCGGCGCCCCGGCGCCGCCCTCGGCCGCACCTGAATTCCCCCCTCCGGTGGTGACTTCGGCCGGGCCCAGCGCCCGGCTTCGTTTTTTGGCCACCTGTGCCCCAAGTCACTCTGGAATCAGGCGAAACTCGGATACACTGGCGCCGATCCGAACGCCGCCACGCGCCATGGAATCGCCCGTCACGCAAAACCGATTCGAGACCGAGATCGCCCGCTACAACCGCTGGCGCGAGGAGCTCACGCAGTCGGTGCATGCGTACCACGAGTGGCTCGAGTCGAACGGCCAGCTCGACGTCCAGCAGTCGATCCGCTTCTACGACCTCCTCGAGAACCTGAACAAGGGGCGGCTCATGCTCGCCTTCCTCGCCGAGTTCTCGCGCGGGAAGTCGGAGCTCATCAACGCGCTCTTCTTCGCGAGCTTCAAGGAGCGGCTGCTTCCCTCCGACGTGGGGCGCACGACCATGTGCCCGACGGAGATCTTCCACGACCCGAGCGAGGAGCCGTACCTGAAGCTGCTCTCGGTCGAGACGCGCTATCGCGACGAGTCGATCTCGCAGCTCAAGAACATGCCGGTGGAGTGGAGCAAGATCCGCCTGAACACCGGCTCGGCGGCGGACATGAAGCATGCGTTGAAGGCGCTCGCCGACACGAAGAAGGTCTACGCGCTCGAGGCGCGGATGCTGGGGCTCACCCCGATGCTCGACGAGAACGGCGAGCTGCCCGGCGAGGAGGAGCTGGTCGAGGTGCCGGCCTGGCGCTACGCCATGATCAACTATCCGCACCCGCTTCTCACCCACGGCCTCTCGATCCTCGACACGCCGGGCCTGAACGCCCTCGGCATGGAGCCGGAGCTCACCGTGAGCACCGTCCCCTCGGCTCACGCGATCCTGTTCCTGCTTTCGATCGATACCGGGGTGACGAGGAGCGACCTGGAGATCTGGGACCGCTACGTGCGGCCGGGGTTGCCGCAGAAGATCGCGGTGCTCAACAAGATCGACCTCATGTGGGACGAGCTCAAGACGCGCGAGGAGGTCGACAGGGCGATCGCGCGCATGACCGATACCACGGCGCAGCACCTGCAGCTGCCGCGCGAGCGCATCTTCGCGATCTCCGCGCAGAAGGCGCTGCTCGCCAAGGTGCGCGAGGACGCGGAGCTGCTCGACAGGAGCGGGATCCGGGCGCTCGAGCGCTTCCTCGGCGAGGAGGTCGTGCCGATGAAGCGGCAGATCCTCTGCAGGGCGGTGGTGGGCGAGATCGGCGGCATGATGGCCTCGTCGCGCGCCTCGATCGCGAAGAAGCAGCAGTCGAACCAGACGCAGATCGCCGAGCTCACCGGGCTGCAGGGCAAGAGCCGCGACGTGGTGACCAAGCTCTGGGGACGCATCACCGCGGAGAAGAACGCCTACAACGCGGCGCTCGCCGAGTACAAGGTGAACACCGCGGCCTTCGGCGCGCGCCGCACGGCGATCATGGACATGCTCAATCCCCAGAAGCTCGACGCGATGCTCGCCGCATCCGCGCAGGGACTGGAGGACTCGTGGACCACCGTGGGCCTGCAGCGCGGCATGCGCGAGCTCACGCGGCTCATGAGCGAGAACTTCGAGGCGGTGTTCGCCGCGGCCGAGGAGCTCAAGGGCATGATGCAGGGCGTCTACGACACGTTCATGCAGAAGTTCGGCTTCCAGCCGATGACGCTTCCCGCGCTGGACCTCGACCCGCACCGCACCAAGCTGAAGCTGCTGGTCCACGAGACCGAGGCCTTCGCGCGCGACCCGGTGAACGTCGCGCACTACAAGGGGCCGCTGGTGAAGAAGTTCTACGGCACCCTGGTGAAGCAGGCCCGCGCCACCTTCGGCGACGCGAAGACGCAGACCGAGCGCTGGATCCAGGCGGTGACGCTGCCCCTCGAGGTGCAGATCAAGGACCACAAGGCGCAGCTGCAGTCGCGGCTGGACAACCTCGCGAAGATCAACGAGAAGACCACCACCATCAACGAGCAGATGGCGGTGCTGCGCCAGGCCGAGTCGGAGCTCGCGAAGCAGCGCCAGATGATCGACGAGCTGGTCGGGCGCGTGTCCGTGCACGAGGCGAAGGCCTCGCTTGCGCCCGACATCCCGCCGCCGGTCGCGCGGCCCGCGCTCGCCGAGCCGATCGAGCTCATGGCCGGCGGCCATGCGCCCCAGCCGGCGCGCGCGGGTTCGCCCGCGGCGAAGCCCGCCCCGAAGCCGGCGCCCGCCGCCCCGGCCGCGACGCCCATGGTCTCCGACGACCTTCTCGCGCAGCTCACGGGCAAGGGCGCTCCGGCGTTCGATCCGATGGCGACCCAGAAGCTGCCGCCGCAGAGCGAGCGCACCCAGCGGATCGATCCGGCGACGCTCCCGCGCGCCGCCGAGGGCGACCGCACCATGCAGATCCCCGCGCTCGACCCCGACTACCGCCCCGACGTCACGCAGAAGATCGAGCCTGACGCGCCCGCCGATGCCGAGGCTACGCAGCGCCTCGACGACTCCATCTGGCGGCTCCAGGAAGCCAAGCGCATCCTGCAGGGCATCGGCAAGAAGTAAACCCGCGTAGCGCTTGGCGAACCGCCCGGGAACGCCGGTTCCACGGACGGAAATGGGGTAACATCCCCCTGCGATATAAACCCACCCCCGCCCCCGGGAAATACCGCTTTCGTAACGCTCAACCGGCAACCTACACGGAGGAGGTCGTCATGCAGGATGGCAAACCCAACAACCAAAGCCGCCGGGACTTCGTTCGCACGGGCCTCGGCGTCGTCGGCGCGCTCACCCTGCCCGCGGGCATGGTGTCGACGGCCGTCGCAGCGGAGAACCACCCGCCCATCGGCACCTGGCCGGCGGGCGTGCAGGGAGATTCCGTCTTCATCGGCATCGCCACGCCGCGCACGGGCACCTACGCCGAGCAGGGCGAGGACGAGCTGAAGGGCTGGGAGCTCGCGGTCGAGCACATCAACGAGGGCAACCCCCTCATCCGCAAGATCTCGCCCAAGACGAAGAAGGGCGTGCTCGGAAAGCAGGTGAAGATCGGCGTCGCGGACTCGGCCGCGAAACCCAACGAGGCGGTCCAGGCCGAGCAGCGCTTCATCACCGAGAACAAGGCGATCCTCATGACCGGGTCGACCTCGAGCGCGGTCGCGGTCGCGCTCAACAAGCTCGCGCAGCGCGAGAAGGTGCTCTACGTGAGCGGGATCTCGGGCTCGAACGACACCACCGGCAAGGACTGCGTGCGCTACGGCTTCCGCCAGTGCTTCTACGGGCAGACCGCGGCCGCGGCGATCGGTCCCGTGCTGCTCAAGGCCTTCGGCAAGGACAAGAAGGCCGCGTTCATGACGCCGGACTACACGTACGGCCACACCGTCACGAAGTCCATGAACGATTACCTGAGCGAGCACGGCGGCTGGAAGATGGTCACGAACCAGGTCTCGCCCCTCGGCGCGCCCGACTTCTCGTCCTACCTGCTCAACGTCGCCAACTCGGGCGCCGACGTGCTGATCAACGTGAACTGGGGCCACGACGCGGTGCTGTCGATCCAGCAGGCGAAGCAGTTCGGCATCTTCGACAAGATGAAGCTGGTGATCCCCTACCAGATCCCGTTCATCGCGCGCGACGTCGGGCCCGAGCTCACGCAGGGCGTGTACGCGGCGACCGACTTCTGGTGGACGCTCGAGGACAAGTACCCGCTCGCCAAGATGTTCGTCGAGGCGTTCGAGAAGAAATACGGCTACAAGCCCGAATGGGGCGCGAACAACTCCTACATGTCGTTCGCGCTCTGGGCCGAGGCCGTGGAGCACGCCGGCACGTTCTATCCGCCGGACGTGATCAAGTCCTTCGAGGCCGGCCGCACCATCGAGTCGACCGTGGGTCCGGTGCACTTCCGCAAGGAAGACCACCAGCTGGTCCGCCCGGTGATCATCGTGCAGGGCAAGAAGCCTTCGGAGATGCGCAACAAGGAGGACTTCTGGAACGTCGAGGAGGTGGTGGCGGGCGCGCCGCTGATGCAGGCGCCGGACGCCTTCGGTTGCAACCTCGGCAGCTACACCTGATCGAAGGGTCCACCCGATAGAGGAACGATGCCGCGGGCGGCTCCGGCCGCCCGTGGCACGCTTGCACCATGCTGAACTGGGCCAATTTCCTCTCGCAACTCTTCAACGGGCTCGCGCTGGGCGCGCTCCTCGCGCTCATCAGCTCCGGGCTCACGATCATCTACGGCACGCTGGGGGTCCTCAACCTCGCCCACGGCGCCATGTTCATGCTCGGCGGCTACGCCGGGTTCGCGGCCTACAAGGCGACCGGGTCCTTCGTGGTCGCGGTGATCGCCGGCACGCTCTTCCTGCTCGTCGTGGGCATGGTGATGGAGCGCGTCGTCATCCGGCACTTCTACAAGCGCCCGCACGAGGACCAGCTGCTGGTCACGTTCGGGCTCGGCATCGTGTTCGTCGAGGTGGTGCGCCTCATCTTCTCGAGCAACTCGCAGATGGTCCCGCCGCCGCAGCCCTTCGGCGGCATCACCAACCTGCACTTCATGTTCTATCCCACCTACCGGCTCGCGGTGGTGGGCATCTGCGCGGTGGCGCTGCTCGCGCTCTTCCTCGTCCTCTACCGCACGCGCCTCGGGCTCATCGTGCGCGCCGGCATCGAGGACTCGGTGATGGTCGATTCCCTCGGCATCAACGTGGACCGCGTGTTCATGGTCGTGTTCGGCATCGGCGCGATGGCCGCCGGGTTCGCCGGAATCGTCAACGCGCCGGTGGTCTCGCTCACGCCGGAGGTCGGCGAGGCGATCCTGGTCGAGACCTTCGTGGTGGTGGTGATCGGAGGCGTCGGATCCTTCCCCGGCGCGATCCTGGGCGGGCTCATTTCCGGCGAGATCATCAGCCTCACCTCGATGGTCGACCCGGCCTACGCGTACGTCATGCTCTTCGCGGCGATGACCCTGGTCCTGATGCTGCGGCCGCACGGGCTGCTCGGCGTGAAAGGGCGCGAGTGAACGCCGACCGGCTGTACAGCACGCATCGCGCCGGCTTCGTAGAGATCCTCACCGCGATCGGCCTGATCGCGGTGCCCTTCGTGTTCCCGCTGTTCGACGCGCCGCCGAACACCGTGAACCGCATCCTGGTGTGGGGCCTCTTCGGCATCGGCTTCGACATCCTGTTCGGATACACGGGGCTGCTCTCGTTCGGCCAGTCGGCGTTCTACGGCACCGGCGGCATGGTCGCCGCATGGCTCCTCACCCGCGCCGGCTTCCCGCACGTGGTGATCGCACTGGTGATCGGCATGGTCGCCGCGGCCGTCGTGGGCTACCTCGTGGGCCTGGTCGCGCTGCGGCGCACCGGCATCTACTTCGCGATGATCACGGTGGCGATCGCGGAGGTGTTCTTCTTCGTCGAGTTCAATCCGCTCGCGCACTGGACCGGGGGCGAGAACGGCCTGCCCGGGGTGCCGGCGCCGACCTTCCACTTCGGATCCACGGTGCTGCGCTTCGACACCGGCTGGTCGCTCTACCCGTTCCTCGCGTTCTGCTATTTCGTGGGCATCGTCGTCGCGCTGCGCATCGTGCGCTCGCCGGTGGGGGCGGTCCTGCGCGCGATCCGCGAGAACCCGCTGCGCGCCTCGGCGGTGGGACACAACATCCACGCCTACAAGCTCACCGCCTTCGTGATCGCCGCCGCGTACGCCGGCTTCGCCGGGGGCCTCCTCGGCGTGTTGCAGGCCTTCATGCCGCCCGATGCGTTCACTTTCGATACCTCCGGGCAGCTCGTGATGCAGACGGCGATCGGCGGGCGCGGCTCGCTCTTCGGTCCGCTGGTCGGCGCCTCGGTGTGGCTCTTCCTGCAGGATTTCCTCCAGGCCACGCTCAAGCTCGGCGCGACGTGGAAGCTGGTCCTCGGCCTGGTCTTCGTGCTCCTGGTGTTCTTCCTGCGCCAAGGCATCGTGGGCGCCGCTCGCGACCTCGCCGCGTGGACCGGGCGCAAGCGCGCGAAGCGCGCGCCGCCGGCGGCGGTGCCCGCGGCCGCTCCCGTCGAGGAGCCGACTCGCGAAACGCTCGCACGCATCGAGCCGGGCACGACGATGACGCCCGTGCACCACGCGAACGAGCTCTACACGGGCCCCATCCTCCAGACCACCGGGCTCACCAAGCGCTACGGCGGCATCGTGGCGAACTCCGGCGTCGACTTCACCGTGAACGGCGGCGAGCTGCGCGGCATCATCGGCCCGAACGGCGCGGGCAAGAGCACGTTCTTCAAGATGCTCACCTGCGAGGTGCCGCCGACCTCCGGGCGGATCGTCTTCGAGGGGCGCGACATCACCGGCTTGAGCGTGACCGACGTCTGCCAGCTCGGTCTCACCAAGAGCTACCAGGTGAACCAGCTCTTCAACCGCCTCACCGTGCGCGAGAACGTCACCATCGCGGCGCTCGCCGAGCTGCGCGGCAGGTTCCGCCTCGACCTGCTGCGCAACCTCGTGAAGATCCCGGGGCTGCGCGAGCAGGTCGAGCGCACGCTCGAGCTCGTGCGGCTCACCGATCGCATGGAGGCCCCGGTCTCGGAGCTCGCGTACGGCGAGAAGCGCAGGCTGGAGGTGGCGCTCGCGCTCGCCTCCTCGCCGAGCCTGCTGCTCCTCGACGAGCCGCTCGCCGGCATGAGCCCGCGCGAGCGCATCGAGACGGTGAAGCTCCTCAAGTCGATCAGCCAGGGGCGCACCATGATCATCATCGACCACGACGTGGATTCGCTCTTCGAGCTCGCCGAGCGGATCACCGTCATGCACCAGGGCCGGATCCTCCTCGAGGGCACGACCGACGAGATCAAGGGCAACGAGACCGTCCAGGAGGCGTACCTCGGCGGCGTGCACGAGGTCGAGGCCGCATGAGCCTGCTCGAGGTCAAGGGACTCAACAGCTACTACGGGGACTCGCACATCCTCTTCGACGTGTCGCTGCGCGTGGAGAAGAACGAGGTGGTGGCGCTCCTGGGCCGCAACGGCGCGGGCAAGAGCACCACGTTGAAGAGCCTCATGGGCGTGGTGAAGCCCCGATCGGGGTCGGTGGTCCTCGACGGCGTGGACATGGCCGGGATGCCGAGCTACGCCATCGCCCGCGCGGGCGTGCAGCTGGTGCACGAGGACCGGCGCATCTTCGGAGCCCTCGACGTCGAGGAGAACCTGGTCCTCGCCGGCCTCACCGCGCCGAAGCGCTGGCCGCTCGAGCGCATCTACGGCATGTTCCCGCGGCTCAAGGAGCGGCGCGGGAGCCGCGGCACCGACCTTTCCGGCGGCGAGCAGCAGATGCTCGCCATCGCGCGCGCCCTCATCCGCGACCCGAAGATCGTGCTCCTCGACGAGCCGTTCGAGGGCCTCGCGCCGGTGATCGTGAAGGACCTCATGCGCGCCTGCCGCGAGCTCGCCGCCGCCGGCCAGACCATCGTCCTGGTCGAGCAGAACCTGCCCGCCACGCTCGCGCTCGCGCAGCGCGTGTACATGATCAACAACGGGCACATCGTGCACGAGGGGCCGGCCGCGGAGATCCGCCAGAAGCCGGACGTTCTGCACCGGTACCTCGGAGTGTGACTTCGGCACCGGGACGGGCCTCCCAACCGGGCCGAGGCGAAAACCGGGGCCCGTCCCCCTTGCGGCTCAAACCAGCACCACGTCGTACTGCTCCTGCATGTACGCGGTCTCCACCTGCATCGAGATGGGCTTCGCGATGAAGTCGCCGAGCTGGGTGAGGCTCGCCGACTCCTCCTCGAGGAAGAGGTCGATCACCTTCTGCGAGGCGAGGATGCGGTACTCCTTGGCGTTGAACTGCCGGTGCGCGCGCAGGATCTCGCGCAGGATCTCGTAGCAGACCGTCTGCGCGGTCTTGAGCTCGCCGCGGCCGGCGCATACCGGGCACGGCTCGCACAGCACGTGGGCGAGCGATTCGCGCGTGCGCTTGCGCGTCATCTCCACGAGCCCCAGCTGGGAGAAGCCGTTCACGGTCACGCGCGTGCGGTCGCGCGCGAGCGCCTTGCGGAACTCCGCGAGCACCGCGTCGCGGTGCTCGGCGGTGTCCATGTCGATGAAGTCGACGATGATGATGCCGCCGAGGTTCCTCAGGCGCAGCTGCCGGGCGATCGACTGCGCGGCCTCGAGGTTGGTCTTGAAGATGGTGTCGTCGAACGAGCGCCCCGAGACGAACCCGCCGGTGTTCACGTCGATCGTGGTGAGCGCCTCGGTCTGGTCGATGATGAGGTAGCCGCCGCTCTTGAGCTCCACGCGCCGCGCGAGCGCCTTCTCGATCTCGTCTTCCACCGCGAAGAGGTCGAAGAGCGGGCGCTCGCCGTTGTAGTGCTCGAGGATCGCGAGCGCCTGGCGCGTGTAGCGCGAGGCGAACTCCTGCATCTTCGCGAAGGTCTCGCGCGAATCCACGATGATGCGCTCCGTGGAGCCGCTCACGAGGTCGCGCAGCACGCGCGTCGCGAGCGAGAGGTCCTGGTAGAGCAGCTCCTGCGGGGCCGCACTCTGCGCCGCCTGGCGGATCTGCTTCCAGAGCGTCACGAGGTACTCGATGTCGGCGGCGAGCTCCGCGTCGCTCGCCGTCTCGGCGACGGTGCGCACGATGAAGCCGCCGGTCTCGCCGGGCGGGATGAGCGACTGCAGCTTCTCGCGCAGCTGCTCGCGCTCCATCTCGTCCTCGATGCGCTGCGAGATGCCGATGTGCGGGTCCTGCGGCAGGTAGACGAGGAGCCGGCCCGCGATGGAGACCTGCGTGGAGAGCCGCGCCCCCTTGCTGCCGATGGGGTCCTTCACCACCTGGACGAGGAGCGTCTGGCCTTCCGAGAGGATCTTCTCGATGGGGCGCTCGACGCCGTTGCCGTTCCTCGCCATCCAGATGTCGGCGACGTGCAGGAAGGCCGCGCGCGCGAGCCCGATCTCGACGAACGCCGATTGCATGCCGGGCAGCACGCGGCAGACGCGGCCGAGGTAGACGTTGCCCACCAGGCCGCGGCTCGAGTCCCGCTCGATGTGCAGCTCCTGCACCGCGCCCTGCTCGGTCACCGCCACGCGCGTCTCCTGCGGCGTGACGTTGATGAGGATCTGCTCGTTCATCGTGTGGGTCCTGGAGGAGCCACAGATGAACACGGATGAACACGGATGGATTCCGGCCCCGCAAACGGCCCGAGGATCCTTGAACGGGTCAATACGTTACGACGCTAGCGCTCTCCCCGCCGATCTGCGTTCATCTGTGTTCATCCGTGGTTTCCTTGCTTTGGGGGCCCATCAGGGCACGGTTACCCCGAATAGTCTCAGGAGGTTGGCCGTTTCGTAAAGCGGCAGGCCCATGACCCCGGTGTAGCTTCCCTCGATCCGCTCGACGAAGGCGGCGGCGCGTCCCTGGATCGCGTAGGCCCCCGCCTTGTCGTGCGGCTCGCCCGACTGGACGTAGGCCTGGATGCGCGCATCGTCCAGCGCGCCGAAGGTCACCCACGACTCGCTCACCGCCGCCTCGAAGCGCTGCTCGACGCCGACCGCCACGGCGGTGAGCACCCGGTGGCGGGTGCCGGAAAGCAGGCGCAGCATCCGCTCGGCGTCGGCACGGTCCGCCGGTTTCGCGAGGATCTCGCCCGCGAGCGCCACCGTCGTGTCCGCGGCGAGCACCGGCATGCGCCGAAGGCCGCGGCGCATGAGGATCCGCTGCCACCCCGCGCGCGCCTTCGCCATGGCCACGCGCCGCACGTAGTCGTCGGGCTGCTCGGCCGGCTGCACGGCCTCGTCGGTGTCCGCGTCCGCGCGCGTTCCCTCGCGGAAGAGCAGCAGCTCGAACCTCACCCCGATCTGCGAGAGGAGCTCGCGGCGCCGCGGGCTCCTCGAGGCGAGGTAGATCATGTGTTGGCGACGTGCGACTCGTCGCCCGGATGGAACAGCGTCCGGATGCGCCGCCCGATGAGGTCGGCGCACTCGCGCGGCCGGATCTCGAGGGCGAAGTGGGGCCCGGGGACGTACACCACCTCCGCATTGCGGCACACCTGCTCGAGCTCGCCGCGCGCGCGCGATCCCACCACCTGGTCTCCCTCGAACTGCATGAGGACGATCGGGATGCGCAGCCCGGCGAGCTCGCGGCTCACGTCCTCGTCGGCGATGATGCGCAGGCGCTCCGCGATCACGTCGTCGTCGAGCGCGAGGATGGTGTCGTTGAAACCGCGCGACCAGGCGAGGTGGCGCGGATCGCGCGTCGCCGGCGGGATCGCGCGCAGCAGCTTCGCGCCGAGCCGCACGATCTCCGGGAGCGCCGCGCCCACCGAGGCGAGCCAGCGCACGG
The DNA here is from genome assembly GCA_035516915.1 of Usitatibacter sp. Classification (GTDB taxonomy): domain Bacteria; phylum Pseudomonadota; class Gammaproteobacteria; order Burkholderiales; family Usitatibacteraceae; genus Usitatibacter. The sequence continues at coordinate 823 of DATIZV010000313.1, read as the reverse complement.
GATTGCGCACGAACGACGCGCACAGCACGACGGCCTCGACGTGCGGGTCGGTGGCGGCCCAGCGCGCGGCGACCAGTCCGGAGAAGGACTCGGCGACCAGGACGTGGCGCCGATTCGGCGTCGCCTGCGCCGCCGCGTAGCGGCAATAGCCGCGCAGCGATCCGAGCGTCGCGTTCGGGTAGCTCACGGCGCGCGCCGGGTGGTGCGCGTTGAGCGCCGCCACGAACGGCTCGCGCAGCGTCGCGTTGCCGTCGAAGCCGGGGAGGAACAGGATCTCGGGTGGCCGGTTCATTCTCGATGGTACGGGTGTCGCGCGAGGATCGACCAGGCGCGGTAGAGCTGCTCGGCGACGACGACGCGCACGAGCCCGTGGGGGAGCGTGAGCGCCGAGAGCGACACGAGCTTCTGCGCGCGTTCCTTCACCTCGTCCGAGAGGCCGTCGGCGCCGCCGATGGCGAGCACCGGGTGCGTCCCCTCGCGCATCCACCCGGAGAGCATAACCGAAAGGCCCCGGGTGGAGACGGAGCGGCCTTTTTCGTCGAGCGCGAGGAGCGTCGCGTCGCGGGGGACGGCGGCGAGGATGCGGCTGCCCTCGAGCGCCGCGGCGCGCTCGGCCGAAACGCCCGCGCCGCGCTCCTCGGGCTTGAGCTCGACGAGCTCCACGCGGATCTCGGGAGGCATGCGGCGCGTGTACTCGCGGAACCCCTCCTGGATCCAGGCGGGCATGCGATGGCCCACCGAGAGGATCGTGACGCGCACGCTCTCAGGCGGCTTTCCGCCCGCGCGCGGCGGCGGCACGGGCACGCGGGCGGCGCGGGGCCGG
>DATIZV010000312.1:0-4267 GCA_035516915.1 Usitatibacter sp. | reverse complement strand
CGAGATCTGCACGCAGCTCGTCGCGCACGGCCTCGCCGCGACGACTCCGGCCGCGATCGTGCAGCAAGGCGCGACGCCGCGGCAGCGCGTGGTGACCGGCGACCTCGCGACGCTGGCCGCGCTCGCCGCCGAAGCCGAGCTCCAGCCGCCCACGCTGATCATCGTGGGCGAGGTGGTGCGGCTTCGCGAGCGGCTCGCCTGGTACGAAGCCTCCCGGCTGGAGGCGGCGCTGATGGGCAGCGTGGAGTGATGCCGGCAGGCGGCGTCGGGGCCGCTAGCTGCTCGTCGAGCCGGAGACCTTGCGCTCGACCGCGTACACCGCCGCTTCCACCCGCGAGCTCACGTTGAGCTTCGAGAGAATGTGGCGCACGTGCAGCTTCACGGTGTCGTGGCTGATGTCGAGCGCCCGCGCGATGCCCTTGTTGCTGATGCCCTGGGCGATGTAGCCGAGGATCTCGAGCTCGCGCTCGGTGAGCGGGCGGCCGGCGGGCTCCTTGCCGTGCTGCGCCCCGAACAGCATCGAGAGCTTGTTCGCCATCGCGGGCGCCACCACGAGCTCGCCGCGCAGCGCCCGGCGGATGGAATCGACGATGTCCTCCGGATCCATGTCCTTGAGGAGGTAGCCGCGAACGCCCGCCCGCATCGCGTTGGCGAGGTCGTCCTGCGAATCGCACATCGTGAGGATCAGCGCGGGCGTGTCGAGGCCCTCGGAGCGGAAGCGCTTGAGGAGCGTGAAGCCGTGCATCGCAGGCATGCGCAGGTCCATGATCACGAGGTCGGGCCTGAGCTCGCCGAGCAGGCGCACCGCGGCCTCCGGCTCCTGGGTCGCGCCCACCACGCGGATGCCCGCGCGGTGCTCGAGGAGCTCGGCGAGGCCACGCCGGCAAAGGCCGTGGTCGTCGATGAGGACTACGCGCTCGCCCGCCATGTCAGCTTCGTCCCGAGGCCGGCACCGGCAAGGTGAGGCGCACGCGCGTTCCGCGACGCGGGAGGCTGCGGATGCTCAGCTCGCCGCCGATGCGCTGGGCGCGTTCGCGCATGATGTCGAGGCCGTAGTGGCCCGCCTCGCCGGCGCGTGCGTCCCTTTTCACGCCGCGGCCGTCGTCCTCGATGCTCACTGCGAGCCGGTCTGCGCGCCGCTCCATGCGCACTCGCGCGCTGGCCGCTCCCGCGTGCTTCACGACGTTCGCAAGGGCTTCCTGGATGATGCGGAACACCTGCACCTCCTGCTCCGGAGGCAGGCGCAGGTCGGTCGCCCGGTTTTCGACGCGAAGCCGCACGCCGGTGCGCTCCTCGAAGGTGCGGGCGGTCGCCTCGAGCGCGCGGGCGAGTCCCTGGTCGATGCCGCTGCGGAAGTGGGTGATGAGCTCGCGCAGCCGGGCGTGCGCTTCCCCCATCGCGGCGTTCACGTCGTCGAAATACTTGATGGCGCGGGCACGCTCGCCGTCGGCGAGCGTGTCGTGCAGCAGCGTCATGCGCATGCGCATGAACGCGAGCCCCTGCGCGAGTGAATCGTGCACCTCGCTCGCGAGCATCTGGCGCTCGGCGACCAGCGAAGCGCGCAGGCGCTCCTGCTCGAGGAACGCGTTCTCGATCGCGAGATCGAGCATGTCGCTTACCGGTTGCAGCAGCCGCGAGAGGCTCTCGCCGGCCTGCGCCTCGCCGGTGAAGAACAGGTTGAACACGCCGATCGCGCGGCCGCGGCAGTGCAGCGGCAGGGCGAGCGCGGGACCGGCGGCGGTCTCGCCGATGAACGGGCCGGCCCGGCGGATGCAGGACGCGGCGTTCGGATCGATCTTGAGCCCGTCGCCGCGGAGCGCGAGGCCGCAGATGCCGCAATCGGAGGCCACCGCTCGTTCGCGCGCGATCCAGTCCGCCGGCAAGCCGATCGATGCGATGAGCCGCATCTGGCCGTTCGTCTCGTCGACGAGACGCACGGCGCCGCCTCGCGCGCCGGTGAGCGCGACGATCGCGCGCGCCGCGCGGCCGAGCAGCGAGTGCAGGGCGGCGTTGGATTCGAGGCCCCCCGCGCGCGGCTCGGCGGCCGGCTCCGGTTCTGGGCGAACGATTCTCAGTTGCTGCTTCACGAGCGTGTCTTGTCCCCCGGGGAGGCTTGCGCGAGGCTCGAAAAAACGCCCTTCTTCGAGCGGATTGTACGGGCGGAGATGGGGCGCTCCTTGCGTCGCGTCAAGCACTCACCCATATGGGTAGGTGCCCTTCCTCCAAGCGGTAATAGACGCAGCCTGGCGTACCGCGCGTAATGGCGAGGGACTGTCGCATCTCATCGCCTCGCCGCGCGAGCGCGGCGATCTCGTGGGATGGGAAGCGGCGGATTTTCGCCGCTCGAGGGCTTTCATGACGCGCGCCGACCGGGAAGGGGTCTGCGACGGCTATCGGACTTCGAGCGGCCTTTTCTTGGCCCATCCCGACCACGCTCTCGAAGGCCGCGATTCCCACGCGGCGCACCCGTGCGCTCGCGTCTTCCGCAGCGGATGGCGCGAGCCATCGGACCCGGATAGGCCGATCGATCTACGCACGCAAAGCGCCTCGAACCGGGGTTGACCGGATCCCCCATATGCGGAAATTCCCCCGGAACTCGGGGCCCTCCGAGCCGTTCCAAAAACATCATGGAGTGATCGGAGGTGTGTCATGAGCACGAAGCGATGGCAGGACTGGGTGATGCTGATCTTCGGGATCTGGCTTTTCGTCGCGCCGTTCTGGATGGCTGGCTATGGCTCCACGGGAAGCGTGGCCGCGCGCAACTCGTATGTCCTCGGGGTGCTGGTCTTCGCGTTCGGCTGGGCCGCGCTCGCCACGGCCAGGCGCTGGGAGGAGTGGGTCGAGCTGGTCCTCGGCATCTGGCTCATCATCTCGCCCTTCGTGCTGCGTTTCTGGGGTCCGGAGCACGGCGCCGGGTGGAATCAGCTGATCCTCGGGATCCTGATCGGGATCGACGCGATCTGGGCGCTCTCGACCGCGCAGCCCTCGCTGCCGCAGGCGACCTGACCCGGCGGCGAATCCCGGAAAGGGGCGGCTACCAGCCGCCCTTCCGGACCCAGTCCTCGAGCATGGGGATGCGGTCCACGCCCCAGAACGGCTCGCCGTCGACGATGAAGAACGGCGATCCGAACACTCCCGCGGCGATCGCCGCATCCACCTCACGCCTCACGCGCTCCTTGAGCTGCGGAGCCTCGATGGCCGAGGCGAGCGCGTCGGAATCGAAGCCGGCGTCCCGCGCCACCTGGAGCATCGTGGCGGTGTCGCCGATATTGCGGTTGTCGACGAAATACGCGCGGTAGAGGGACTTCGCGAAGCTTCGCGCGCCCGGTTCATCGCGCTCGTCGAGCGAGTAGAACGCGCGGCATGCGGCCACCGTGCCGATCGGGAAGCGGTCGGGTTGGCGGTAGGCCACGCCATGCAGGCGCGCCGAACGGGCGAAGTCGCGTTTCGCGTAATCGCCCTTCAGCGGCACGTTGGTGAGCGGCGCCTGCCCGGTGATCTTGAAGATCGGACCGAGCAGGATCGGCCGCCAGCGCAGCGCCCTTCCGATCCTGCGTTCGATCCCGTCGGCGAGCTCGCTCGCTACGTAGCCGTAGGGCGAGGAGAACTCGAAGTAGAAGTCGACGGCCCCCGCCGCGCTCATGGGCTGGGCGGATTGTCCCCGGCGGGCGGCGATTCGGTCTCGACGAGCTGCAGCGGCTCGCTTTCCACCGCGACGCTGCGGCGCCGGCGCGGCCGCGTGCGGCGTGGCAGGTCTTCGTCCTGCACCGGCGGCGCGGCCTCGGCCTGCGTCTCGACGAGCTGCAGCGGCGCTTGCGCGGATTCGGTCGCGCTTGCTCCGGTACGGCGACGGCGAGGCGGCCGATGCGCTGCGCCCGCATCTTCCTGCTCGTCGTGCTGGCTCACGGCATGGAATTCGACGTGGGCCGCGCGGCCTGCGGCTGCGGGCGGCGACGCGACCTCGGGCTGCGAAGTCTCGAAGCGTTCCTCGCGGCTCGCTTCGGCATGCGCCGGCTCGCGTTGCGGCTGCTGCTCGCCCGCTTCGCGCGGTGGCGCCTCGGGGCGGCGCTCCTCGATCATCTCGGGCTCGGCCGGCTCAGCGGATTCTTCCCTCGCGCGCGGCGTCTGGGCACCCGCCGATTCGCGCGGCGCGCGCTCGCCTCGTTCGCCACCGCGCCCGCGACGGCGGCGACGGCGGCCGCGACTTTCTTCGCCGTCCTCCGTGACGGGTCCCGTACCGGATGACGCCGGCTGGCCCTCCGCTCGC
>DATIZV010000311.1:0-18507 GCA_035516915.1 Usitatibacter sp. | reverse complement strand
CAAGCTCTATCGCGTGCGCCTCGGGCCCTACCAGAGCCTGGACGATGCAAACCGCATGAAGACAGTGCTTTCGCAGAACGGCGTGGAGGCCGCGATCATCCGCGCCGCAGACGAACCGAAGACCCAGTAAAGGAAAAAACTCCCATGTCCCTCCGCAAAGCGTTCATTCCCTTCCTCCTGCTCCTCGCGAGCGCCTTCTCCGCGAACGCGGCGGACTACGGCCTGGTCTCCCCGCCGCAGCCGACGGAGTCGAACGGCAAGATCGAGGTGATCGAGTTCTTCTGGTACGGCTGCCCGCACTGCTACCACCTGGAGCCGATGGTGAACGCGTGGCTGAAGAACAAGCCCGACGACGTCGTGTTCAAGCGCGTGCCCGCGTACCCCGCCGAGAGCTGGGGCGTGCTCGCGCGCGTGTTCTACACCATCCAGGCCATGGGCCTGCTCCCCGAGTTCCACGAGAAGATCTTCGACGCGATCCACAAGGACGGCGTGAACCTGCAGAACAAGAAGATCCTCGAGCAATGGCTCGCCAAGAACGGCGTGGATCCGAAGAAGTACGACGACGTGGAGAAGTCGTTCACCGTCCAGAGCGACCTGCAGCGCGCGAAGCAGATGACCGTCAACTACAAGGTGGACAGCGTGCCGCGCCTCGTGGTGAACGGGAAGTACTACACGTCGGGCGAGCTCGCCGGCACCCCCGAGCGGATCTTCGCGGTGGTCGACGAGCTGATCGCCAAGGTGCGCGCGGAGAACGGCGCGCCGGCCGGCAAGCGCAAGTAGGCGCGACGAGCGGCCGCCGGTCGCCGGTGCGTGTATTCCTGACGGGCGCCTCGAGCGGCATCGGTGCCGCGCTCGCGCGCCATTACGGCGCACGCGGCGCGACGCTGGGCCTGGTCGCCCGGCGCGAGGAGGCCCTCCGGCAGGTCGGCCGGGAAAGCGGCTCCCCGTTCGCCGCGTACCCCTGCGACGTGAGCCAGGCGGGCGCGCTGCGCGCGGCGGCCGAGGATTTCATGGCCCGCCACGGCGTCCCCGACCTCGTCATCGCGAATGCCGGCATCTCGCACGGCACGCTCACCGAGCATGCCGAAGACCTGCGCACGTTCGCGGAGATCCTCGACGTGAACGTCCTCGGCATCGTGCGCACGTTCCAGCCGTTCATCGCACCGATGCGCGAGCGCCGGGGCGGACGCCTCGCCGGAATCGCTTCCGTCGCAGGCTTCCGCGGGCTTCCGGGCGCCGGCGCCTACAGCGCTTCGAAGGCGGCCGCGATCCGCTACCTCGAGGCGCTGCGCGTCGAGCTTCACGGCAGCGGCGTGGGCGTGAGCACCATCTGCCCCGGCTACGTCGCGTCGCCGATGACCGAGCGCAATCCCTACCCGATGCCCTTTCTCCTGGAGGCCGACGACGCGGCGCGCCGCATCGCCCGGGCGATCGACGCGGGCCGCTCCTTCGCGGTGATCCCGTGGCAGATGGCGATCGCGGCAAGGATCCTCGCGATCATGCCCAACGCGCTCTTCGACCGCCTCGCGGCGCGCGGCGGCCGCAAGCCGCGCCGGCCCGGCTAGAGCGGCTCGACCTCGCTCTGCGCCGGCCGCCAGCGCAGCAGGCGTCGCTCCGCCTGCGTGACCGCGTAGTCGAGCACGAGCGCGAACGCCGTGAGGATGAGGATGCCGGCGAACACGGCATTGATGTCGAACGCGCCTTCCGCCTGCTGGATGAGGTAGCCCACGCCGCTCGCCGAGCCGAGATACTCGCCGACCACCGCGCCGACGAACGCCATCCCTACCGAAGTGTGCAGGCTCGAGAAGAGCCAGGAGGTCGCGGAAGGCAGGTACACGTGCCGCAGCAGCTGCCGCCGGCTCGCGCCCAGCATCACGCTGTTGTTGAGCACGACGGGGCTCACTTCCTTCACGCCCTGGTAGACGTTGAAGAAGACGATGAAGTAGACGAGCGTCACGCCGAGCGCCACCTTCGACCAGATGCCGAGGCCGAACCACACCATGAAGATCGGCGCGAGCACCACGCGCGGCATGGCGTTCATCGCGGTGATGTAGGGATCGAGCAGCGCGGAGGCCGTCGAGGACAGCCCGAGCCAGAGCCCCGTGCCGAGCCCGAGCACCGCTCCGATCACGAACGCGAGCACCGTCTCCTGGAGCGTCACCCACAGGTGCTTGTAGATCGTGCCGTCCGCGAACCAGGTCCAGGCGACCTTGAGCATCTTCACCGGCTCGCCGAAGAAGAAGGCGGCGCGGTCCGGGTTGTCCCAGACGAAGGGCGGCACCAACCCCGGCTGCGTGAGCACCTGCCACGCCACGAAGACGAGGACCGCGATGAGCGCCTGCCAGAGGCGCACCGTGGAGCGCTTCATGCGGCCACGCGGTTGCGCGTCTGCGCGTAGCCCTTGAGCACCTCCGCCTTCATCGAATGCCAGATGCGGTCGTGCAGGGCGATGAACCCGGGCGCGAGGCGCACCTCCGCGACGTCGCGCGGCCGCGGGAGGCCGATCGGGAATTCGCCGATCGGATGCGTCTCGGGACCCGCGGAAAGCACCACGACGCGATCCGACAGCGAGATCGCCTCCTCGAGGTCGTGGGTGATGAAGACCACGCTCTTGCGGTTCGCGCTCCACAACTCGAGCAGCTCGTTCTCCATCAGCTGGCGCGTCTGGATGTCGAGCGCGGAAAAGGGCTCGTCCATGAGCAGGATCTGCGGATCGAGGATCAGCATCTGCGCGAGGGAAACGCGCTTGCGCATCCCGCCGGACAGCTGGTGCGGATACCGGTCGCCGAAGCCCGAGAGGCCGACGCGCGCGAGCCACTCTTCGCCCCGGCTACGCGCCTCGGCACGATCGGCGCCGCGGAACTCGAGGCCCGCGGTCACGTTGGCGAGCGCGTTGCGCCACGGCATCAGCGCCTCGGCCTGGAACATGTAGCCCGCCCGGCGGTTGATGCCGGCGAGCGGCTCGCCGAAGATGCGGGTCGTCCCCGAAGAGGGTCGCAACAGCCCAGCCGCCACGTTGAGCAGCGTCGACTTGCCGCAGCCGGTGGGCCCGACCACCGAGACGAACTCCCCCTCGGCGATCGAGAGCGTCACGTCCTTCACGGCGGTATACGGGCGGCCGCCCTCGCGCGCGGCGAAGGTGCAGGTGATGCTTTCGAAGCCAACGGCTGCAGCCATGAACGGGAAACTCCCCGGCGTCGCGTTCCCGCGCGATCCCCGCGTCGAGCGGCGCCCTTGCGCGCGTCCGCTCCGGCGCGGGACCTTCTACTTGTACTTCGAGTCGGCCTTTTCCGCGAACCGGTTGTCGAACGTCTTCGCGAGGTCGATCTTTCCCGCCTTCATGACCGAAGGCTCGAACCGGTCGAGCACCTTGTAGACGTTCTCGGCCGCCTCGAGCGACATCAATCCGTCCCTGGAGTAGCCGCCGAGGTTCTTCTCGAGCCCCTGCTTGTAGAGCGCGGGGTTGCCCGCCTTGTACGAGTCGGGCATCAGGTCGACGATCTCCTGCGGCGTCGCCCCGGCGATCCACTTGTCGGCGCGCACGATCGCGTTCACCACGGCCTGAACCGTGTTCGGATTCTTCTTCACGAATTCGTCGGTGGTGTAGATCACCGCGGCCATGTAGTCCTTGCCGTACACCTCCTCCATTCCCTTCTCGGTGCGCGTGTCGACCACCGCCTGGAACTTGCCGGTCGCCTCGAGCTGCGTGATGACCGGATCGAGGTTCACGAGGGCGTCGATTTCGCCTTTCTCCATCGCGGCGACCGCCCCCGTGCCAGCGCCGACGCCGACGATCGCGACGTCGCCCGGCTTGAGCCCGGCCTTCACCAGCAGCAGGTCGACGAACATGTTGGTGGACGATCCGGGAGCCGTGACGCCGATCTTGAGGCCCTTGAGGTCGCGTCCATCCCGGTAGTGCGCCGCTTTTTCCTTCGGCATGAGGAGCACGATCGAATTGTTCTTGAGCTGGAGCACGACGGCCTCGATCGGCTGGTGCTTGGCCGCCATGTTGATGGTGTGCTCGTAGGCGCCGGAGACGAGGTCCGCGCTGCCGCCCACGAGCGCCTGCAGCGCCTTCGCGCCGCCCGGGAAATCCGGAATCTCGACGTCGAGGCCCTCGTCCTTGAAGTAGCCCTTGCGCTCGGCGACCGAGAGCGGCAGATAGTAGAAGAGGCTCTTTCCGCCGACCGCGATGGTGATGCTCTTCTTCTCCGGCGCCTGGGCGAGCGCGGCAGCCGCGAATGCAACGCCGAGCGCGAAGGCGAGGACCGCCTGGACGATTCGCTTCATGGGTTTCTTCTCCGTGGGGTTGTGATGCAGCGTTGGGCGAAATGCGAGGCCGGGGGGCCGGCCGGAAGATTCAGGACCGAAGGCGCGAGGGCGGCTCGTGCAGCTCCAGCGTCTGGCCCGCCTTCATGACCTGTCCCGGAACCTCGTGCTCGACGATCACGGGGATGCGCCGCGCCACGGCGAGCAGCTTCGCGAGGTCCACGCGCGTGTCGTATCCCATGTCCTCGAGCATGTTCACCATGTCCTCGGTGCAGATGTTGCCCGTCGCGCCAGGCGCGAAGGGGCAGCCGCCGAGGCCCGAGATCGAACCGTCGAAGGAACGCACGCCCGCCTCGATGCCGGCAACGACGTTGGCGAGTCCCATGCCGCGCGTGTTGTGGAAGTGGAGCGTGTAGTAGGTTTCGTCGGGCGGCGGAAAGCGCTCCAGCACGCTCCCCGCGAGCTCGCGAACCTGCCCCGGGTTCGCCATGCCGGTCGTGTCGGCGAGGGAGATGCCGTCGAAACCGAGGCTGCGGAAGCGCTCGACGAACTCGAACACGACGTCCTCGTGCACGCGGCCCTCGAACGGGCATCCGAAAGTGGTCGACAGGCTCATCGTGATCTTCATGCCCGCGTCGTGGGCGGCTCGCACCATCGAGGGCATCTCCGCGAGCGACTGCTCGTGCGTGCGGTTGATGTTCGCCCGGTTGTGCGTTTCCGAGGCGGAGACGACGCCGTTCACCTCGTCGGGCTTGCGCGCGCAATCGGCGGCATCGCGCACGCCGCGCAGGTTCGGCACCAGGGCGACGTACGTCACGCCCGGCACGCGGTCGATTCCGGCGAGGACCTCGCGCGCGTCGGCGAGCGCGGGAACCGCCTTCGGCGAGACGAAGGACGTCGCCTCGATCTTGTGCAGGCCGGTGCGCGAGAGCTGGTTCACCACCTCGATCTTGGTCGCGGTGGGAATGAAACGCCGTTCGATCTGGAAGCCGTCGCGAACGGCCACGTCGTTGACGTAGATGCGCATGGGAGGAAGCGGGGCGAAGACGCGATTCTACTCTCCGAACGGAGGATGGGCGCCGGCCGCGAAGCGGGAACCGTGCCGCCCGGCTCCCTGTCTCCCGGGTAGCGGTCCCGACGGAGGATGCCCTCATGCTTCGATCCATCGCCTTGCTCGCCGGCTCGTTCGCTCTACAAGCCGGTCGCGGCGGGTTGAGCCCGCGCGCCCGCCCGCATGCGGTAGCATCGTTCTCCCTTGCCAGGAGGCGATGCGTTGCGCACCGAGGACCCGTACGCGCAGATCCGCGAAGGCGTTCGCGACCTCTGCTCGCAATTCCCCGCCGAGTACTTCCGCGACGTCGACGCGCGGCGCGCCTATCCCGAGGCCTTCGTCGAGGCGCTCACGAAGGCGGGCTGGCTCGCGGCGCTCATCCCCGCCGAATACGGCGGCGCCGGGCTCGGCGTCACCGAGGCCTCCGTCATCATGGAGGAGATCAATCGCAGCGGCGGCAACGCCGGGGCGTGCCACGGGCAGATGTACAACATGGGAACGCTGCTTCGCCATGGATCCCCGGAGCAGAAGGCCGAGTACCTGCCCCGGATCGCGCGCGGCGAGCTCCGGCTGCAATCGATGGCCGTCACCGAGCCGACCGCCGGCACCGACACCACGGCGATCCGGACGAGCGCGGTGCGGCGCGGCGAGCGCTACGTGGTGAACGGGCAGAAGGTCTGGACCTCGCGCGTGCAGCACTCGGACCTCATGGTCCTCCTCGCCCGCACGACGCCCGCCGCGGAGGTGAAGAAACGCTCGGAGGGGCTTTCGGTCTTCCTCGTCGACCTGCGCGAGGCGATCGGCCACGGGATCACCGTGCGTCCGATCGCGAACATGGTGAACCACGAGACGAACGAGCTCTTCATCGACGACCTCGAGATTCCGGCGGCGAGCCTGATCGGCGAGGAAGGAAAGGGCTTCCGCTACATCCTCGACGGCCTCAACGCCGAGCGCGTCATCATCGCCGCGGAGTGCATCGGCGACGGCTTCTGGTTCATCGACAAGGCGACGCGCTACGCGGGCGAGCGCGTGGTCTTCGGCCGGCCCATCGGGAAGAACCAGGGCGTGCAGTTCCCGATCGCCGAGGCGTACATCGAGCTCGAGGCGGCCAACCTCATGCGCTTCGAGGCGTGCCGGCGCTTCGACGCGCGCGAGCCCTGCGGGGCGCAGGCGAACATGGCGAAGTACCTCGCGGCGAAGGCTTCGTGGGAAGCTGCGAACGCCTGCCTGCAATTCCACGGCGGCTTCGGCTTCGCCGCGGACTACGACGTCGAGCGCAAGTTCCGCGAGACCCGCCTCTACCAGGTGGCGCCGATCTCGACCAACCTCATCCTCTCGTACGTCGCCGAGCACGTGCTCGGAATGCCGCGCTCGTTCTGAGGCTAGCGGGCGAGGGCGCGCAGCTCGTTCAGCACGAGGTTGCCGAGGCGCTTGGCGCGGTTGCGCACCACCTCGATCCACGTCTGGTCCGCGAAGTAGGTGAGCAGGATGGAATCGCGCGTGCGCACCTCCGGCCCGACCGTATCGACCGAGTGGTAGGTGTCGCTTCCCACGGCGAACGCATATCCGGTATTCGGAGCGAACGGCATCTTCGAGGCGCGCTCGTAGCCGCCATCGCCGCCACGGCGATGGAACACCGTGCCGATGTGCTCGACGGACCGGTCGGCGGGCAGGTAGAGCTGGACCGTGATCGCCTTCCGGCGCGTGTCGGGATGGATCCCGATGCGGTAACCGGCGACGTCGCGCGTGAGGATCGGGATGGGATACAGGCCGGCGCTCCCGTGTGCCGCGCCGAAGCGCTTCTCGAGCGCGCCCGCAAACCGCCCGCGGAAAGCCTCCCGCACCTGCGCATCGCACAGCGCCCGGCCGACCGTTCCCCACACGGATCGCGAGTCCGGCGGCAGGTGCCGCACGAATTCCGGGAAGAGGTCGAGCTTGGTTCGGGTTGGGCTTCCATCCGGCGCACGGCTCTCGCGCGCCCGTCCCGACATGGGACGATAGCCTTCGGCCCCCGGCATCGATCGCATCATCGCCGCGTAGACGTCGGCGGGAAAGACGTCGGCGAGGCGCAGGTGGTGGAACGGGTCGCCGCGCTCCTCGGCGCGTCCGATCGACGCGACGACTTGCTGGGCCACCCGCTCGACGTCACCCGGATACGCTTCGGCACGGATGCCCATTTCCCGCTCCTCGGAAGAGTCTCATTCGACGGTCACCGCCTTGGCGAGGTTGCGCGGCTTGTCCACGTCCGTGCCGCGCCGCAATGCCGCATGGTACGCGAGAAGCTGCACCGGAACCGCGTGGACCACCGGCGAAAGCGCGCCGGCATGGCGTGGCGTGCGGATGACGTGGACGCCCTGCGCCTCGCTGAAATGGCTGTCGAGGTCGGTGAAGACGTAGAGCTCGCCGCCTCGCGCGCGAACTTCCTGCATGTTCGATTTCACCTTCTCGAGCAGCGCATCGTTCGGGGCGATCACCACCACCGGCATCGATGCGTCCACCAGCGCGAGCGGGCCGTGCTTGAGCTCGCCGGCGGGATAGGCCTCGGCGTGGATGTACGAGATCTCCTTCAGCTTGAGCGCGCCCTCGAGCGCCACCGGGTAATGGATGCCGCGGCCGAGGAAGAGCGCGTGTTCGCGCACGGCGAAGCGCTCGGCCCACGCGGCGATCTGCGGCTCCAGGTTGAGCGCGTGCTGGATGCTCCCGGGCACGAAGCGCAGCTGCTCGAGCGCTTCGCGCTCCCGGGGGACCGGCAGGCGGCCGTGCGCCTTGGCGAGCGCGAGCGCGAGCGCATGGAGCGACACGAGCTGCGTCGTGAAGGCCTTGGTCGACGCGACGCCGATCTCGGCGCCGGCGCGCGTGTAGAACACGAAGCGCGACGCGCGCGGGATCGCGCTCTCGCGCACGTTGCAGATCGACAGCGTGAGGCCGTGGCCCAGCTCGCGCGCGCGCTTCAGCGCCTCGAGCGTGTCGAGCGTCTCGCCGGACTGGGAAACCGTGACGACCAGCTGCCGCGGCTCGGGAATCGTATCGCGGTAGCGGTACTCGTGGCCCAGCTCGACGCTGCATGGAATGCGCGCGATCGACTCGATCCAGTAGCGCGCGACCAGTCCCGCGTAGTAGCTCGTGCCGGAAGCGAGGATCAGGACCGAAGGCGCCTCGCGAAACGCGGCATGCGCGCCGGCGCCGTAGAGTCCGTCCACGTCCACGCCGGAATCGAGAAGCGCCTCCAGGGTATCGGCGACCGCGCGCGGCTGCTCGTGGATTTCCTTCTGCATGTAGTGCGAGTACGGGCCGAGGTCGACCGCATCGGCGGAGAGATCCGACAAGTGCACCGGCCGCTCCACCGGCCGCCCGTCCCGGTCGACCACCTGGATCGCCGATCGATGCACGGCGACCACGTCCCCGTCCTCGAGGTACATCACGCGCCGCGTCTGCGCGATCACCGCGGAGACGTCCGAGGCGAGGAAATTCTCGCCGTCGCCCAGGCCCACGACGAGCGGGCAACCCATGCGTGCGCCGGTCATCGTGCCGGGCTCGGCGAGCGAGACCACGCCCAGCGCATACGCTCCATGGAGCTCGGCCACGGCCTCGCGCGTCGCATCGAAGAGGTCCCGGCTCGCCTTGAAGTGGTGGTGGATGAGATGCGCGACCACCTCGGTGTCGGTCTGGGACTCGAAGCGGTAGCCAAGAGCCTTCAGCCGCGCGCGCTGCTCCTCGTGGTTCTCGATGATGCCGTTGTGCACCACCGCGATCTCGCCCATGGAGACGTGCGGATGCGCATTCGGCTCGCTCACGCCGCCGTGCGTCGCCCAGCGCGTGTGGGCGATCCCGACGATGCCGCTCAGCCCTTCCGCCCGGACCGCGCTCTCCATCTCCGAGACGCGCCCGACCCTTCGCACCCGGCGGATGCCGCCATCGAGCACCGCGAGCCCGGCGGAGTCGTAGCCGCGGTACTCGAGGCGCTTGAGGCCCTCGGTGAGGATCGGCACGACGTTGCGGCCGGCGATGGCGCCGACGATTCCACACATGGGACGAAGGCCGCGGGGGAGCTGGGAAGAGCGCCATTTTCGCACGCGGCGGGCTCGCCGCGGGGGCGCGCGAAAACAAGGACTCTCCCCGGTGCGTGACCGGGGAGAGTCAAGCATAGGCGCCATGGCATCGGCCTCAAGTCGCCCAGCCGGACCCGCAGGAGAGGAGGAGACCTGCGAACCCGAAGCCATCCTGCGCCCTCCGCCCGGCCGGAGCAGCGGCATTGTTCTCACGCGCCCTGCCGAATATCGGACATCCCGGCGTGCGCTCGTGCACGCAAAGCCGGCCAGATCGGTCAGCGAAACGGAACGAGCTTGCGCCACGGCAGCCGCCGGATCGCGGCGGCGGCCCGGGTGGCGAGCGCGGCGCCGACCGGCGAACGGAAGCGCGAGGATCGCGAAAGCGCCGTGCGCCGCCCGCGGGATGCAGCATCCTGCAAGCGGCGCATCTTAACGTGGCGGGGTCCGGATGCTAGACTCTCCCGCGTCTGCCCCGGCCCGCTGAAAAGAACATGACAGGGGACACTCCGAGCTCCGCACAACTGCAGGCCATCCAGGACCCGTTCGTGCGGTCGCTCGCGGGGCTGGGCCGCCTGCGCACCTACCCGAAGAACACCGTCTTCATCACCGAGGGCGACTCCAGCGACTCGGTGTTCGTGATCCTCTCCGGGCGCGTGAAGGTGTTCATCTCGGACACCGAGGGGCACGAGATGATCCTCGACACGCAGGGCGCCGGCGAATACGTGGGCGAGATGGCGCTCGACGGGAAGCCGCGCTCCGCCTCGGTCATGACCCTCGAACCGACGACCTTCTCGGTGGTGGGCCGGGATCCGGTGCGCGAGGCGATCCGCCGCAACCCCGACTTCGCGCTCGACATGATCTCGCGCATCATCGACCGGGCGCGCATCGCGACGAACAGCGTGAAGGACCTGGCGCTGCTCGACGTCTATGGCCGGGTCGCGCGCCTGCTCCTCAACATGGCGGCCGAAACGGCCGAGGGGAAGCTGCAGATCCCGGAGAAGATCACGCAGCAGGAGATCGCGGAGCGCGTCGGCGCTTCCCGCGACATGGTGAGCCGCATCTTCCGCGACCTCACGGCGGGCGGCTACATCAAGGTCGAGAACCGGATCGTCACGATCAACAAGAAGCCGCCCGCGCGCTGGTAGCGCGGAATCTTCCGCATTCCGCTTCCGAATTTCTCCGTGGGCGCGCGCCCTCCCGCGGCCCTAACCTGCACTCGCCCGTCCCGATCCCCTTCGAAAGGCGACTGCCATGCTCGACGAACTGCGCGACCACGACCCCAAGGCGAACCGTGAAGAGCTCGACTGGATGCAGCTCGACCCCCTCACCGCGGCCACGCGCGCGCTCGTCCTCGTCGGAGTGGCGCTGATGATCGGGGTGGCGGCGAGCTACCTGGTGTCCCCCGACGACCCGGGCGCAACGACGGTCGCCTCGATCCGCTCCGTGGGACCCTGAGGGAGGACGCTACTTCTTCCGCGGCCGCTGCCAGTCCGGCTTGGTCACCTGCTTCTTCTGGGTGAGCGTGAGACCGCCCGGCGGGACGTCCTCGGTGATCGTCGCTCCGGCGGCGATCGTCGCCCCCCGCCCCACGGTCACGGGAGCGATCAGCTGCACATCGGACCCGATGTGCACGTCGTCCTCGATGATGGTGCGGTGCTTCTGCGCGCCGTCGTAGTTGCAGGTGATGGTGCCCGCGCCGATGTTCACGTCCCTGCCCACCGTGGAATCGCCGACGTAGGCGAGGTGGTTCGCCTTGCTGGCGCGGCCGATGCGGCTCGCCTTCACCTCGACGAAGTTGCCCACGTGCACCTCCTCGGCGAGGTCGCTGCCGGGGCGGATCCGGGCGAAGGGGCCGATCCTCGCGTTCGCGCCGACGCGCGCCTCCTCGAGGATGCTGAACGGCCGGATCTCGGCGCCGGCGCCGATCTCCACGTCCCTCAGGATGCAGCTCGCGCCCACCTTGACGCCCTCGCCCAGGACGACGCGCCCCTCGAAGATGCAGTTCACGTCGATCGAGACGTCGCGCCCGCACTCGAGCTCGCCGCGAACGTCGATGCGCGCGGGATCGGCGAGGGTGACGCCCTGCTCGAGCAGTCGATCGGCGTGGCTCATCTGGTAGAGGCGTTCGAGGGAGGCGAGCTCGGCCTTGCTGTTCACTCCGAGGCATTCGGCCGCGGTGGAGGGCTGGCGCACCTCGATCGGCACGCCGTCCGCGACCGCCGCCGCCACGATGTCGGTGAGATAGTACTCGCGCTGCGCGTTGTCGTTGCGGAGACGGCCGAGCCAGTCGCCGAGCTTCGCACCCGGGAGCGCCAGGATGCCGGTGTTCACCTCGCGAATCGCGCGCTCGCTTTCGTCGGCATCCTTTTCCTCGACGATGCGCGCCACGCGCCCGGCGGCGTCGCGGACGATGCGTCCATAGCCCTTCGGCTCGGCCAGCGTCTGGGTGAGGAGGGCGAGGCGGCCGGGGGCCGCGGCCTCCATGAGGGAGCGGAGCGTCCCCGCGGCAATCAGCGGCACATCGCCGTAGAGAACCAGCACGACGCCGTCGGGCGCGAGATGGGCAAGCGCCTGCATCACCGCGTGGCCGGTGCCCAGTTGGGGCGACTGCTCGGCCCATGCGAGGTCCGGAGAAGCCAGCGCTTCCCGCACCGCGGCTCCGCCGTGGCCGACGACCACGCAGACCCGGTCCGGTGAAAGGCGCCGTGCGGTCTCCAGGACGTGGGCGAGCAACGGCCGGCCGGCCAGGGGCTGCAGGACCTTGGGAAGCCGGGAGTGCATGCGCTTGCCCTGCCCGGCCGCCAGGATGACCACTTGGAGCGGCTCGCCCGTCATGAGAAACGCCGTCTACGCCCGACAAACAAAAAGGGCAGGGGAGGTCCCCTGCCCGGATGTGTTGCGCCTCTAAGTAAAGGAGTTTCGTGATCCCCCTAGCACTACGCCAAGGATTCTAGCACGTTCAGCGCCGTTGCCGCAGCTTGCGGATCGCGGCGAGCTGGGCAACCGCCTCGGCGAGCTCCGCCTGGGCTTTCGCGAGCTCCATCGCGCCCGTCCGGTTGGCGAGCGCTTCCTTGGCGAGCCGCTCGGCCTCCATCGCCTTCGCCTCGTCGAGATCGTGGGCACGGACCGAGGTATCCGCGAGGACGGTGACGCGGTCCGGCTGCACTTCCATCATTCCGCCCGAGACGTAGATCACTTCCTCGGGCGAATCGGCACCCGGCCGAATGCGGACCGTGCCGGGCTTGATGCGGGTGAGGAGCGGCTCGTGCTCCGGCAGGATCCCCAGCTCGCCCGCCTCGCCGGGAGCGACGATCATCTCCGCCTCGCCGGAGAAGATGGACTCCTCGGCGCTCACGATGTCCACGTGGATGGTCTTCGCCATGGGCCGCCTTTACTGGAGCGTCTTCGCCTTGTCGAACGCTTCCTCGATCGTGCCCACCATGTAGAAGGCCTGCTCGGGGAGGCTGTCGCACTCGCCGTCGACGATCATGCGGAAGCCCTTGATGGTGTCCTTGAGCGTGACGTACTTGCCCGGCGAGCCCGTGAACACCTCGGCCACATGGAACGGCTGCGAGAGGAAGCGCTGGATCTTGCGTGCTCGTCCGACCGCGAGCTTGTCCTCGGGAGAGAGCTCGTCCATGCCGAGGATCGCGATGATGTCGCGCAGCTCCTTGTAGCGCTGCAGCACCTGCTGCACGGCACGCGTCGTGTTGTAGTGGTCCTCGCCCACCACGTTCGGGTCGACCTGCCGCGAGGTGGAATCGAGCGGGTCGACCGACGGGTAGATGCCGAGCGCCGCGATGTCGCGCGAAAGCACCACGGTCGCGTCGAGGTGGCCGAAGGTCGTCGCGGGCGACGGGTCGGTGAGGTCGTCCGCCGGCACGTACACCGCCTGGATCGAGGTGATCGAGCCGGTCTTGGTCGACGTGATCCGTTCCTGGAGCCTGCCCATCTCCTCGGCGAGCGTCGGCTGGTAGCCCACGGCGGAGGGCATCCGCCCGAGGAGGGCCGACACCTCGGTCCCCGCGAGCGTGAAGCGGTAGATGTTGTCGATGAAGAGGAGGATGTCGCGGCCCTCGTCGCGGAAGCTCTCGGCCATGGTGAGGCCGGTGAGCGCCACCCGCAGGCGGTTGCCCGGCGGCTCGTTCATCTGGCCGAACACCATCGCCACCTTCGACTTGGAGAGGTCCTCCTGGACGATGACCTTGGCCTCGGACATCTCGTGGTAGAAGTCGTTGCCCTCGCGGGTGCGCTCGCCCACGCCGGCGAACACGGACAGGCCCGAGTGCTGCGTCGCGATGTTGTTGATGAGCTCGAGCATCGTCACCGTCTTGCCGACGCCCGCGCCGCCGAAGAGGCCGATCTTGCCGCCCTTGGCGAACGGGCAGATGAGGTCGATCACCTTGATGCCGGTCTCGAGCAGCTCCACCGAGGGGGAAAGCTGGTCGAACCTGGGCGCTTCGGCGTGGATCGAGCGGCGCTCCCCGGCGCTCACCGGCCCGCGCTCGTCGATCGGGCGGCCGAGCACGTCCATGACGCGGCCGAGCGTCGCCGGGCCCACGGGCACGGAAATCGGCGCGCCGGTGTTGCGCACGTTCATGCCGCGCCGCAGGCCGTCCGAGGAGCCCATCGCGATCGTGCGCACGATGCCGTCGCCGAGCTGCTGCTCCACCTCGAACGTGAGGCCCTTCTCCGCGAACGACTGTCCCTCCTCGACGAGCTGGAGGGCGTCGTACACCTTGGGAATGTGCTCGCGCGGGAACTGGATGTCGATGACCGCGCCGATGCACTGGACGATCTTGCCTTGGACGATGGGATTCGAACTCATGGGTTTTCCTCGAATTTCGATTCTTCAGACGGCCGCTGCGCCGCCCACGATCTCGGACAATTCCTTGGTGATGGCCGCCTGCCGGGACTTGTTGTAGACGAGCGTGAGCTGGTCGATGATGCTCGAGGCGTTGTCGCTCGCCGCCTTCATGGCGACCATGCGTGCCGACTGCTCGCTCGCGAGGTTCTCGGCGACGGCCTGGTAGATGATCTGCTCCACATAGCGCGTGAGGAGCTGCTCCAGCACGATGCGCGCCTCGGGCTCGTACAGGTAGTCCCAGTTCTCCCGCTTGGCGCGCGAGTCGTCCGCGAGGCGGTCGGCGGGAAGCGGCAGCAGCTGCTCGATCACCGGCTCCTGCTTCATGGTGTTGATGAAGCGGGTGTAGACGATGTAGAGCGCGCCGATCTTGCCCGCGGAGTACGCGTCGATCTGGACCTTGATGGGGCCGATCAGGCGCTCGATGTGCGGCGTGTCGCCGAGCGCGGTGAGGTGCGAGACCATGTTGCCGCCGACGCGCTGCAGGAAGCTGAAGCCGCGGTTGCCGATCGCGGTGAACTGCGCATTGCGGCCCTCGCCCTGCCATTCCCTGATCTTGTTCACCGCGAGCCGCAGGGCGTTGGTGTTGAGGCCGCCGCACAGGCCCTTGTCCGAGGTGACCACGATCAGGCCGACGTCCTTCGACTTCTCGCCCTTCGTGAGGAAGGGATGGTGGTATTCGGTGTTCGCGTGGGCGAGATGCGAGGCGATGATGCGGATCTTGTCGCCGTAGGGGCGCGCGTGGCGCATGCGCTCCTGCGCCTTCCTCATCTTGGAGGCGGCGACCATCTCCATGGCCTTGGTGATCTTCCGCGTGTTCTGCACGCTTCGGATCTTGGTGCGGATTTCCTTGCTGCCCGCCATCTAGGTGCCCCTGGTCGCTATGGCCGCTCTGTGGTTCGCGTCGCCTTCTGCCCGGTGGTGTTGAGCGGCGTTCAACGTCCGCTCCAACACCGTTCCCGCTGCCGTTTCTTTCCCGCTGTCATCTTAGTAGGTTGCGTTCTTCTTAAAGTCTTTGATCGCTTCGTGCAACTTCGCCTCGTCGTCCTTCGAGAGGTCCTTGGTCTGCTCGATGCGCTCGGCGACCTCGGAGTACTTCGCCTTCACGAACTCGCGCAGCGCCCGTTCCGCCGCGAGCGCGTTCTTCACCTCGATGTCGTCGAAATAGCCGTTGTTCACGGCGAAGAGCGTGAGCGCCATCTCCCAGACCTGCAGCGGGTGGTACTGGGGCTGCTTCATGAGCTCGGTCACCATGCGGCCGCGCTCGAGCTGCTTGCGGGTGGCCTCGTCGAGGTCGGAGGCGAACTGGGCGAAGGCCGCGAGCTCGCGGTACTGCGCGAGCGCGAGGCGCACGCCGCCGCCCAGCTTCTTGATCACCTTCGTCTGCGCCGCGCCGCCCACGCGCGACACGGAGATGCCCGCGTTGATGGCGGGGCGGATGCCGGCGTTGAAGAGATCGGTCTCGAGGAAGATCTGGCCGTCGGTGATCGAGATCACGTTGGTCGGCACGAACGCGGACACGTCGCCCGCCTGCGTCTCGATCACGGGAAGCGCGGTGAGCGAGCCGGTCTTGCCCTTCACCTGCCCCTTGGTGAACTTCTCGACGTATTCCTCGTTCACGCGCGCCGCGCGCTCGAGGAGCCGCGAGTGCAGGTAGAACACGTCGCCGGGATACGCCTCGCGGCCCGGCGGGCGGCGCAGCAGCAGCGAGATCTGGCGATACGCCCACGCCTGCTTGGTGAGGTCGTCGTAGATGATCAATGCGTCCTGCCCCCGGTCGCGGAAGTACTCGCCCATGGTGCAGCCCGAGTACGGCGCGATGTATTGCATCGCCGCCGGGTCCGAGGCGGAGGCGGCGACGACGATCGTGTAGTCCATCGCGCCGAACTCCTCGAGCTTGCGCACCACGTTCGCGATCGTCGAGGCCTTCTGCCCCACCGCCACGTACACGCAGATGAGGTCCTTGCCCTTCTGGTTGATGATCGTGTCGACGGCCACCGCGGTCTTGCCGGTCTGGCGGTCGCCGATGATGAGCTCGCGCTGTCCGCGGCCGATCGGCACCATGGAGTCGATCGCCTTGAGGCCGGTCTGCACGGGCTGCGACACGGACTTGCGCCAGATGACGCCGGGGGCGACCTTCTCGATCGGGTCGGTGAGCTTGGCCGTGACCGGTCCCTTGCCGTCGATCGGCTGGCCCAGGGAATTCACCACGCGGCCGATCAGCTCGGGGCCCACCGGCACCTCGAGGATGCGGCCGGTGGCCTTCACCGTGTCGCCCTCGGAGATGTGCTCGTAGGAGCCGAGCACCACGGCACCCACGGAGTCGCGCTCGAGGTTGAGCGCCAGCCCGAGCGTGTTGCCGGGAAACTCCAGCATCTCGCCCTGCATCACGTCGGCGAGCCCGTGGACGCGGCAGATGCCGTCGGTGACGGAGATCACCGTGCCCTCGGTGCGCTTTTCCGCCGCAACCTGGAGGTTCTCGATCTTCGCCTTGATGAGTTCGCTGATTTCGGAAGGGTTGATCTGCATCGCTTGCTCCTGGATCGCTATCGGGCGAGCGCGGCGGCCATCTGGGCCAGCGCGTCACGCACCGAGGCGTGGATGACTTGGTCGCCGACCTGGACGCGGGCGCCGCCGAGCAGCTCGGGGTCCACGTCGAGCTCGGCTTCGACTTTCTTTCCGTAGCGGCGCTCGAGGGCCGCCACGATGTCGCGCCGCTGCGCGTCGTCGAGCGGCTGCGCGCTCGTGATGCGCGCCTTCACCACGCGGTCGTGCTCGCGCTGCAGCTCCTCGAACTCCTGCGCGATCGCTCCGATGAGCTCTTCGCGCCGGTTGTCGACCAGGACGCCGACGAGGTTCCTCGCCACCTCGTCGAGGCGCTCGCCCGCGATCGACGCGAAGAGATCCTTCTTCTGCCGCGCCGTCACGCGCGGGTCCGAAAGGACGGAGCGCACGCGCTCGTCGGCCGCGATGGCCGCGAGGATCGCCACGCCCTCGCCCACCTTCGCGAGCGAACCTTTGTCGAGCGCCGCCTGGAAGGCGGCTTCGGCATACGGGCGCGCGACGGTTGCGATCTCGGCCATGGCTCAGATCTGCGCCTTGAGGCGATCGAGCATCTCGGCGTGGGCGCGGGCGTCGACCTCGCGGCGCAGGATCTTCTCGGCGCCGGTCACCGCGAGCGCGGCGACCTGCTCGCGAAGCTGCTGGCGCGCGGCCTGCACCTCCTGGTCGATCTGCGCCTTCGCCGCGGCGAGGAGGCGGTCGCCCTCGACCTTGGCCTGCGCTTTCGATTCCTCGATGCGCTGGTTGGCGGCCTGCTCGGCCTGCGTCACCAGCTCGTGCGCGCGCGTGCGCGCCTCGTGCAGCATCTTCTCGGTCTGCTTCTGCGCATCCGCGAGCGAAGACCGGCCGCGCTCCGCTTCCGCGAGGCCGTCGGCGATCATCTTCTGGCGCGCCTCGATCTTCACGAGGATCATCGGCCAGATCCAGATGACGGTGATCCAGATGAACAGCAGGAACGAAAGCGCCTGCGCGATCATCGTGAGGTTGAAATTCATGACGCTTCCCTTGCGCTTTTTCGCCGCCCGGATCTACTTGAGGCTTCCGAGGAGCGGGTTCGCGAACGCGAAGAACATCGCGATGCCGAGGCCGATGATGAACGACGCGTCGATCAGGCCGAGCAGCAGGAAGACCTTGCCCTGGAGCTGCGGCATCAGCTCCGGCTGGCGGGCCGCGCCTTCGAGGAAGCGGCTGCACATGATGCCGATGCCGACGCAGGCGCCGAGCGCGCCCAGGCCGATCATGAGGCCGATGCCGATGCCGGTGGCGGCCTGGATCTGGGCGATCAGTTGAAGCTTGTCCATGGGTTTTTTTCCTTTCGGTGATGACTTGGGGAAAGACAGCGCGGCGCCGAGTGGCTGCTAATGGCTTTCGTGCGCCATGGCGAGGTACACGATCGTGAGCATCATGAAGATGTACGCCTGCAGCAGCACGATCAGCACGTGGAAGAGCGACCAGCCGACGCCCAGCACGACGGCGGCCACGCCGTAGGTGATACCCGCCGAGGCGAGCATCCACAGCAGCAGGTAGATGATCTCGCCCGCGTACATGTTGCCGAACAGCCGCAGCGAGTGCGACAACGGCTTGGAAATGTACTCGACCGCGTTGAAGACGAGGTTCACGGGCCAGAGGATCGGATTGCTGCCGAACGGCGAGCAGAAGAGCTCATGCATGAACCCGCGAAATCCCTTCACGCGAAACGAGAAGAGGATCAT
>DATIZV010000310.1:0-4506 GCA_035516915.1 Usitatibacter sp. | reverse complement strand
ACCTTGCGGCCGTTCGGGGTGCTCCAGGTATAGAGATCGATCATGGGTGCGGCTTTTCTCCCGTAAGTGGCAGGTGCCTGAGCTGGCCGGCGAGCGCCTCCCCGAGCCAGATCTGCGGCTCGGAAGGCGCGAGCTTCTCTGCCGCCTCCTGCCTTGCGACGATGCCCTTCGCAAGGTCGAAGGCCGCGGCGAACGAGCGCGTCCTCGCCAACGCCTCGCGAAAGTATGCCTCGCCGAAGTAGGTGAAGTCGCGCCCTGATTCGCAGCCGAAGGAGCTGCGGTCGGCGGCCGCCGCGGTGATGACGAGCGTGTTGGCGTCGCGCAGCGGCTCGATGAAGCCGCCCGAGTAGCAGGCCGAGACGACGATCACGCGCCACTTGATCCCGGCGTCCTGCAGCATGCGGGCGAGCGCGGTCGGCGTGAGGGGCATGACCTCGAGCGGCGGCTGCACCGCGGAGAGCGCGTGGTCGAGGCCGCCGTGGGCCGTGATGTAGAGGAAGAGCACGTCCTCGTCCGGGTTCATCGCCTCGCCGACCCGCTCGAGCGCACGCCGCAGGTTGGTGACGGTCGCGATCGGCAGCTCCTCCAGCGCCGCCTCGCTGCTCACCAGCGCGATCGAGCGTCCCGCAGCGCCGAAGCGCTCGTCGAAGAGCCGCTTCACGAAGCGCATCTCGTGGAGGAACACGTCCTGGCTCGCGTCGGGCGCGAAGCCTACGAAGTAGAGCTCGGGCACGCCGGGCCGGCCGCGGCGGATCGCGGCGAGCGCGCGCTCGATGAGCTCGCCCTGGGCGTGGAACACCTCCTCTTCCGCGAGCGGCGTCGCCTCTTCCTCCTGCGGTGGCTGCCAAGCGTCGATCTGCGGGAAAACGGCGAGCGAGATCGCCGTCATCGCGCTTACGGCGAGCGCGCCCGCGACGAGCTGGCGCCTGCCGCGCCCTGCCGCGACGAGGACCGCGCGCACGCTGACGAGCCAGCTCCAGGCGAGGAAAACGGCCAGGAGCACGGCGCCGTTGCCGATGGCGCGAGCGAGCGGCGGCAGCGCCACGCCGACGAGCTCGAATACCGGGTCGCTCGCCACCAGTGCCACGGCGATGAGCATGAGTCGCCCCCGGTCGCGGCAGGCCACCGAGACGGCAAGGGCGACCGCCAGCACGAGAAGCACGCCCGCGAGGTAGGTCGGCAGCGCGGCGGGGTCGTACGCGCCCTCGAAGCCGGCGCGCGCCGCCGCCGCAAGGATCCAGACCGCCATGTCGAGCGCGACGAGGAGCACGAAATCGAGCGGCGCCGCGCGGAAATCGAGCGCACCGACCCGCAGGAAGAACGCGAGCTTCACGCCGCCGAGCAGGTTGCGCCCGAGCGACGAAGCGCGGACCTCGAGCGCGCCTGCCCCGCTCATGCCGCGCGGGCGATGGCCGCGATCCGCGCCTCGTCGATGCGCCGTGCGATCTCGGCCGGGGCGGCACCCGCGGCGAGCGCCCCCGCATCGACCGCGACTGCCGCGCGCAGCGCGCGCTCGACGCGCGCCGTGTCGACGCCGAGCTGCCGCGCGAGCCCGAGCAGCTGCGAGAAGCGCTCGGGCCTGCGGAAGGCATCGGTGCGCTTGAGGAGCTCGAGGAGCGCGGCCGGCGGCGCCGATGGCGCCTCGCGCAGGCGCTCGCGGTTGCGGCAGGCCGCGAGCGCGAGCTCGCGCGGCTCGCTCGGCACGCGCAGCCGGTCGCAGAGCGCCTGCACTTGCTCTTCGTCGAGCTGCCACGCAAGCGCGGCGAAGCGCAGCTCGAGCGGGCCTGAAAGCGCTGGCGGCGGCCCGAGCTCGGGCAGGAGCTTCGCGCGCAGGCCGCAACGCTCCAGCACCTCGAACATGCGCTCGGGGTGCGGCTCCATGAGCCCTTTCGAGAACTCCTGCCATACGCGCTCGGCTACCAGGTAGTCCGCCTCGCCCGACTCCACCATCTTCCTCATCAGGGCGAGCGTCTCGTCGGCGACGCGAAAATCGAGGCGCGCCGCGAAGCGCGCCACCCGCAGGATGCGCACCGGGTCCTCGGCGAACGCCTCGCTCACGTGGCGCAGCACGCCCTTCTTCAGGTCCTCGCGGCCGCCAAAGGGGTCGATGAGCGTGCCGTCCTCGGCCTGCGCCAGCGCGTTGATCGTGAGATCGCGCCGCCTGAGATCGTCCTCCAGGGTGACGTCGGGCGCCGCGTGGACCGTGAAGCCCTTGTAGCCGCGGCCGCTTTTCCTCTCGGTGCGCGCGAGCGCGTACTCCTCGCGCGTCTTTGGGTGGAGGAACACCGGAAAGTCCTTGCCGACCGGCTTGAAGCCGAGGCGCACCATTTCCTCGGGCGTGGCGCCAACCACAACGTAGTCGCGATCCTGGACCGGCAGGCCGAGAAGCTCGTCACGCACCGCACCGCCGACGACGTAGGTTCTCACCCGTAAAGGTCAAACTGGGGAATCGACTCGCGCTCGGACTCCGCCGACGCAATCCATTCCTTCATGCCCGGGAGGCCGAGCATCGCCTTCATGTAAGCCGGACAGACGTCCACTTCGTATGTGCGAAAGCGCAGCACCACAGGCGCGTACATCGCGTCCGCCGCCGTGAAAGAACCGAACAGGAACGGCCCTTTCGCCTGCTCCCATATGGATTTAATGCGATCCATATCGGCGAGCACCTCCGGCGTTCGCCCCTTGCCCGGATAGCGCTTGCGCACGTTCATGCTCATGTGCGTGCGCAGCGCGGAGAAGCCCGAATGCATCTCCGCAGAAATAGAGCGCGCGCGGGCGCGTTCTTCTTCATCCGCCGGCCAGAGCCGCGGGTACTTCTCCGCAAGGTATTCGAGGATCGCAAGCGAGTCCCAGACCTTGACCTCACCGTCCACGAGGCACGGCACCTTGCTGGAAGGTGAAGCCTTCAGGATCTCCTCGCGCGAGCCGGGACCGTAGAGCGGGATGCGCTTCTCCTCGAACGTGATCCCGAGCTCCTTCATCGCAATCCACGGGCGCAAGGACCACGACGAGTAGTTCTTGTTGCCGATGACGAGCTGCACGCGGCTTAGTCTACCGTCGCGCCCCGCGGATTGCGCGCCAGAGGCGCTCGGGCGTCGCCGGCAGCTCGATGTGCTCGACGCCGAATTCCGCCAGCGCGTCGACTACCGCGTTTGCGATCGAGCCGAGCGCCGGGGTCGTGCCGCCCTCGCCGCCGCCGCGCATGCCCAGCGGATGCGTGCTCGAGGGCACCTCGCTGATGTCCGTGGTGAAGAAGGGGAACTGGTCGGCGCGCGGCAGCGCGTAGTCCATGAAGCTCGCCGAGAGGAGCTGCCCGCTCTCGGGCTCGTAGACGCAGCGCTCCATGAGCGCCTGGCCGGCGCCGGCGGCGATGCCGCCGTGCGTCTGGCCGTGCAGGATCAGGGGATTCACCGCGCGCCCCACGTCGTCCACGGAGGTGTAGCGGACGATCCGGGCGACGCCGGTTTCCGGGTCGATCTCGAGCTCGCACACCGCGCAGCCGTACGGATAGGACGGCACGGAAACAGCCTCGTCGTGAGTCCCTTCCAGAATTTCCTCCCTGCAAACGGCAAACAGGTCCACCGAGCGGTCGGTACCCTTCACGGTGAAGCGCCGCTGCGCAAACTCGATGTCCGCCTCAGCCGCCTCGAGGAGCCGCGAGGCGATGCGGCGGCCTTTGTCCACGATCTCGTCGCAGGCGCGCGCGATCACCGCCGCCGCCATGCGCATCGAGCGGCCCGAGTGCGTGCCGCCGCCGACCGGCGCGACATCGGTGTCGCCGGTGATGATGCGCACCTGCGCGGGCTCGACGCCGAGCCACTCGGCGATCACCTGCGCGAAGCTCGTTTCGTGGCCCTGCCCGGAGGACAGCGTGCCGAGGACCGCGTCGATGCGGCCCTCGGGCAGGGCGCGCAGCGTTGCCTTCTCGCGCGGCGCCCCGGTGTTGAGCTCGATGTAGTTGCCGAGGCCGATGCCGCGCAGCCGGCCTCGGCCGCGCGCCTCGGCGCGCCGCGCCTCGAAGCTGTCCCACTCCGCGAGCGCGAGCGCGCGCTCCATGGTCGCGGCATAGTCGCCGCTGTCGTAGACGAGGCCGAGGCGGTTGCGGTAGGGCATGGCGCCCAGGGCAACGAGATTTCGCCGCCTGAGCTCGACGCGGTCGAAGCCGTGCCGGCGCGCCGCGAGGTCGATCAACCGCTCCATCACGTACATCACCTCGGGGCGCCCCGCCGCACGGTACGGCGTGGTCGGCGCCGTCGTGCTGAGCACGGCCCGCCCGCGCAGCGCGGCGCGCGGCACGTGATACACGGTCGTCGAGACAGCCATCCCCTTGCCGAGCGGGACGAAGGACACCGCGTGCGCGCCCACGTTGCTCGTATTGAGCGCGCGGAAAGCGAGGAAATTGCCTTCCACGTCGAGCGCGAGCTCCGCCTCGGAGACGAGGTCGCGCGCGTGCTCATCGCTCAGGAACGCTTCGCTGCGCTCGGCGACCCACTTCACCGGCCGGCC
>DATIZV010000309.1:0-10265 GCA_035516915.1 Usitatibacter sp. | reverse complement strand
GCTGCGCGAGCAGCAGGCGCGGAACGCGCACTGAAGGAGAAGGGCTTCGAGGTCGATCCACAACACTGAGGAGGAATCCATGAACCAGACGGCTCGCGGGATCCTCGCCGCCGTGGCGTTGTCGCTCGCCGCCACGGCTGTCGAGGCGCAGACACAGATCAAGGTGAGCTACCAGCCGGCGCTCTACTGGTCGTTGCCCTACTACGTCGCCACCGAGAAGGGCTGGTGGGGCAAGGTCGGGCTGAAGGAGTCGTACAGCACGTTCCCGGCGGGCGTGCCCCAGATCGCGGCCTCCGCGTCGGGATCGTGGGACGTGGGCGGCACGGGATCGGTCCCGGCGGTGCTCGGCGCCGCGCGCTACCACCTCCTCACCATCGGCCTCACCAACGACGAGTCGGTCGGCAACGCGCTCATGGCGACCAAGGACACGGCCGCGGGCTTCGAGAAGAACCCCGCGTCGATCAAGGGCCAGACGATCGCGCTCACCGCCAACTCCACCGGCGACTACGCGGTGCAGAAGTGCCTCGCGAAGTGGGGCATGAAGAAGACCGACGTCACGCTGAAGAGCATGGGGCAGGCCGAGGTGATCTCGGCGATGTCCTCGAACCAGGTGTCGCTCGGCGGGCTCTGGGCGCCCAACATCTACACGCTCGAGGAGAAGGCGGGCGCGACGGTGATCTGCTCGGGCAAGGACGCGGGCGTGGTCATTCCCGGCGCGCTCGTCGTGCGCGAGGATTACGCGAAGAAGCATCCGAAGGAGGTCGCGAAGTACCTCGCCGTGTACCTGCATTCGTGGAAGTGGATCAACGCGCACCGCCCGGAAGCGATCGCGATGATGAAGAAGTTCTACGAGGTGGGCGGCGTCACCATCTCGGAGGCGTCGATGGAGAAGGAGTTCGACCGGCCCGTGTTCGACCTCGAGCAGCACCTGAAGATCATGGACCGCTCGCACGGTCCCTCGCAGGTCGACCAGTGGATGACGCAGATCTCGGAGTTCCTGAAGAGCGTCGGCACGATCCAGAAAGTGCAGCCCGCGAAGGAATACATCACCGACAAGTACATGAAGATGGTCGCCGCGGACCCGAAGCTGAAGGCGTTCGCGGACAGCTCCGCCGACTGAGCGCGGCGCGATCGTGGGAGGCGCGCGCCACGGCATGATCCGGGTCGCGGCCGGCGCGGCGACGTTCGTCGTGCTGGCCGCGGCCTGGTGGCTCGCGACCTCCGTCACGCATTTCGTCCCCGAGGTCTACTTCCCGACGCCGGGCGAGGTCCTCGAAGCGCTGAAGCAGATCACGTTCGAAGGCTACGCCGACGGCACGCTGAGCCAGCATTTCCTGCACAGCTCGAAGCTCGTGCTGATGGGTTTCGCGGCCGCCGTCGCGATCGGCGTTCCGCTCGGCATGTCGATGGGCTGGAGCCGGCGCGCCGAGGCGTTCGTGAATCCGGTGTTCCTGCTCATCCGGCCGATTCCGCCGCTCGCCTGGATTCCGCTCGCGATCGTGTGGCTGGGCCTCGGCGATGCGGCGAAGGTGCTGGTGATCTGGTTCGCGGCGTTCGTGCCGTCCGTCATCAACAGCTACACGGGCGTGCGCTCGATCGAGCCGCACCTCGTCGAGGCCGCCCGCTCGCTCGGCATCCGCGGTTCGATGCTGGTGCGCGAGGTGCTCTTCCCGGGCGCGCTGCCGCTCATCTTCACCGGGCTCAGGCTCTCGCTGCAGGCATGCTGGACGACGCTCGTCGCGGGCGAGCTGATCGGCGCGATCGTGGGGCTCGGCCACGTGCTCTACCAGGCGGGCCTCGACCTCTATCCGGCGATGATCGTGGTCGGCATGGCGGGGGTCGCGGTCGCGGGCGCGCTGATGACGATGGCGCTCGCCTGGATCGAGCGGCTCGCGATTCCGTGGAGGCTTCGTTGAACGCGCGGGCGATGGGCCGCGGCGAATGGCTCGCGTTGAGCGCCGCCGGGCTCGCCGTCTTCTTCGGCATCTGGAGCCTCGCTTCCCTCGGCGGCCTCGCGCCCGCGCAGTTCCTGCCACCGCCGTGGAAGGTGGCGCGCAAGTTCGTCGAGCTCACGCACGAGCCGTTCGTGGGCTACACGCTGCAGCGGCACCTCGCCTCGTCGTTCTATCGGTTCTTCCTGGGCTTCGGGCTCGCGGTGGCGATCGGCGTGCCGCTGGGCCTCGCGCTGGGGTGGTTCCGCTGGCTCGACCTCGTCGTCTCGCCGATGTTCGATGCGCTGCGCTTCGTGGCGCCCATCGCGTGGGTGCCGTTCGCGGCGCTCTGGTTCGGCACCGGGATCGGCGGGCCGGTGCTGGTCATCTTCACCGGCGCGTTCCCGCCGTGCGTGATCAACACCTATCGCGGCGCCCGCTACGTGGAGCCGCACCTCATCGAGGCGGCGCAGACGCTCGGCGCGCGCCATTGGCAGATCATCATGGAGGTGCTGCTGCCGGCTTCGGTGCCGTCGATCGTCGCGGGCCTGCGGGTGAGCGCGGGGCTCGCGTGGCAGTCGCTGGTGGGCGCCGAGCTCATCGTCGCCTCGAGCGGCATCGGCTACCTCCTGGTGAAGGGGCAGGCGAGCATCAGCACCTCGATCGTGATGTCCGGGATGATCGCGATCGGGCTCGTCGGCTTCGCCATCGACGCGCTGCTGCAGCGGCTCGAGGCGCGCATTCACCGGCGACGGGGGCGCGGATAGCAATTTCCGGTCGGTCGGCGATCGGTCTGCACGTTCCGCCGCGGGTCGAATAGCGGTTCGCCGACACCCGGTCGCGCTTCAGGGCGACGCAAGCTTGCGCGGTTCACCGAACGCGCGGCTGCGCGAGCGGTCCGTACACTTTCCTGATGATTCCCGGGTTCCGAACGGTGCGAATCGCGGCGCTCCTCCTCGCCATCCTTCCCGTCGCGTCCCTCGTCGGTTGCGCCGGCGAGAAGGAGAACCTCGGCGATCCGGTCGGAACGATCGAATGGTCCTGCGACTTCGAGGGCACCTACTGCGGGATGGTGGAGCAGTCGAAGATCGAGCCCGCGCACCGCAGCCGCTTCGTCGCGAACGCGCGCAACGGAGCGCAGGCGATCGAGCTCACCACGCTCCCCGGCGACGACGAGGTGCACGGCAGCGGGTCCTGGGAGCGCGACGATCTCCTGCTTCCGAGGTCCGCCGACTACTGCCACGAGGGCGAGGACGAGTGGTGGGCGTTCTCGGTCCTTTTTCCCGACGGATTCGCGGAGCCGCGCCTCGGCGACGTGATGGACTTCCACGCGCAGGGCAGCCACGGCCAGCCCAACCTGAACCTCGTCGTCACGCAGGGGCGGCTCCTCTTCCACGGCTTCTATCGCGACGTGGACAATCCCGGCGAATACGAGGCCGAGCTCGGAGCGCTACGCCGCAATCACTGGTACGACTTCGTGATCCACGCGAGGTGGTCCTCGAAGGACGACGGCCTCATGGCCGCGTGGCTCGACGGGCGCAAGATGCTCGTCCACCGTGGGGCGACGCTCTATCCGCACCGATCCTGCTATCTCAAGCTCGCGAACTACCACACGCCGACCGGGAAGCCGAGCTCGATCGTCTTCGATCGCGTGATCCGCGGCACGAGCGCGAATGCCGTCGCCCGGGAGAAGCTGGAGCGCTAGCGCGAATCCGCGAGCTCAGCCGGCGGTTCGCTGCGCCGGCGGCGGCGTGGGCCGTGTGCCGCGGGCGAGCCGCGCGCCGATCGCGGCCCAGTCGAGCTTGCGCGTCGCGACCATGATCGCCGCGAGCAGCGCGAACACCATCAGCGAGCCCAGCAGCAGCGCGTCGTCCTCGCTCTGCAGCACGAGGTAGAGTGAGCCGTAGAGCGCGACGAAGATCGCGAAGAAAAGCGCCGTCCTTCGCGGGCTCCCGAGCGGGTGGCGCAGGTAGAACGTGAGGAGCGCGACGCACGCCGCCGCCGCGCCCGAGTAGGCCCATTCGAAGGGGACGTGCTCCGACAGGGCGATCAGCAGGAGGAAGAAGACCGCGAGCGCCGAGCCCACGAGCGCGTACTGCACGGGGTGGAGCCGCACGCCGGAGAGCACCTCGGCGAGCGCGAGCGCCGCGAAAGTGAAGAGCACGAAGAGGAACGCGTACTGCGTCGCGCGATAGGACAAGGTGTAGACGTTCACCGGATCGAAGAGGCTCAACCCGGCTGCGTTCGCGCTCGCGAGCTTGCCGCCCTGCGCGAGCTCGTTCCATCGGCCGCTTCCGCCGGTCGCAACGCTCGTCATCCGCCAGTCGGCGTCGAACCCGCGCGGGCCGATCGCCCTGCGGTCGGGCGACCACGATGCGGCGAACGACGGATGCGGCCAGTCGGAGCCGATGTGGATATGGTTGCGGTCGCCGACCGGAGCGATCGCGAAGCTCGACGTGCCGACCAGGTCGATCCGGTAGAGGAACGGCACGACCGCTCCCGGGCCGCGCGCCGCGTACGGCCCGAGGCTCTCGCGGATCGAGAACGCGGCGAGGCCGGGCTCTCCCGTTGCGGCGAGGAGCTCGTTCGAGATGGCCGAGCTCACCGCCTTGATGCCACGCGGGTCCTGCAAGAAGGTCACGACGTAAGCGTCTTTCCATGCGCGCACCGCCTGCCCTGCGGGCCGCGGCGGCCGCGGCCATTCGAGCTCCCCCTGCAAGGTGAGGTCGGCGCGGTACATGCGGATCGAATAGATGCCGCGATGCAGGTTCTCGACGGGAACGCTCGCATTCGCCTCGAGCGAGCGCGGCGCGACGAACGCGGTGGGACACGCGCGCGTCCTCGTCTCCGAGATCGTCTCCGCCTTGCCCGAGCGCATCACCTGTCGTTCCGCGACGTAGGTCTCCTCGCAGGTGAGGGCGAGCAGCGGGCCCACCACGAGCTGCGGGCCGCTCGTCTGCGATGCGAACTCGGACACCACGCCATCGGCGCGGGCGCGGCGTTCGGCGATCTTGCCGTCGATCATCGCGATCGGAACGAGGATCGCGACGGCGACGGCCGCGATGGCGAGGGTGCGGGCGAGCAGGGGAAGGCGCATGGGTCGCATCCGAGGCAGGCGGATGCGAGCAGGGTAGGCGCGGGAAATGGCTTCGCCATGGGCGAAGCTGTCGCAAATGTGGCGGCGGCCGCGCGGAGGAATTGCATTGCGGGCGCCGTTTCCCGGACCCCTTCGTCCCGGCGAGGTTCCCCGTCGCGCGCACCAATTTTGCTCTCGCCACGATGCAAAAGAATTCGTTTGTTGCGGTGCAGCATCGACGGCTACAGTGGGCCGATCCGCGATTCGATGGAGCTTCCGGAATGAAAGACCGCCTCGTGTACGACCGTGACGAATTCGAGCGCCTCGTGCGCCGGGCGCGCATGCAACGCGCCGTCTTCCTGGGCGAGGCGATCGCGGAGGCCTCGACGGCGATCTGGAAGCGCATCGCGTCGTGGCTTGCGCCTCGAACGCCGCGGCGGGCTCTCGCCACCGGTTGACTCGAACCGCAGGGCCTCGCCGAAGCGCCGCGCGCGCGCACTTCGCCGCCGCGCGCGGTCCCTCGTCCCCACCATCTCGAGTGGCGCGGCGCGAGCGCGCTCGGATTCCACAAGCTGCACGCGGTCGAATGGGGCCGCCGCCGCAGCGGGCGGGTGGTCGTCTGCGTGCACGGCTACAGCGGGAATGCGCGCGACTTCGACTTCCTCGCGCAACGCCTCGCGCGCGAGGCGCGCGTCGTGTGCCCGGACGTCGCGGGCCGCGGGCGCAGCGCCTGGCTCGCCACGGCGCTCGCGTACCACTTCCCGCAGTTCCTCTCGGACCTGCGCGCGCTCGTGGCCGAGCTCGGGTACGAGGAAGTCGACTGGGTCGGCACCTCGATGGGCGGCCTCCTCGGCATGATGCTCGCCGCGGAGCCGCGCAGCCTCGTGCGACGCCTCGTGCTGAACGACGTCGGCGCATTCCTGCCCGCGGCAGCGCTCGCCGCGATCGGCCGCAACTTGCGGGGACACGAGCGCTTCGCCTCCCTCGCGGCGCTCGAGGACCACATCCGGCGCAGCCATCGCGACTGGGGACCGATCACCGACGGGCAATTCCGGCACCTGGTGAAGCATGCGACGCGCCGCGTCCCGGGCGGATACGCGCTGCATTACGACCCGCAGATCGCGAGCCTGGTCCAGCCGATGCCGCTCGCGCCGGGGCTCTCGTTCTGGAGCGCCTGGCATCGCGTCCGCTGTCCGGTGCTGGTCGTGCGCGGCGAGCACTCGCCGATCCTGCCCAGGGAAGTGCTGCGCGCGATGGTGGAGGCGAAGCCGCGCACCGAGGTGGTGGAGGTGCGCGACGCGGGTCACGCTCCTTCGCTCATGGAAGGCGCGCAGATCGAGGCCGTCGCGGAATTCCTCGCGCGCGGCGAAAGCGGCGCATTGCGCTCCGCCGCGTAGCGCGTCGTCATGCCGATCGCTCCCCGGCGAGGGCGGCCTTCACCTTTGCTACGTCGGGGCCTTCGCCGGCGCCTTCATAGGCCGAGAGATCCTCGTCGATCCCGACCAGGCGAAGGCACTGGCCTCCCGGAGCCTGGAAGTAGAGCAGGTGACTGGGCACATCCAGCTTCCTCACGCCGGAATCGAGGATCTTCCGCTTCATTTCCTCGACATCGTCGGTCTTGATCTCGAGCCAGATCGACCTTCCGCTCCGCAGGAAGCGGCTCTCGTCCGCGACATCCCCGTAGAGAAAGGCGATGAAGAAATCCTCTCCCAGGCGGACGAAGTCCCGGTCGGGATCCGATTTCATGACCTTCCCGCCGAGGACGTCGCAGTAGAACTTGCGGATGCCTTCGCGATCCTGCCGCGGGACGAGCATCGACGAATGGTTTCCAAGAACGACCTTTGCCATGGCTGCTCCCTCCGGAGCGGGCGCTTCCGCCTGCGGCCTCAGTGCGCCGCGGCCGCGGGATAGGCTTCCTCCAGGGCGATCGAGCCCGTCTCCAGCAGCGACTTGAGGTTGGAGAGCACCTTCGGCCAGCCGCCCGACACCGCGGCGATCACCTTCGACGATTCGCGCTCGATGGTGTGCGTGATGGAGAGCTTCACCGCGGTACCGCTGCGCTCCAGCTCCATCGTGCATCGCGAATCGCCTTCGGCCTTGAGCTCGGGCTTGTTCTGGTGCTGCCAGCGGATCACCAGGCGCCGCGGCGGCTCGGCCTCGACGATCTCGCCGGCGTCCCATACCGTGCCGTCCCCGGACACCAGCTTCCAGGGCGAGCCCGCGGTCCAGCCGCTTTCGCCGCGCATGCCGAACCAGTACTGCTTCATGAACTGCGGATCGGTGAGGGCCGACCAGAGCTTCTCGGGCGTGGTGCGGATGTACGTCACGTAGACAAAGGTCGATCTAGCCATGGGCTTTCTCCAGTCGTCGTTTGAGGTCGGCAAGCGCCTTGAGGCGCGGCTTTTCGAACTTGGCGATCCAGCGCTCGTAGATCTCCTGCAGCGGCACCGGATTGAGGAAGTGCAGCTTTTCGCGGCCGCGCCGCGCCGTGGCGACCAGGTTCGCCGCCTCCAGCACGCCGAGGTGCTGCGTCACGCCCTGGCGCGTCATGTCCAGGTGCTCGCAGAGGTCGTTGAGGGTGCGCCCGTCGTGCGCATGCAGCAGGTCGAGGAGCTTGCGCCGGCTCGGATCGGCCAGGGCCTTGAAGAGGAGGTCGGTGTCATGGACGCGCTCGGGCAAGGTCGGGACAGGCAAGTATCAACTTGCCTTTATGATAGGCAAGCAACGGATTGCATGTCAAGGGGGCGATCGGCCGGCGAAGGGGAGGCGAAGCGCAGGTGGAGGTACGATTCACTCGCAGAGACTTCGGGGCGCATGCGGCGCGGGCCTCGAGACGACGGAGCGGGGAGCGACGATGAACCGGAGAACGGTGCTCGGGGGCGCGGCGGTGCTTTGCGGGATGTCCGCTTCGGTGCTGGGCGGCTGCGTGGGTGTGCTCGCCGAGGCGGCCCCGGCGTCCGGCACTTCGCGAGTGCGTCCCGGGGACCGGGACTGGCCGAGCGAGTCGGATTGGGCAGGGCTGAATCGCAGCGTGGGCGGACGGCTCGCGAAGATCGCGCCGCCCCTCGATGCGTGCCGGAAGGATCCCGAGGGCGCCGTTTGCACCGCGCTCTTCCGGGAGCTCAAGAATCCGTACTACATCGGCGACGATCCGGGCCTCACCCAGACCTGCGGATGGATCGACGCCTGGACGTCCACGCCGAGCGTCTATTGCGTTGCCGCGCAGGGGAGCGCGGATGTCTCGGCCGCGGTGAATTTCGCACGGCAACGCAGGCTGAGGCTCGTCGTGAGGGGCGGCGGTCACAGCTATCTCGGAACGTCGAACGCGGCCGACTCCCTGCAGGTCTGGACGCGTCGAATGAACCGGATCGTGATGCACGAGAGATTCGTTCCGGAGGGATGCGAAGGACGCGCGGCGCCGGTGCCTGCGGTGTCCGTGGGCGCGGGCGCGATCTGGATGCATACCTACGATGCGGTGACCACCAGGGGCGGCCGCATCGTGCAAGGCGGCGGCTGCGGCACGGTCGGCGTCGCGGGATTGCTCCAGGGAGGAGGCTTCGGCACGTACTCGAAGAGCTTCGGCACCGCGGGCGCCAACCTGCTCGAGGCGGAGATCGTCACCGCCGACGGAGCGGTGCGCGTCGTCAACGCGTGCCGCGAGCCCGATCTCTTCTGGGCGCTGAAGGGCGGCGGGGGCGGCACGTTCGGAGTCGTCACGCGCGTGACGCTCCGCACGCACGACATGCCGAAGACGGTCGGCATCGTCGCCATGTCGCTGCAGGCGAAATCGGACGATGCGTACCGCGCGTTGCTGCGCCGCTTCATCGACTTCTACGCGGAGAGGCTGCCGACCCCGCATTGGGGCGAAACCGCGACGCTGCGTCGCGGGAACAAGCTGCAGATCGGCCTGGAATTCCAGGGACTGGACGAGGAAGAGGTCCGCGCCTTGTGGCAGCCGTTTCTCGCCGGGCTCGCCTCGTCGAGCGAAAGCATCGCGATGACGCCGCCGCTCATCCGCAGCGCGCCCACTCGCCGACGCTGGGATCCGGAATTCTTCCGCACGCAGGCGCCGTCGGCGATCCGGCACGACGATCGCCTCGGCGCGCCGCCCGACAACATCTTCTGGACCGCCAATCTCGCCGAGGCCGGACACTTCATCCACGGCTTCGAATCCCTGTGGCTGCCCGCATCGCTGTTGAGCGCGGACCGGCGAGCGGGCCTCGTCGATGCGCTGTTCGCCGCCAGCCGCGACTGG
Organism: Usitatibacter sp.; assembly: GCA_035516915.1. GTDB lineage: Bacteria > Pseudomonadota > Gammaproteobacteria > Burkholderiales > Usitatibacteraceae > Usitatibacter. Next base: position 1,003 of record DATIZV010000309.1, on the reverse strand, counting down.
TCGGTCGAATTGCACTTCCAGAAAGGGCTCGCGGGCGGATCGCCCTGGGCGCACGCCGCCTCCCGCGACACGCCCATGAATCCGGCGGTCCTCGACGCCTTCTGCCTCGCGATCGTCGCGGGCGAAAGTCCGCCGGCCTTTCCCGGACTGAAGGGTCACGAGCCGAACGCGAATGCCGCGCGGCGCGACGCACGCGCCATCGAAGCGGCGACGCGGGCCCTGCGAGCCGTCGCCCCGAACGCCGGCGCCTACGTCGCCGAAAGCAGCTACTTCCAGCGCGACTGGCAAAGCGCGTACTGGGGCGTCCACTATCCCCGGTTGCTGGACATCAAGAAGCGCTACGACCCGGACGGGCTCTTCTTCGTCCGCCACGGCGTCGGCAGCGAAGGCTGGAGCGACGACGGCTTCACCCGGCTGGACGGATGACGCTTCGTCGTCCGCACAATAAATTCCCCGCACAATCGTCATCACCGGTATGACCCCAGCGGCGGGATGGATGACGGCCGACCAGCAGCGCCGGATTTCCACGCAGATCGAGCGGGAGGCGCCGCGCCTGCGCCGCTTCGTGCGCCGGCGCGTGGCCGATGCCGCCGACGCCGAGGACATCGTGCAGGACGTCCTCGTCGAGCTGGTCGAGTCGTATCGGCTGCCGCGCCCGGTGGAGCAGGTGGGCGCCTGGCTCTTCACGGTCGCACGCAACCGCATCACGGACCTGGTCCGCAGAAAGCGGCGCGCGCCGCTCGCCGCCGCGATCGACGCGGAGGCGGTGGACGACGACGCCAGGGCGCGCCTGGAGGAGCTGCTTCCGTCGCCCGACGCGGGGCCCGAAGCGGCCTACGCCCGCGCGGTCCTTCTCGAGGAGCTCGACGCGGCGCTGGACGAGCTTCCCGCCGAGCAGCGCGACGTCTTCATCGCGCACGAGATCGACGGGCGCAGCTTCCGGGAGCTCGCCGCGCGAACCGGCATCCCGATCAACACGCTGCTCTCGCGCAAGCGTTATGCG
>DATIZV010000308.1:0-2449 GCA_035516915.1 Usitatibacter sp. | reverse complement strand
ATCGTCGACCAGCGCCCTCACCTTGGCGTCGGCCGCGCGGCCAAGCCACGGCCGCAGGCGATAGCCGCAGGCCGCTTCGACCGCGATGCGCAGGTTCTCCCGCACCGTCAGCTCGGGGAAGATCTCGGTCACCTGGAAGGTGCGCGCCATGCCCATCTGGGTCCGCTCCGCCGCGGGTACGCGCGTCACGTCCTTGCCCTCGTAGACGATGGTTCCGGCGGTGGGCTCGTCGAGGAGGAGGAGCCGCGGGTTCAGCGCGAGCGACATCATGATCTCGGTCGCGCGCTGGTCGCCGTGGGAGAGCTCGCCCACCAGCCGGTCGCCCATCTCGCCGAGGCCGCCCATCTCGAGGAGCTCCTCGACGCGCGCGGCGACGCGCTGTTTCGCGGCGGCCGTGAGCCCCGGCTTGAGCCGCGCGCCCGAGGCGACCTCCACCGCGACGCGCACGTTCTCGCGTGCGGTGAGCTCGGGGAAGATCTCGGTGATCTGGAACGTGCGCGCCATTCCCATCTCGACGCGCTTGTGCTCGGAAAAGCGGGTGATGTCCACCCCGTCGAAAACGATGCTGCCCGAGGTCGGCGGGAAGAAGCCGCTGATGAGGTTGAAGAACGTGGTCTTTCCCGCTCCGTTGGGGCCGATCACCGCGCGCAGCTCGCCGGGCTGCACCTCCAGCGAGACGCCGTTCACCGCGACCAGTCGCCCGAAGTGCTTCGAGGCGTTCCTCACCTGGAGGATGCTCATTTCGAGGTCTTCCGGCCGAAGAGGCCCAGCACGCCGCGCGGGAAGAACAGCACCACGAGCATGAAGAACACGCCGACGAACGACATCCAGTTCTCGGTGCGGCTGGAGACGTAGTCCTGCAGCACGACGAAGATCGCGGCGCCGATGAGCGGTCCCCAGAAGGAGCGCATCCCGCCGAGCACCGCCATGATCACGAAGTTCCCCGACATGTCCCAGCGCAGCGCCCGCGGGTCGACGAAGTTGTTGAGGAGCGCGTAGAGGCCGCCGGCGACGGAGGCGAAGAGCGCCGAGATCACGAACGAGAGCCAGATGTGCTGCTCCACCGGGATGCCGAGGAAGCGCGCGCGCCGCTCGTTCTCGCGGATCGCGATGAGCGTGCGGCCGAAGGGCGAGCGCAGGATGAAGGCCATCACGGCGACGCATGCCGCGAAGACCGCGAGCGCGAAGTAGTAGAACGCCTTGTCGCTCGCCTCGAGCGGCACGTTGGCGAAGCCGAGGTGCAGCGGGATGCGGCGCCAGCCCGTGAGGCCGTCGTCGCCGCCGGTCACGTTGTTCCAGCGGAAGGTGATGAAGTAGAACACCTGGCCGAAGGCGATCGTCACCATCGCGAAGTAGACGCCGCGCAGCTTCCGGATGAGGAAGCCGATCACCATCGCGGCCACGGTGGCCACGGCGATCCCGACGAGGAGCGCGAGCGGCGTGCTGGGCTCGAGGTACTTGATCGTCATCGCGACGCCGTAGGCGCCGAGGCCGAAGTAGGCCGCGTGGCCGAACGAGAGCACTCCGGTGAAGCCGAGCAGGAAGTTGAGCGCCATCGCGGCGAGTCCCATGATCACCACGCGGCTCGCGAGCTCCGTGTAGCCGCCGATCGCGCCCATCCAGTACGGCATGGTGAGGAGGGCGAGCCACACCACGAGCGTGAGGCTCCTGTAGCGGATGATGGAGGCGGCACTCGAGGTCACGTCCGTCGCCGCCTGCCCCTGTACGGCGTTCACTGGATCCTCCCTTCCTCGCCGAGGAGGCCGCGGGGACGCACCAGCAGCACGAGGCCCATCATCACGTACATCACCGCTTCGGTCGCGGACGGCAGGTACACGGTGGTGATGCCGGAGGCGACGCCGATGAGGAGCCCACCGAGCAGCGTGCCCGGAAGGCTTCCCAGGCCGCCGACGATGATCGCGACGAAGCTCGGCATGATGAGCGAGGTGCCGATGGTGGGCTGCAATCCCAGCAGGCCCGCGGCGAGGACGCCCGCAAGCCCCGCGAGGTAGATGCCCAGGCCGAAGTTCAGGTTGCGGAGGATCCGCACGTTCACCCCCAGCGTGGACACCGTCTCGAGGTCGGAAGTGCCCGCGCGGATGCGCATGCCGAGGCGCGTGCGGTTGAGGATGAAGAAAAGCCCGGCGACCGCCACGGCCACGAGCACGACCATGAAGACGCGATACCCGGTGAGGAAGAAGAGCTGCGAGGAAAGCGGGCTCGTGAGCAGCGCGGGAACCTGGAACGGCACGCTCTGCGCGCCCCAGATCGCGCGTGCGGTGTCCTCCAGCACATACGCCATTCCGAAGGTGAGGAGCAGGCTGTAGAGCGGATCGCGGCCGTAGAGGCGGCGGATCAAGAGGCGCTCGATGACGAGCCCGAAGGCGGCGGTCAGAAAGGGCGAGACGAGTAGCGCCCCCCAGAAGCCGATCGCCGGCATGAGCGTATA
>DATIZV010000307.1:0-12340 GCA_035516915.1 Usitatibacter sp. | reverse complement strand
CCGCGTTGTTGGAGAGGAAACCGTCGGGGGTCATCTCGTCGGAGTGCTCGGTGCCGAGCTGCTCGACCGAAGCGAACCCCGCCCCGATCTCCACGCCCTTCACCGCGTTGATGCCGATCATCACCTGGGCGATGTCCGCGTCCAGGCGCCCGTACAACGGCTCGCCCCAGCCCGCGGGCACGCCGGAGGCGACCACGTTCAGCCGCGCGCCCACGCTCTCGCCAGACTTGCGCAGCTTGTCCATGTACGCCTCGAGCTCGGCCACGCGCGACGCATCGGCCACGAAGAACGGATTGCCCTCCGCGCCCACGTCGTCCCAGGATTTGAACTCGACGCGATTGGGCCCGAGCTGCGAGAGATAGCCGCGCACGACGACGCCGTATCGCTCGCGCAACCACTTCTTCGCGACCGCGCCCGCCGCGACCGCCGGCGCCGTCAATCGCGCCTAGGAGCGTCCGCCGCCGCGGGGATCGCGGATGCCGTACTTGCGCAGATACGTGTAGTCCGCGTGCCCGGGCCGGAAGGAGTTGGCGATCTTCGCGTAATCCTTCGAGCGCTGGTCCTCGTTGCGGATGAGGAGCGCGATCGGCGTGCCCGTGGTCTTCCCCTCGTACACGCCGGAGAGGATCTCCACCTTGTCCTCCTCGCGCCGCTGCGTCACGTGGCGCGACGTGCCGGGCTTGCGCCGGTCGAGGTCGGGCTGGATATCCGACTCGCTGAGCGCCATCCCCGGCGGGCAGCCGTCGATCACGCAGCCGATCGCGGGCCCGTGCGATTCGCCGAACGTCGTGACCGTGAAGAGCGTGCCGAGAGTCGAGCCGGACATGGTGATGCGAGTTTACTGCATCCCATGTTCGCGATGAAGATCAAAGGGTTGCAGGGGCGTTCAAGCTTGCCTCTCGAGAAGGAGCCAGCGCCGGCTGACGTCGCCTCGATGAACCGGCCGTCACAAATCCCCGCCGTCCGTCCGTCGATCGGCGCACGGATCGGCGCACTGCCGGAAACCTCCCCGGCGTCCAATGCATTCTCGAGCGAACGTCGAAATCCACTCTCCCGGTTCGACTGTTTGATGCCGGGTTCGCCGGGGCCCATGATCGATCGGAGCCGGAAATGTCGAGAGTATTGGCGGCACTGGCGGGATGGCGTGGCGTGGGGACCACGATCGCGCCTTATGTCCTGCTCGCGGTGCTCGTGCCGGGCGGCATGGCGATCGCCCCGCTCCTCTACTGGCGCAACCGCAGGCGCTCCTGACCGGATCGGCGCGCAACGCCCTCGCGCCTACTTCCCCGCCGAGCGCATCTGCCGATGCAGCCGCCACGCCATGAACACGAGGATCGCGACCGCCATGACGAGCGTCGCCCATAGCGTGAGCTTGCGCGGCTCGATCTCGGCCAGGCGCCCGGGAAGGAAGGCCACGCGCCGCGGCGGCCCGCCCTCCACCGCGCCCACGGCCGCGAGCGGAAGCTTCAGCTCGTCGCCGCGCCGGTAATCGGGCATCAGCGACGAAACGCGCACCCACGCGGGCTTCGCCTCGCGATCGCCGAACGCGACACGGAACGGGCCCGGCCCGCGCGCGACGAACACGATCTCGGCGGCGCGCCACTGCGCCTCGAGCTTCGGCGGCGCGCTGCCGACGCCGCCGACGCGAGGATCGGCCTGCACCATCCATCCGCGCGCCGAGCGCCGCCCGATCTCGGTCGCGCCCGATTCGATCTCGTGGCCGCCGCGCTGCAGCCGATAGAAGACGCCGGCCGCGACCCGATGCCACTCCGTGTCCGGCGGATCGCGGGTCGAGATCGAGAACCACGCGATGGAGTTGCGCTCGGCGGGAACGACGCGCACCGCCTCGACCGGGAGCCGCGCGCCGAGGTCGAACACGAACTCGCCGGCCTTCTCGCCGGCGCGCCCCTCGACGGTGAGGGTCTCGCGCGGCGCGCTGCGCAGCTTCCCCTCGTACTCGCCGCGCACCGAGCGCAGCGCGAAGCCGCGCGCCGCGCTCCACGTGACGCGGTAATAGCGCGCATGGGAAGCCGGGGCGAGCCGCGCGCGGAACTGCGCGATCTCGCTCGCGCCCTGCTTCACGTGCACGAGCGACATCCGGCTCACGCCATGCCAAACCTGCAGGTCGTCGCTCGCCTCGACGAAGATCGGCACGACCTCCGTTCCGGGCGCCGCTTCCCAGTGGAAGTCCAGGGCGGCGAGCGGCGCGGCGAGCGCGCTCGCATCGAGGAGGTACGCCACCGGCACCGCGGGCGCCGCCGTCCTCTCGGCGGCCTCCCGGCCGTGGAGCGCGACGAGCGTGCCGTCCTCCATGCGGATCGTCACCTCGGCGCCCTGCCCGCCCGCATCCGGAGCGAGCGAGCTCACCGGGAAGAGCGGCAGCGGCACCATGCGCGGCACCTCGCGGACCGCATCGGGCTCGCCCGCGAGCGCGATCGGCACCGGCTCGCCGTTCGCGTTGAAGACGCGCACGTCGGCGAGGTCGCGGCGCATGTCGCGATACGCATCGAAAGGCAGCACGAAGCGCTGCAGGGCATCGGCGTTCGCCGGCGTCACCGATGCCGACGCGGAGAAATCCGTGACCTCCTCCCCGAACGCGGAGAGGGCCGCATATCCCACGACCACCGCGAGCCATCTCATGAGCGCGCCTCCGTTCGTCGCGGCGGCACCGGCGCGAACCATCCCACGACCAGCATCAGCAGCCCCACGCCGATGAACGACACGATACGCTCGATGCCGCCCACGTGGGAGAGGTCGATCACGAAGAGCTTCACGACCACCACGCCCACGAGCGCGGCGCCGAGCATCCACACCCCGCGGCGCGCGATGCGCGTGGCGGTCACCATGAGCGCGAGCGCGAGCACGGTCCAGGAGATCGAGAGCGCGGCCTGCACGAGCACCGAGCGCATCATCGGCTCGAAGTGGTACGGCACGTCCGCCCAGTGGTGGATGCTGCGCAGCAGCACGCCGTTCAGCCACAGGAACGCGAGCGCGCCCGCCGCCCACGCGCCCGCCTTCGAGGCGAACGTGCGCGCGAATTCCCCGGGGCGGCGCCGCACGCCGAGCCACGCCGCGGCGAACGCGAGGCCCACGAGCACGTGCCCGAGGTCGAGCGCGTTGAGGATCGGCAGGTACGGCAGCGGGTCGCTGCGGCCGTCGTGCGTGAGGTTCGCGTAGACCACCCACATCGCGAGCGCGAAGACGAGCGGCGCGAGGGCCCCGACGCGATACGCGCGCGCATCGGCCGCCACCGGCCAGCGATCGTCCATCGCGCGGCTCGAGATCGCGAGCGCGAGGAGCGCGGGCACCACCATCGCCGCCGCTACCGACCACGCCGTTGCGTACGCGGTGTACTCGACCGCGAGCCAGTGCAGCTCGAGCGCGCCCAGCGCCGCGATCACCAGCACCGTCCCGGCGTGGAGCGCGCTCGCGTAGCCGTCCGGCGCCCCGCGTGCATTCCGCCGCAGCACCCAGGCCTGCACCGCGATCGCGAAGCTCCACGCGAGCCACCCATGGCGTGCGAAGGGATGCGGCTGCGAGACGGCCGAGGTCACGACGCACAACGCCATGGCGGGCATCAGCGCGAGGGCCGGCCACGCGGCGACGGGCCATGCGAGCCAGGACGCGAGCGCGGAGGAAGCGAGCGCCGTCGCGGCGAGCAGCCCGATGTGCGCGCTCAACCGCAGCTCGTAGCTCGTGAACGCGTCGATCTCGCGCAGCGCCGCGAACAGCCACCAGCCCACGCCCCACAGGAACGCGAACGGGATGAGGGCTCGCTCGAAACCGGTGACGCGATCGCGGTGGCGCTCGAGCATGCGCGCGGTCCAGATGCCCGCCGCGGCGAGCAGCACGCCGCCCAGGAACGGCGCGTCGACGATCGGCACCTCCGCGGGGAACCGGTGCAGCGCGTCGAGATAGAAGAACGCCGCGGCGACCTCCAGCGCGAGGCCGAAGGCGCGCGCGAGCCTTCGCTGCTGGCGGATGCCGAACCAGGCGATCGCGGCACCCTCCAGCGCCCACGCGGCCGCGGTCCAGCGCGCGTCGAGCGCGAGCGGGATCGCGAGCGTCGCGAACACCACCCCCAGCGCGAAGAACGCTTCGACCAGCATCGCGAGGCTCTCGCGCCCGCGCCGCAGCAGCGCCGCCAGCGCGAGGTAGAACGCCGAAGCCGCGACGCACGACCATGCCAGCCCGAAATCCATTTCCTTCGTGAGCGCCGCCTGCAGCCCGAACGCCGCGAGCGGCGTTCCGAACACGAGCGTCGCGTCGACGTAGTGCGCGAGCCTCGGCGCCTCGCGCCGCGCGAAGAGGACCGCCACCGCGACGTAGAGCACGAAGAACGCGCCGAGGAAGGGCTCGGTGGAGTCGAAGTAATCCGGCTGGTAGAAGCGCAGCCCCCACACGAGCCCGATGAAGAACGTGAAGAGGAAGCCCATCACGTTCAGCCCGCGCCACGCGCGGAAGAGCGCGATCGCGAGGATGCCGAGGTTGAGCACCAGGTAGTACGAGAACAGCATCACGTGGCTGCCCGCGCCGCTCGAGGCGAGGATCGGCGCGAGGAAGCCGCCGCCCGCGCCGAACGCCGCGAGGATCGCCGAATCCTGCGCGAGCGCGATGAAGGCCGAGAGCACCACGATCGCGACGAGGAGCACGAACGCCGCCTCGGGCGGCAGCAGGTGATAGAGCCTGAGCGCCGCGAAGGTCGTGAGATAGAGCACCGCCACGCCGGCGCCCTGCAGCCCGAGCGCGTAGCCCGCGCGACGCTCGCGCAATCGCCATCCGCCGACCAGCAGCGCGATGCCCGCGGCCGCGACGATGCCTACCCGCGCTTCGGGCGAAAGGAGCTCGCGCTCGGCCGCGTACTTGAGCAGGAACGCGAGGCCGAAGAAGAGGATCAGCAGGCCCACGCGCGCGATCGCATTGCCGCCGGTGATCCATGCGACGAGCGGATTCGGCGTCGATGGTGCGGCCGCCGGGAAAGGGGACGGGCCGCTTCTTTCCGGCTCCGCCCGGGGAGGAATCGGCGCAGGTTGCGCAGGAGTCTCGGCAACGGCCGGCTCCGGTTGCGGCGGCGCAGCTTCGGCCGCGCCCTCGAGCGGAGCGCCGCGCTCCAATCGATCGAGGCGCGACTCGATCATCGCGAGCCTGCGCTCGAGGCGCTCGAAGCGCTGTGCGGCGCTCCATGCCGGCTGCGCGCCGCCCGCCGGAGCTTCGCCCACCGCGACCGGCCTCTTCCCCGCGCGCCGCGAATCGACGATGACGCCGACGAGCCAGCCGAGGAAGCCGAGCACGATGGCGCCGAACCAGTGTCCCATCCACCAGCCGACGAGCGCGCCCACCACGAGTCCGATCCACATCGTCGCCTCCCTCTCCTGCCGGGCTCAGCGCCGCGCGCCGCGCATCCCGGCGATCACGGCCTGCAGCATCTCGGGCGTCGCACGCTCGGGGCTCACGCAGGGCGCCGCCTCGAGCGCGATCGGCGCGAAGAGCTTGTTGCGCAGCGGGTTGCGCATCGCCTTGCCGCCGTGCACGCGGCTGAAGAAGCTCCCCCACAATCCTTTCAACGCGAGCGGGATCACCGGGACGGGCGTGCGCTGCACGATGCGCTGGATGCCGCGCTTGAAGGGATAGAGATCCCCGGTGTCGGTGATGCGCCCCTCGGGGAAGATCGCCACCAGCTCCCCCGCCTCGAGCGCCTCGGCGATCCGGTCGTAGGCCTCGTTCAGCAGCTTCTCGTTCTCCTTCGCGGAGGCCACGGGAATCGCCTTCCCGGTACGGAACACGAACGAGAGGACGGGCGTCGCGAAGATGCGATGGTCCATCACGAAGCGGATCGGCCGCGGGCTCGCCGCGAGGATCACCAGGGGATCGACGAAGCTCACGTGGTTGCACACGAGCACCGCGGGCCCCTTCTCGGGAATGTTCTCGAGGCCCTGCTTCTCCAGGCGGTAGATCGAGTGCACCAGGATCCAGCACAGGAACCGCATCAGGAACTCGGGCACCAGCGTGTAGATGTGCGCGGCGACCGCGGCGTTGAGCACCGCGAGCACCAGGAAGAGCTGCGGGATGGTGAGCCCGGCCTTGAGGAGCGCGATCGCGAAGAGCGAGGCCGCGATCATGAAGCACGCGTTGATGATGTTGTTCGCGGCGATGATGCGCGCGCGGTGCGCCGGCTCGGCCCGCGCCTGGATGAGCGCATAGAGCGGCACCGAGTAGAAGCCGCCGAAGAGCGCGAGGAGGAAGAGGTCCGCCATCACGCGCCAGTGCGCCGCCTCGGTGAGGAAGAGCGACACCGGCTCCTCGCCCGCGGGACGCAGGCCCCGGCTCGCGAAATAGAGGTCGAGCGCGAACACCGTCATCCCGATCGACCCGAACGGCACCAGGCCGATCTCCACCTTGCGTGCGGAGAGGCGCTCGCAGGCGAGCGATCCGAGGCCGATGCCCACCGAGAACACCATGAGGAGCAGCGTCACCACGTTCTCGTCGCCACCGATCACCTGGTGCGCGAACGGCGCGAAGGAGGTGAGCACGATGGTGCCGAAGAACCACAGCCACGAGATGCCGAGCAGCGAGTTGAAGACCGCGCGCTGCTTCGAGGCGAGCTGGAGGTTGCGCCACGTCACCGCGAACGGGTTCCAGTCGATGGCGAGCGCCGCATCGTCCGAGGGCGACGCCGGGATGAATTGCGCGGCGGCGCGCCCGGCGATCGCCACCGCGAGGCAGGCCGCGGCGATCGGCCACGCGCTCGCGTTGGACGCCTTCGCGAGCATGCCGCCCGCCACGGTCCCGAGGAGGATCGCCACGAAGGTTCCCATCTCGACCATGCCGTTGCCGCCGGTGAGCTCCTCCTCCTTCAGGTGCTGGGGAAGGTACGCGTACTTGGCCGGCCCGAAGAGCGTGGAGTGCACGCCGAGGAGGAAGATCGCGGTGTAGAGCGGCCACGCGGCGTGCGCGAGGAGGCCCAGGGTCGCGATCGACATGATGCCGATCTCGAGCTCCTTCACCCGGCGCATGAGGCGCGCCTTGTCGAGCTTGTCGGCGAGCTGGCCCGAGGTGGCCGAGAAGAGCAGGAACGGCGCGATGAAGAGCGCGCCCAGCACGAAGCCCACGGTCGAGGGATCCGCGCCGCCCCATCGGCTCGCGTGGTAGGTGACGAGCAGCGTGAAGGCGAACTTGAGCAGGTTGTCGTTGCCGGCGCCCAGGAACTGCGTCCAGAAGAACGGCGCGAAGCGGCGCTCGCGAAGGAGCCGGAACTGGCCGCTCACGCCTTCCTCCGGATGTACTCGAGCACGGAGGCGAGCGCCTCCTCGAGGAAGCGCTTGTCGATCCAGTAGTACACCTCCTTGCCCTCCTTCGCCGACTGCAGCACGCCCGCCTCCCGCAGCAGCTTCAGGTGGTGCGAGACCGCCGAGCGCGAGAGCGTCGACACCTCCACGATCTCGCCCACGTTGAGCCGCTCGCCCTTCTCGAAGGTGAGGAGGATCCGTTGCCGATGCTCGTCCCCCAGCGCCGTGAAGGCCCGGGAGATGGTGCGCCACTCGCGCGGGATGGCTCGAAGGTAGTTTCGGTTCATTCCCGAAAAGGGGTGCTGTCCCGCTTTTCCGTTGTCATAACTACATTCTTGGTTATGTCGTTACGTTTCGTCAAGTACCCGCCGTGCGTGGTACAATGAGGCCCGTGAAAAACGGTTTCGGCTCAAGCACTTAGACGGCACCCCGCCATGCTCGACGACCTGCAGAAGAACGCCCTCGACTACCACCGGCAGCCGGTGGCCGGGAAGATCGAGGTCGCCGCGACCAAGTCCCTCCTCACCCAGCGCGACCTCGCCCTCGCCTATTCGCCCGGAGTCGCGGCCGCCTGCGAGGCGATCGTGCAGGATCCGGCCGAGGCGCGCACCCTCACCATCCGCTCCAATCTCGTCGCCGTCATCACGAACGGCACCGCGGTGCTGGGCCTCGGCTCGATCGGCCCGCTCGCCGCGAAGCCGGTGATGGAAGGCAAGGCGGTCCTCTTCAAGAAGTTCGCCGGCATCGACGTCTTCGACATCGAGGTGAACGAGCGCGACCCCGACAAGCTGGTCGACGTGATCGCCGCCCTCGAGCCCACCTTCGGCGGCATCAACCTCGAGGACATCAAGGCGCCCGAGTGCTTCTACGTCGAGAGGAAGCTTCGCGCACGGATGAAGATCCCGGTCTTCCACGACGACCAGCACGGCACCGCGATCATCGTGGGGGCGGCGATCCTCAACGGGCTGCGCGTGGTCGGCAAGGACATCTCGAAGGTGAAGCTCGTCGCCTCCGGCGCGGGCGCCGCGGCGCTCGCCTGCCTCGACATGCTGGTCGCGCTCGGCGTGAAGATGGAGAACGTCTGGGTCACCGACATCCGGGGCGTGGTCTACGAGGGCCGCAAGGAGGAGATGGACGACAACAAGGCGCGCTACGCCCGCAGGACCGACGCGCGCTCGCTCGCGGAGGTGATCGCCGGCGCCGACGTCTTCCTCGGCCTTTCGGCGGGCGGCGTGCTGAAGCCCGCGATGGTCGGCCAGATGGCGGCGAGGCCCCTCATCCTCGCGCTCGCCAATCCCGTGCCCGAGATCCTCCCCGAGGAAGTGAGGAAGGTGCGCGACGACGCGGTGATCGCGACCGGCCGCTCGGATTATCCGAACCAGGTGAACAACGTCCTGTGCTTCCCGTTCATCTTCCGCGGCGCGCTGGACGTGGGCGCGACCACCATCAACGAGGCGATGAAGCTCGCGGCGGTGCACGCCATCGCGGACCTCGCGCACGCAGAGCAGTCCGACGTGGTCGCGCAGGCCTACGGGCACGAGCAGCTGAGCTTCGGCCCGGAGTACCTCATCCCGCGGCCGTTCGATCCGCGCCTCATCGTGAAGATCGCCCCGGCCGTGGCGAGGGCGGCGATGGAAAGCGGCGTCGCGACGAGCCCGATCCGGGATTTCCCCGCCTACGTCCAGAAGCTCGACGAGTTCGTCTACCACTCCGGCCTCATCATGAAGCCGGTGTTCGCGAAGGCGAAGGAAGCGCCCAAGCGCATCGTGTTCACCGAGGGCGAGGACGAGCGGGTGCTGCGCGCTGTGCAGGTGATCGTGGACGAGGGGCTCGCGAAGCCGCTCCTCGTCGGCCGCCCCGCGGTGCTCGAGCGCCGCATCGAGCGCTATGGCCTGCGGATCCGCGCGGGCAGGGACTTCGAGGTCGTCAATCCCGAGGACGACCCGCGCTACCGCGACTACTGGAGCGAGTACTACCGCATGATGGAGCGGCGCGGCGTGTCGATCCCGTACGCCAAGCTCGAGATGCGACGCCGGTCGACGCTGATCGGCGCGATGCTGATCCACAAGGGCGAGGCCGACGGGCTCGTCTGCGGGATGATCGGCACGTACAAGGGACAGCTCAAGTACGTCGACGACGTGCTCGGCCGCCGCCCGGGCGTGCAGAACTACTACGCGATGAACTGCCTGATGCTGCCGCGGCGCACGGTCTTCATCTGCGACACCTACGTGAACCTCGATCCCACGCCGCAGCAGCTCGTCGAGGCGGCGCAGCTCGCGACCGAGGAGATCCGGCGCTTCGGCCTCACGCCGAAGGTGGCGCTCCTCTCGCACTCGAGCTTCGGCACCAGCGACGCGCCCTCGGCGGCGAAGATGCGCGAGGCGCTGGGGCTCATCCGCGCGCGCATGCCCGACCTCGAGGTCGAAGGCGAGATGCACGGCGATGCGGCGCTTTCCGAGGAGGTGCGGCTCAACGCGTTCCCCAACTCGCGCCTCAAGGGCGAGGCGAACCTCCTCCTCATGCCGACGCTCGATGCCGCGAACATCTCGTTCAACCTGCTGAAGACCGTCGGCGGCTACGGCATCACCGTCGGGCCGATCCTGCTCGGCGCGGCGAAGCCCGTGCACATCCTCACCCCCACCGCCACCGTGCGCCGCATCATCAACATGACCGCGCTCGCCGTGGTCGACGCCCAGGCCGAACGCCGCTCCCCGAACGGAGGCGCGCCATGACCGACCGGTTCCACCACCTCTTCATCGCGCCCCGGAACTTCGAGAAGTCCCTCGCCTTCTACCGCGACACGCTGGGCTGGAGCGTGGTGCGCAAGTGGGGCGGCAACGGCGCGGGGCGCGGCGTCGTGCTCTCGGGCGGCGGCATCGAGATGGTCCTCGCGGAGAACGAGGGCGACGGGGCGGGGCCCACCGTGCACCTCGACGTCCACGACCTCGACGCGCGCTTCAAGTCGCTTCCGAAGGGCACGCCGATCGTGCGCCGGCCCGAGCCCACCCACTGGGGGACACGCTGGTTCGTCGTGCGCGACCCCGATGGCAACCTCATCGCCTTCGAGGAGATCCGTCCGCGTGGCAGCTAGCTTGCAGGGCCGCACGGCGGCGGGCGCGCAGCGCGAGCATGCGCTGCGCCTGCCGCGCGCGCTCAAGGAGCCGGCGACGATCGGCGTGTGCGCGCCCTCGGGCCGCGTGGACGAGGCGGCGCTTTCGCTCGGCATCGCCTACCTCGGCGAGCTGGGGCACCGCGTGGTGGTCCCGGACGAGACGCTGCATGCGTGGCGCTACTTCGCCGGAAGCGACGAGGAGCGGCTCGCGGGCTTCCACGCGCTGGTGGACGATCCGTCGATCGACCTGGTGATCGCGGCGCGCGGCGGCTACGGCATCACCCGGCTCCTCCCGCGCATCGACTGGGGCAAGGTCGCCGCGAGCGGCAAGGCCTTCGTGGGCTTCAGCGACTTCACGGCCTTCAACATGGCGGCGTACTCGTGCGCGAACCTCGCCACCTTCCACGGGCCGATGCTCGCCGTGGATTTCGGCCGCCCGCAGCTCGATACCTTCACCGAGCAGCATTTCTGGATGGCGCTCTCGCGCGCGAGCCATCGCCTCGACGACATCGCCTGCGAGCACGGCTACGACGCGCGGCGCATCGACGGGACCCTTTGGGGCGGGAACCTCTCGCTCCTCGCGCATCTGTGCGGGACGCCCTACTTTCCCTCGATCGAGGGCGGCATCCTGTACGTGGAGGAGATCGCCGAGGAGCCGTACGCCGTGGAGCGCCTGTTCATGCAGCTCTTCCATTCCGGGGCGCTCGGACGGCAGCGCGCGCTGGTGCTGGGCGATTTCTCCGATTGCGTGCCGACCAACCCGCTGCGCTATCCCTACTCGATGGAAGAGGTGGTGGAGACGCTGAGGAAGCTCCTGCCCTTCCCCGTGCTCACCGGGCTGCCCTTCGGCCACGTGCCGCGCAAGGTGACGCTCCCCTTCGGCGCTCCCGGCACGTTGTCGATCCACCCCGGCCGCTACTCGCTGCGGTTCACCGACCACGTCAAATAGGGGACAGACCACATTTTTCTTTCCGCGAAACGGACGGGCTGACGGAATCACTCGAAACGTCGGGGCCGTTTCGCGGAAAGAAAAATGTGGTCTGTCCCCGGTTTCATGCAGCAGCTCGAATGGGGATTGCGGGGCGGGTCGGTGACGCGCTCGAGGGCGAGCGCCACTGTGACAGGAGCTCCGCCTGGTGCCCCTTCGCTTCCTCGAGGCTCCTCATCTTCACGTGGCCGAAGCCGCGGATCTTCGCGGGGATCGAGGCGATCTCCACCGCGAGGTCGAGCCGATCGCGATCGAGCGAGGCGACGAGCTCCTCGACCACCGCGCGATAGTCCTCGATGAGCCGCCGCTCGGTGCGGCGCTCGGCCGAGTAGCCGAACACGTCGAGCGCCGTCCCGCGAAGGCCCTTCAACCGGGCGAGGAAGCGCATCGCCGAGAGCATCCACGGGCCGTACGTGCTCTTGCGCAACTCGCCCGTCGCCGGGTCCTTCTTCGCCCAGAGCGGCGGGGCGAGGTGCATCTTCACCTCGTAGTCGCCCTCGAACCGCGCCTTCACCCGGTCGAGGAAGTCGCTCGCGGTGTAGAGCCGCGCCACCTCGTATTCGTCCTTGTACGCCATGAGCTTGAAGAGGTTCCTCGCGACCGCCTCGGTGAGCGCGGTCGATCCCGGCACCTTCGCCTCTTCCATGGCGCCCACGCGCTCGACGTAGTCCGAGTAGCGGCGCGCGTAGGCGATGTTCTGGTATTGCGCGAGGAACGCACGGCGGCGCGCGATCATCTCGTCGAGGGACTGCGACAGGCGATGGCTCTCCGGCTTCGCCTCGGCGGGACCCGCCGCGCGCTCGACCGAGGCGAGGTCCACCGCGGCACGCCGTCCCCATTCGAACGCCGCCTTGTTGGACTCCACCGCCGCGCCGTTCAGCTCGATCGCTTCCAGGATCGATTCCTCGGCGAGCGGGATCCAGCCCTTCTGCCACGCGTAGCCCATCATGAAGA
>DATIZV010000306.1:0-10089 GCA_035516915.1 Usitatibacter sp. | reverse complement strand
CCAGCCGGCCGCTTTCCGCATCCCGCCAGCGCACGAGCGCCTCGAATCCTGCGATCCCGCCGGTCCCGAGATCGACCTTGGGCTGGAAATGCAGCACGAATTCGTCGCGCTCGAGCGCGCGGCGCAGCTTGCTCTCCAGGGAAAGCTGTTGCGCCACGCGGGCGTTGAGCTCCGGCGTATAGAAGGCCAGGCGTTCGTGGCGCGCCTTCGCGCGCCTCAATGCCGCTTCCGCGTTTCGAAACAGCGCTTCCGTGTCGGCGCCGTCGCCGGGAAAGAACGCCACGCCGAATCGGAGGGCGAGCCGCAGCGCCTGCCCATCGGCCTCGAAGGAGGCATCCATCGCCCGATCGCCGCGCTCGCGCACGATCCTCGCAAGGCCGGCCGGCTGAGCGAACCTGCCCCAGATCGTGGCGAAGACGTCGGGCCCGACCCGGGCGAGGCTCGCCCCATCCTCGACGAGCGCGCGCAGGCGCTCCGCGACTTCGCGCAGCAGCGCGTCGCCCGCCTGGCGCCCGAACGTGTCGTTGACCCGTTTGAACCGCTCGATGTCCGCGAGAACGACCGCCAGCGGTTGCGCGTCGCGCTTCGCCGTAGCCAGGGCCTGCGCGAGCCTTTCCACAAACAGCGTGCGGTTCGGCAGGCCCGTCAGCTGGTCGTGGGTGGCGAGGTAATCCACCTGCCGGGTCTTCGCGATATGGTCGAGCGCGAACGAAACGTCTCCGGCGAGGTCACGCAGCAGCCGCACCTCCTCGTCGCCGAAGGCGCCCGGCGCATCCGCGTACAGCATCATGACGGCATGGACGGCCTCGCCGAGCACGAACGGCAAGGCCGCCGCGGCATGGGCGCGGGGAACGGGCGCATCCTCGCGCGGCGACCCGACGCTGTTTCGCGCTGCGAGGTCGTTGTCCCACACGACGGCCTGCTCGCGGATCGCCCGTTCGGCGAGCTCGACCGCGACCGACGTCGCCGCGGTTGCACCCGTGGCCTCGAGCGCCACGCCGGCGGCCGCCGCGATTTTCATCTCGCCGCGGTCTCGGTCCGGCATTCCAACGCATGCGGCCATGAAGCCGCCGGCTTGCGTGCCGACGCGGCAAATCTCGGCGAAGAGCCCGGATTCGTCCGCGATTCGCACGATGGCGGAGTTGACGCCGGAAAGGACCGTGTAAAGGCGCGTGAGGCGGGCGATCCTCTCCTCCTGCTGCACGCGTTGCGTGATGTCGCGAACGACCGCCGTGTACAGCGTCATGCCGCTTTCGGAACGTTCCGAGATCGCCATCTCGACGTTCACCGGCGTTCCGTCCTTGCGCCGGCCGAAGAGCCGCCGGTGCGACGGCGCCGGGCGATCGGCCCCCGGGCCGGCGCCGAGGGATCCCGGGGCATCGAGGCGCGCCTCGAGCGCCTCGGCCGGCAAGAACATCTCGAGCGGGCCTCCGATCACCTCGGCGGCGCGATAGCCGAAGATTCTCTCGGCACCCCGGTTGAACACGACGACGCGCCGCTCCGAATCGAGCGAGATGATGCCGTCGGCCGCCATGTCGAGGACTTCGCGGTAGCGCAGGTCGGCCTTGCGCTGGCCATCGTGAAGCCGCGCCGCTTCGATGCCCACTGCGGCGGCGTTGGTGAAGATCGCGAGCACGCGCGTCTGCCCGATCGCGAAGGCCCGCGGTCGGCGGATGTAGTTGACGTTCAGCACCCCGATCAGCTTGCCGCGCGCGACCATCGGCATGGACAGGGCGGACCGGATCTCCGGGCGGCGGCGCAGCGGCTCGACGCGCGGATCCAGGACTTCTCCCTGGAGCACGAGCGGCTCCCTGTGGGCCGCCACCCAGCCCGCGATCCCCTGGCCCACCGCGACGCGCGCGCCCAGCAACGATTCGCGTCCCTCCCCCCGCACGGCCGCGACCCGGAGCGATCGGCCGTCGTCGTCGAGCAGCATGACCGAGGCCTCGTCGGCCTCGAACTGCGCGAGCACGGCGTCGGCGATCCTGTCGAGCAGCACGTTGGGGTCGAGCGTATGGGCGATGGCCTGGTTGAGCTCATGGATCGCCACCGTGTCGCGCAGCTCCAGGTTCTCGATCCGCAGGCGCCGGAGGCTCAGCGCCCTGGCGAGCGTCGGCAGGAGGGAGCTCACCTTGAAAGGCTTCAGCACATAGTCCATCGCACCGGCCTGCATCGCCTGCACCGCAGTGCGGATCGTCCCCACACCGGTCATGAGGATGCCGGCGAGCTGCGGATCGATCTTCAGGGCCGCGGCGAGCAGGGCGACGCCGTCCATCCCGGGCATCATCAGGTCGGTGAGGAGCACGTCGAACGGCTTCTCCCGCAGGGCCGCCAGGGCGTCTTCGCCCCCGGTGAAGCCTGTGGTCTCGTAGCCC
The DNA here is from genome assembly GCA_035516915.1 of Usitatibacter sp. Classification (GTDB taxonomy): domain Bacteria; phylum Pseudomonadota; class Gammaproteobacteria; order Burkholderiales; family Usitatibacteraceae; genus Usitatibacter. The sequence goes on along the minus strand of DATIZV010000306.1, from coordinate 7,714 downwards.
TGGTCGCGGAGGCTGTCGCAGAGCGCGCGAAGGTGCGCGCTCTCATCGTCCACGATCAGGATCCGCGCGAGCGGCGCAGCGTTCATGCCGGTCCGCTCAGCCTCGCGCCCGGCGTCCGGTGCCGTGCGCGCGGTCGACCCGCCGCACGGCCGCCTCACGCATCCGCGCGCCGCGGGAGCGAGACATAGAAGACCGCGCCTTCGTCGACCCGACTCTCGGCCCATACCCGGCCGCCGTGCTTCGCCACCACGCGGTGCACGATGGCGAGTCCCGCGCCTGTGCCGGGAAATTCCTGCTCGCTATGGAGCCGCTGGAAGACGCGAAACAGCCTGTCGTAGTGCTTCATGTCGAATCCGGCTCCGTTGTCCCTCACGCGATAGACGTTCTCGTTCCCGACCCTCGCACCGCTCACCTCGACAACCGGCCGCTCGCGCTTGCCGGCGAACTTGAGCGCGTTGGACAGGAGGTTCACCCACACCTGCCTCATCAGCCTCGCGTCGCCGTGCGCGGGCGGCAGCGCGCCAATGTCGATCTGCACCGGACGCGCGGGATCCCGCGGGATTTCCCCCAGCGCCTCCTCCACCAGCCGGCCCATGTCGATCTCGCCCATCGCGGGGAGCTCGCGCCCGAGGCGCGAGAACGCGAGCAGGTCGTCGATCAGCCGGTCCATCTTCCGCGTGTTGCGCACGACCACGCCGAGGAGCCTGCGTCCCTCGTCGTCGAGGGCCGCCGCGTAGCCGTTCTCGAGCAGGGACGCGAAGCCGGTCACCGCGTGCAACGGTGCCCGCAAGTCGTGCGAGACCGAGTACGCGAAGCTCTCGAGCTCGCGGTTGGCGGCCTCGAGCTCCGCCGTGCGCGTGCGCAGGCCCTCCTCGAGCGCGGCCTTCTCCAGGCGCAGGCTGCGAACCGCCAGCGCGCGCGAAAGAACCGGCAGAATGGCGGAAAGCCGGAAGGGCTTGAGGATGTAGTCGAACGCGCCGGCCTTCATGGCCTCCACGGCCGTGGGGATCGTTCCTTCCCCCGTCATGATGACTCCCATGAGGTTGGGGTCCGCTTCCTGCGCCCTGCGCAGCAGCGTGATTCCGTCCATCCCCGGCATCATCAGGTCGGACATCAGGAGGTCGAAGCGCTCCGCGGGCAGCACCGCGAGCGCCGTCGGCCCGTCGAGGTGACCCACGGCCTCGTAGCCGCTGTCGCGCAGGGTGTCGCACAGGGCCCGCATCTGCGCTTCCTCGTCGTCCACGACGAGGATGCGGGCCGCCGGATCTGCTCCCATGCGCCCGCCTCAGCCGGCCTCGTTGCAGAGGAGCGCGAGCGCCTGGCGCAGCTCTCGCAGCTTCGGAGGCTTCGCCAGGACGCGATCCACATGCGCCGGGACATCGCGCTCCGCCACAAGCCGCTGGCCCCAGCCGGTGAGCAGGATCACCGGCATTCGCGGCGTGATCTCCTTCACCGCCGCGGCCACGCGGCGCCCGTCCATGTACGGCATGCCGAGGTCGGTGAGCACTGCGGCGAAGCGCTCGCCGCGGTCGAGCGCAACGCGCAGCGCGGATAGGCCCGCCTCGCCGCCGCTTGCCGTCACGACGGAATGGCCGTCGGATTCGAGCGCATCGCGCAACGACTTGAGGATCGTCGGGTCGTCGTCGATCACGAGCAGGCGCAGCTTCGCGGGCGCTTCGAGCTCCTCCGCGGCGCCCGATTCGAGCGGAATGGACTGCGGCACCGCAAAGACGAGGCGCATGGTGGTTCCGGCCCCCGGCGCGCTGTCGATCTGCAGCTCGGCGCTGTGTCGCTGCACCGTGCCGAACACCATCGCGAGACCGAGACCGGTTCCGCGTTCCCCCTTCGTCGTGAAGAACGGCTCAAGACAGCGTGCGCGCGTCTCCTCGTCCATGCCCACACCGCTGTCCGAGACCTCGACGAGGACGCTGCGTCCCTGCGGCCCGGTCGCGGCAGCCCGCGTGCGCAGCGTGAGCGCTCCGCCCTCCGGCATCGAGTCGACGGCGTTGAGGACGAGATTGATGAGCGCCTCGCGCAGCTCGCTTTCCACCCCCATGATCTTCGGCAGCTCGGGCGCAAGCTCCATCCGCGCCTCGACCATGATGCCCCGGCTCTGCGCCATGTCGCTCCAGCGGGCGCGGGTGAGATCGACGACCTGGCGGACCATGTCGTTCATCTGCACGGGGGCGAGCGCGATCTGCGGCTCGCGCTGGCGATAGAACTCGCGCATCCGGGCCACGGTCTGCGCGACATCGTCGACCGCCCGTTGGATGGTCACCAGGTAGCCTCGTGCGCGATCGCTCAGGTTGCGCTCCGTTTCCAGCAGCGACTCCGCGTACAGCGCCACGGGCGAGAGCGCGTTGTTGATGTCGTGCGCGATGCCGCTCGCCATCTGGCCCAGCGCACGCAGCCGCTCCTGCTGCATCACCACGTGCTGGGTCTGGCGCAGGTCGTCATAGGCCTGCCGCAGGGCAGCGAAGAGCCGTGCCTGGTTGGCCGCGAGCGCGACGTGCTCGCCCAGCTGCCGCAGGAATTCGCATTCGACGCTGCTGAACGCGTCCACCGCGCGACGCGCGGCAAGAAGCACCCCGAACACCTTGCTCTCCTGGCGCAGCGGCACCATCACGAGCGAGCCCAGGCCGCCGCTTGCCAGCCGCTCCGGCAGGGGCGATGCCGCCTGGGCGATGTCGGGCTCGTACACCAGATGGCCCTGCATGCAACGCGACAGGCGGTTGCCGGAGATGTCGATCGCGTCCCCCTCGGACATCGCGAGGCGCGAACCGAGCTCCTGGCTGTTCGACGCGAGGCACGCCACCTCGAGGACGTTCGCGGCCTGGTCGTGCACGCAGACGCAGGCGAAGCCGAGCTCCATGCTCTCTTCGAGGGTGCCCACGACGACCTGGAAGATGCTCTTCAGATCCTGGCGCTCACCGGTCGCGCGCGTGATATGGTCGAGCAGGTTCAGGTGCTCCAGCTGCGAGCGGATCTTGCGCGCGGCGTTGATGCGCTCGGTGACGTCGCGCGCGGCGGCGATCACGAGCCCGCCCTCGGGCGTGGCGAGCGGGCTCAATCGCACGTCCACCGTGAACTCGCTGCCGTCCTTGCGCCGGGCGAGGAGGTCGCGCCCCGCCTCCATCGCGCGCCCCTGCGGCTTCTGCTGGTACGGCTCGCGCTGCGCGGCGTGCGCCGCCTGCAACCGGTCCGGGACGAGCATCTCGACCGATTGCCCCAGCAGCTCCGAGCGCGAATAGCCGAACGTCCTCTCGGCCTGCGCATTGACCACCACGATGCGCCCTCCGCGGTCGACGATCACCACGGCGTCCGGCACCGCCTCGAGCAGCGCCTCGGCGTGCGCCTTGCGCGCCTCGATCTCCATTTCCGCGCGCTTGCGCTCCGTGATGTCGCTCGCGACGCCCAGCATCATCTCGACCCGCCCGTCGGCCCCGACGATCGGGCGCTTGCGCGTCTGCATCCAGCGCACCCTTCCAGACGCGTCGGTGATGGGCTCCTCGAGGACGAACTTCTCCTTCCCGCTGTCGATCACGTCGAGGTCGTCGCGGCGGAACCTGTCCACGTCCTCCCGGCTCGAATTGAAGTCGGCGTCGGTCCTGCCGATCAGCTTCTCGACGGTCGTTCCGTAGGCTTCGGCGAGCGCCTCGTTCGCGAGCGTGAAGCGCCCTTCGCGATCCTTCGCGAAGATGAAGTTGCGGTCCAGATCGATCACCTTGCGCAGGAACGCGCGCTGTTCCACGATGCCCTCGCGCAGGCGCGCCTGCGCGATCGCGATGGCGATCTGCGCCGCGACTTCCCGTGCGATCTGGACCTGCTCTTCCGGGAATCCGCCCGTTTCGCCAACCAGGCCCAGGGCCCCGATCAGCTCGCCCGACGCGATCACGGGCAGCACGAGGAGCGCGCCGCCCTGACGATCCGCCTCGCCATCGATCGCGGTGCCGGCCGACAGCGCGTTCCGATCGAGGAGTTGCGGCTCGCCCCGGCGCAGAGCCTCCAGGTCGCCGACGGGGCTCCCAGCGCCGCCGCCTCCGGAGATCGTCGGCACGGAGCCCTCGGAAGTGGCAACCCAGCGGATCCCGGGCGCGGAACGATCGAAAGCGCCCGCGAGGACTCGCGGGACGCCGAGCAGCTCGCGCAGCGGCCCAAGGATCGTTGCGATCATCGTTTCCGGCGCCTGCTCCGCGACGATGGAGCGGCCGATTTCGTGGAGGATCCGCAGTCGCTCGGCGTGGCGTTCGGACTCGCGCCGGGCCGAGGCCTGCTCGCGCTCGCGCGAATGGACCAGGTCGGCGTGGAGGCGACCGTTCTCGAGGAGAAGCACGACCAGCACGAAGCTTCCCGCGAGCAGCCCGTAGACTCGCCCCGCGTACCAGCCCACGTCGTAGCGTCCCCCGTTGAGCACCGCTGCGAGCGCGACCTCGAAGACCCAGACGCACATCACGACCGAGAGCCACAGGTCGAGCACCGTCTGGGGACGTCTGCGCCACAGAACCGGAATGGCTGCCACTGCCAGCCCCCACGACGCGGTCGCGACGTAGAATTTCGGCGGCGCATCGCGGCTGTCCTGCATGATCGCCGGCAGCAACGAATGGCTGGTGGCGATCAGCGTCAAGCCGCCCGCGACGACGAGCGAGGCGACGAGGGCGCCGAAGATCGCGACGCCGGCGCTCCGCCCCGCGATCATCGCGTCGCGACCCTGGTTGGCGAGGACCGCATAGGCCATCACGATCAACGGGAAGCCCGCGTGCCACAGGAAATAGATCCAGGCCGTCGTCTGGGGGTTGGCGCCGAGGAGGCCGCTCGGCGCGAAGAGCCCGGGGAAGCTCAGAGCGTGCGCGGTCGCCATGAAGACGTTGAAGAGATAGCCTCCCGCGAGCACGAGCAACGCGCGCGAGCGCAGGACCCAGAACTGGCCGAGGATCAGCACCGCCGTCATCAACTCGCAAAAGACCAGCGCCGCCTGGTATAGCGGGAAAAAGGCGGGGACGGGTGGCAGCAGCCGCTTGGCGAACGGCGCCAGGGCCACGAAGACCAGGAAGGAGATCGCGATCACGCCGAGGGCGATGCGCCGCTCGCGCGGCCCGGCGGGCAGCCTCGACAGGAACAGTTGCGGGTATGCAGGTACAGCGATCGGCGATGCCGCGCCTCCCGCCGATTCGTCCTTCGCGAGGCGCCGGGTGGATATCACGATCGCGCGGCCCCAAACGCGTGCCGCAGCCACTCCATCGACTTTTCGACCTCCGGCAGGCGCGATGGACGGGTCGCTTCGACATCGCAATCCGCCCGTGCCGGCCACGGTCCGGTTAACATCGGTGAACGCCGCGCCGGCTTCCGACGGCACATGTCGGGGAAGTTTGGAACTCTGGGATAACGGGTCGTAACTAGCATTAACACCCGTTTTTATTACCACGCATAGCGACCCAATGCAAATGCGTGCGCGGCCCAGCAGGCCGGAGGAAAGGGTCGGCGGCGGCTATTCGTCCGGGTCGTCGATGTCGACCAGGCGATTGCGCACCGCGTAGATCACGAGCCCGGCCACGTCGCGAATGCCGAGGCGCTCCATCAGCGCGGCGCGATGGGTCTCCACGGTCTTGCTGCTCACTTCCAGGGCGAAAGCGATTTCCTTCGTGCTCTTGCCCTCGGCGATCATCTGCAGGATCTCGCGTTGGCGGGGCGTGAGCGATTCGAGCGAGGAGGGCTGCTCCGGAGCGCGGCCTTCCCGCAAATCCGAGACCAGGTGTTGCGATACGCGCGAGCTGATGTAGGGCTCGCCACGCATGACGGCCTCGATCGCCATGCGCAGCTCGAGGGGCGCCGAGTCCTTCACGAGGTACCCGTCCGCCCCGGCCTTCAGCGCGCGGCGCAGGAAGTCTTCGGTGGTGTGCATGGAAAGGATCAGCACGCGGGTTTGCGGCTGCTGGGCCTTGATCCGCGCGGTCGCCTCGATTCCGCTCAGCTCCTTCATCGAGATGTCCATGATGACGAGCCCCGGAGCGGCTTCCTTGGCGAGCGCCACCGCATCGCGCCCGTTGGCCGCCTCGGCGACGATCGTGATGCCCTCGATTTCCGCGAGGAGCGCGCGGATCCCGGCCATGACCAGCTTGTGGTCGTCGGCCAGCAGGACGCGCAGCGGGCTCACGACGCCGGAGCGGCCGCGTTCGCGTCGCTCGCTTCGGTGCGCGCCGGCTCGACCGGGAAGACCGCGCTCACGACCGTGCCCGCGCCGGCAACGCTGCGCAGCTTGAGGCGGCCGCCGGCGAGCTGTGCGCGCTCCTCCATCCCGACGAGCCCCATGCTCCCCGACGCGGCCGCCCTCCGGCGCGCGTCCCCCGGGTCGAAGCCCGTGCCGTCGTCGCTCACCGTGACCTCGAGCAGCCGATCGCCCAGCACGACGCCGATCAGGACGCTCTTCGGCCGCGCGTGGCGCGTGGCGTTGCTGAGCGCCTCCTGCACGATTCGGTAACAGACGCCCTCGAGCGCGCGCGGAGCGCGCCGCTCCTCGAGGCCCGCGAACTGGCATCGGATGTCGACGCCGGTCGCGGCGCGCTGGCGCTGCGCGAGCCATCCGAGCGCCTCGTCGAGGCCCAGCTGGTCCAACTGCGGCGGCCGCAGCTCGTGCGCCAGCTCGCGCAGCTTCTCGATCGCCGACTGCGCTGCGGCGAGGCATTCGGCCACCAGCTCCGACTCGCCGACTCCGGCCTCCTTCTTGAGCCGGTGCAGCCCGATCGTCAACGCGAAGAGCGTCTGGCCGACGTCGTCGTGGAGCTCCCGGGAGATGACGCGCCGCTCGTCTTCCTGGACGCCCAGCACGCGGCTGGAAAGCGCCCTGAGGCGCTTGTGCGCGTCCTCGAGCGCTATGTGAGCCATCATGCGATCGGTGACGTCCTCGTGGGAGATCACGGCGCCGTCCTTGCCGCCCTGGAGCGGCATCGCCCGCGCGAGGAACCAGCGGATTCCTCCGCCCACGTTGACCTGGTATTCGTGCGAGACGAACTTCCGTTCGCCGGCGATCACTGCGCGGATGCCGCCGAGCTCGGCCACTGCGAAGGGCTCACCCTCGTCGGCGGACGCGCTCAGCGCATCGAGGTAGTTCGACCCGACGGCCGCGTTGAAGGCTCCCATCTGGGGCCGGCTCGCCGAAAAATCTTCCCACGCCCTGTTGACGGCGACGATCGCGCCCCTGCCGTCGAGCAGAGCGATGCGGGTATCGAGCGAATTGAGGATGCTGCGCTTCAACGATTCGCTCTCGCGCAGCGCCGCCACGGCCCGTGCCCTTTCGGCGCGCGCGCGGCAGCGGTCGATGGCGGCTTCGACGGCCTTCGGCAGCCGGTCCAGGTTCCCCTTGCGCAGGTAATCGCACGCACCCTGCTGCATGGCGGCGACCGCGCCTTCCTCCCCGACGTGGTGGGATACCAAAAGGACGGGGATCTCGAGGCCTCGCTCTTCCACGATCCGCAGGGCACGCGGGCCACTGAAGCGCGGCAGGTTGAAGTCCGCGATCACCGCATCCGGCGGCGCGCCCTCGAGCTGCGCCACGTAGTCCTCCTCCGTGTCCACCCGGGTCATGTCGAACTCGAACGGCGCGCCGTGCAGCGCGAAACGCGTCAACTCGGCGTCTTCCGCCGAGTCCTCCACCAGAAGCAGTCGGTACCGGGGCCCCATGGGCCCGATTATGGACATCTGCGGCCGGCGGCACCAGCCT
>DATIZV010000305.1:0-5709 GCA_035516915.1 Usitatibacter sp. | reverse complement strand
CGCCACCTCCACCGCCACGTCCCTGCACGCGGACAAGCTGATCTTCCTCACGGAGACCGCGGGGGCGTTGGACGCGAAGGGACGGCTCCTTTCCGAGCTCACGGTGAAGCAGGCGCGGGAAGTGACGGCGTCGAACAACCTCCCGGAGGACGTGCAGGTGTACCTGCCGTGCGCGATCAAGGCGTGCGAGAACGGCGTGAAGCGCGCGCACCTCATCAGCCGCCACGTCGACGGCGCGCTCCTCATCGAGCTCTTCACCCACCACGGCATCGGCACCATGGTCGTGCCGGAGTCCCCGGAGACCATCCGTCCGGCGACGCTCGAGGACATGAACGGCATCATGCAGATCCTCGAGCCCCTGGAGCAGCAGGGCATCCTCGTGAAGCGCGAGACGCCCGAGCTCGAGCGCGAGATCGAGCGCTTCTTCGTGATCGCGACGGAAGAGGGGAACATTCTCGGCTGCGCCGCGTTCCATCCCTATCCGGAGGAGAGGACCGCGGAGCTCGCCGCGCTCGCGGTAAGCCCGTTCTACCGCGACGGCGGGCGCGGCGAGAGGCTCCTCGCCTACGGGGAGGCCAAGGCGCGCGCGGCGGGGCTCAAGTCGATCTTCGTGCTCTCGACGCGCACCACGCACTGGTTCCTGGAGCGCGGCTTCGCGGAGTCGGAGCCCGCGCGCCTGCCGGCGGCGCGCCGCGCCCGCTACAACCCGGACCGCCGGTCCAAGGTGTTCGTGAAGGAGCTGTGAGGCTCGGAGGAATGCAAATGGCGCGCATGGTGAAATGCATCAAGCTCGGGCGCGAGGCCGAGGGCCTCGACGTCCCTCCCTATCCCGGCGAGCTCGGCAAGCGGCTCTGGGAGAGCGTCTCGAAGGACGCGTGGAAGCAGTGGCTCGAGCACCAGAAGATGCTGGTGAACGAGAACCGCTTGAACCTCGCCGACCCGCGGGCGCGCAAGTACCTCGAGGAGCAGATGCGCAAGCACTTCTTCGGCGAGGGCGCCGACCAGGCGCAGGGCTACGTCCCCAAGCCGTGATGCTTGGCGAGTGATGCAAACGAAAGGCTTTCCGCCCGCATCGCGCGCTACCGCGGACGCTTGTAGGTCTTGACGCCTGCGGGTGTGGCGAGCAGCAGGACGTCGGCGGGACGGCGGGCGAAGAGGCCGTTGCTCACCACGCCGGGAATCTGGTTGATCTTCGATTCGAGGTCGACCGGATCGAGGATCGTGAGCCCGCGCACGTCGAGGATGAGGTTGCCGTTGTCGGTGGTGACGCCCTGGCGCAGCTCCGGCATCCCGCCCAGCTTCACCAGCTCGCGCGCGACGAAGCTCCTCGCCATCGGGATCACCTCCACGGGTAGCGGGAACTTCCCGAGCACGCCCACGAGCTTGCTCGCGTCGGCGATGCAGACGAACTTCCGGCTTGCCTGCGCGACGATCTTCTCGCGCGTGAGCGCTCCGCCGCCGCCCTTGACCATCGCGAGGTGCTCGGTCACCTCGTCCGCGCCGTCGACGTACACCTCGCAGCCGTCGGTGTCGTTCAGCTCGCGCACCGGGATGTGAAGGTCGCGAAGGCGCTTCGCGCTCGCCTCCGAGCTCGCGACCGTCGCGGTGATGCGCGCGCGCCGGGGAGCGAGCGCGTCGATGAAGAAATTGACGGTGGAGCCGGTGCCCACGCCGACCACCGTGTCGTCCTCGACGTAAGCGAGCGCCGCCTCGGCGGCGGCCTTCTTGAGCGCATTCGCATCCATCGCGCAAGCATACCGTACCGTTCGCGCCACGATGGCGGTGGCGACGAGCGGACCGAGGCTTCGCTCGCTCGCCGTTCCCGCCTCGCTGCTCGATGGCGATGAGCGGCGCCGCGCGTCCGCTCCATCGCCGTTCCCGCCTCGACGCTCGATGGCGATGAGCGGCACCGGGTGTCCGCTCCATCGCCGTTCCCGCTGCCTCAACAGATTGGCAGCGCCACTCTTCTTGGTATGCTTGACGGTTCCCAAGGATTCCGGATGAAAACCGAAAGATACCTCGAGGCGATCCTCACGGCGAAGGTCTACGACGTCGCGATCGAGAGCCCGCTCGAGCGGGCCGCGGCCATCTCGCGCCGTCTCGCGAACCACGTGCTCCTCAAGCGCGAGGACAAGCAGCCGGTGTTCTCGTTCAAGCTGCGCGGCGCCTACAACAAGATGGCGAACCTGGAGCGCGCGGCGCTCGCGCGCGGCGTGATCTGCGCCTCGGCGGGCAACCACGCGCAGGGCGTGGCGCTCGCCGCGCAGCGGCTGGGCGCGCGGGCGACGATCGTGATGCCGGTCACGACCCCGCGCATCAAGGTCGCGGCGGTCGCGGCGCGCGGCGCGAAGGTGGAGCTGCACGGCGACAGCTACCACGAGGCGTCGCTGCACGCGGCGCAGCTCATGCGCCGCCACGGCTTCACCTTCGTCCACCCCTACGACGACCCGCTGGTGATCGCGGGTCAGGGCACCATCGGCGTCGAGATCCTGCGCCAGCATCCGCACCCGATCGACGCGATCTTCGTCCCGGTGGGCGGGGGAGGGCTCATCTCCGGGATCGCCGCGTACGTGAAGCGCGTGGCGCCCCGCACGAAGGTGATCGGCGTGCAGCCCCTGGATTCGGCCGCGATGCGCGAGTCGCTGCGCGAGGGACGGCGCGTGACGCTCGCGCACGTGAACCTCTTCGCCGACGGCGTGGCGGTGCGCCAGGTGGGGCGCGAGACGCTGCGACTGTGCCGGGAGCTGGTCGACGACATGGTGCTCGTCGACACGGACGAGATCTGCGCCGCGATCAAGGACATCTTCGAGGACACGCGCACGGTGCTCGAGCCCGCGGGGGCGCTCGCCCTCGCCGGCGCGAAGCGCTGGATCGGGCGGCGGCGCGCGAAGGGCGCGAGCTTCGTCGCGATCGCGAGCGGCGCGAACATGAACTTCGACCGCCTGCGCTTCGTGGCCGAGCGCGCCGAGCTCGGCGAGCATCGCGAGGCGGTGCTCGCCGTGACGCTCCCCGAGCGGCCGGGAAGCTACCGGGAGCTGTGCGCGCTCCTCGGCAACCGCAGCGTGACGGAGTTCAACTACCGCTATGCGCCCGGCAAGGATGCGCACGTCTTCCTCGGCGTCTCGGTCTCGGCGCGGGAGGAGACGCGGCGGCTCATCGCGCTGCTCGGCAAGCACGGCATTCCCGCCGTCGACCTCTCCGACAACGAGGTGGCGAAGGAGCACGGGCGCCACATGGTCGGAGGACGCGCGCGCCTCGACGTGCCCGAGATGCTCTACCGCTTCGAGTTCCCCGAGCGGCCCGGCGCGCTCATGAACTTCCTCGAGCACATGGGCACCGGGTGGAACATCTCGCTCTTCCATTACCGCAATCAGGGCGCCGACGTGGGCCGCGTGCTCGTCGGGCTGCAGGTGCCCGAGCGCGAGCGCGCCGCCTTCCGCGCGTTCCTGCGCGACCTCGGCTACGACTACGCCGACGAATCGCGCAATCCCGCCTACCGCTTCTTCCTGCAGTGAGCGTCCCGCGACCGCCCGTGGAGCACGCCGCGCTGGAGAGGGCGGCGGCGCTTTTCCGTGCCGGGCGCGCCGCCGAGGCCGAGGCGATCCTGCGCGAGCTGGTGGCGATGCAACCGGCGAACGCGGATGCGCTCGAGGTCCTCGGGACGACGCTCGGCGCGCAGGGACGGCACGAGGAGGCGCTCGCCGTCTTCGATCGCGCACGCGACGCGAAGCCGTCCTCGCCGTCGATCCGGCGCAATCGCGCGCAGGCGCTGGTTCACCTCGGGCGTGCGGCCGAGGCACGCGCGGAGCTCGAGAAGGCGCTGCAGATCCGCCCCGACCATGCGCCTTCGTGGGGCCTGCTCGGCACCGTGCTCGGCGCTTGCGGCGAGCGCTCCGGCGCCGAGCGCGCCTACCGCCGCGCCCTGCAGTCCGGCCCCACGCCGCAGGTGCATTACAACCTAGCGCTCCTCCTGCAGGAGGACGGCCGCGCGGAGGAGGCGATCGCGGGATATCGCGCGGCCCTCGCGCTCGCGCCCGCGTTCGCCGCCGCCCATAACAACCTCGCCAACGCGCTCAAGGAGGTGGGCCGGGTCGGAGAGGCGCTGGCGCACTACGCCGAGGCGGTGCGGGCCGATCCGGGGCTCGCCGACGCGGCCTCGAACTACGGCGCGGCGCTGCGCGAGGCGGGACGGGCCGACGAGGCGATTCCGGTGCTCGAGCGCGCCGTCGCGCTCGATCCCGGCGCCTGGGCCGCGCTCAACAATCTCGGCATGGCGTGGCACGAGCGCCATCGGGACGCGGAGGCCGTGCGCTGCTACCAGCGGGCGCTCGAGCTGAAGCCGGAGCTGCGCGAGGCGCGCACCAACCTCGGCAATTCCCTCGCCGCGCTCGGCGAGGAGCGCGAGGCGATCGAATGCTACCGCGCGGCGATCGCCCGATGGCCCGACCATCCCGACGCCTACAGCAACCTCGGCGTGCTGCTGCAGGAGCGCGGCGAGGTGGACGAGGCGACCGCCTGCTATCGGCGCGCGCTCGAGCTGCGGCCCGACCACGCCGACGCGCTCAGCAACCTGGGCTACCTGCTGCAGGAGCAGGGAAAGCTCGACGAGGCGGTGGCCTGGTACGAGCGCGCGCTCGAGGCCAACCCGCGCTCGGCGCGCGCCGGCTACAACCTCGGCCTCGCGCTCCTCATGCGCGGCGACTTCGAGCGCGGCTGGGCGCTCAACGAGCGCCGTTTCGAGACGGCGCCGCCGGTCGCCGTGGCGCGGCCCATGGCGATGCCGCGCTTGAGCGCCGCCGACCTGGGAGCGGGCCATCGCATCGCCGTGTGGCGCGAGCAGGGCGTGGGCGACCAGGTGCTCTACTCGACGCTGCTCCCCGAGCTCGCCGCGGGCGGCCAATCGTTCGTGCTGGAGGCCGACCGCCGGCTCGTCGGCGCGTATCGCCGCGCGCATCCCGACTGGAGCATCGTCGCGCCCGAGGAGTCCGGGGAGGCCTTCGCGTCGTGCACGCGCCACATCCCGGTCGGCTCGCTTCCGATGTTGCTGCGCACGAGGCGCGAGAGCTTTGATCGCCAGCCGCGCTCGCTGCTCGCCGCCGATCCCGGGCGCTCGGCCGCGTATCGCGCGCGGCTCGCCGCGCCCGGTGCGCGGGTCGTCGGAATCTCGTGGAAGAGCGTCCAGCCGAAGGGACGCGGGTACGTGCAGCGCAAGAAATCGATGCCGCTCGCAGAATTCGCCGCGCTGTCGGGGCGCGGGAGCCTGCGCCTCCTCGACCTGCAGTACGGCGACACGGCGGCGGAGCGCGCGGCGTTCGCCGCGCAGGGCGGGCGCCTCGAGCACCTCGAGGACCTCGACCTCTTCGGCGACCTCGATGGCGTGCTCGCGGCGCTGGAGGCGTGCGACGTGGTGGTCACCACGAGCAACGTGACCGCGCATCTCGCGGGCGCGCTGGGCAAGGAGACGCTCCTCGTCTACCTCTCCGGCAATGCGCCCTTCCACTACTGGGTGCCCCGAGCCGACGCTCGCTCGGCGTGGTATCCGTCGGTGCGCATCGTCACGTCGCGCGCGATCGATACGTGGGCGAAGGCCCTCGCTCGCGTCGACGAGCTCCTGCGGGGCTGAGGCGGGAAGGTGGTGCTGTTGAGTGGATTCGAACCACCGACCTACTGATTACGAATCAGTTGCTCTACCAGCTGAGCTACAACAGC
>DATIZV010000304.1:0-8112 GCA_035516915.1 Usitatibacter sp. | reverse complement strand
CGGAGAAGCAGCGGGAGGCGAGCTCGAGGCGATCCTGCCGGCTGCGGCTGCGGTGGAGCTCGTGCACTCGTTCTCGCTCGTCCACGACGACCTGCCCGCGCTCGACGACGACGCCGAGCGGCGGGGCCAGCCGAGCGTCTGGGCTGCGTACGGCGAGGCGACGGCGATCCTCGCCGGGGACGCGCTCGTCGCCGAGGCGTTCCGCCTCGCACTCGCCTGCGGCGCCGACGTCGCGCTGGAGCTCGTCGAGGCGACGCTCGCGATGATCGGCGGCCAGCAGCGCGACCTCGAGGGCGGGCACGATCTCGCCGAGCTGCACCGGCTGAAGACGGGCGCGCTGTTCTCGGCGTCGGTGATGTGCGGCGTCCGTGCCGCCGGGCTTCCCGAGGACGGGCATCCGCCCTGGCGTGCCTTCGCAGGCGAGCTCGGGCTCCTCTTCCAGGTCGTCGACGACATCCTCGACGAGGAAGGCGATGCGCAGTCCCTCGGAAAGACCGCGGGCAAGGACCGCGCCGCGGGAAAGCCCACGTACACGAGCCTCATGAGCCTGTCGGAGGCGAGGTCGCTCGCGCAGGACCTGCTCGCGGAGGCGCGCGAGGCGCTCGCCCCCTTCGCGGAGCGCGCCACGCGCCTGCGCGAGATCGCCGACTTCATCGTCGGACGCCGGCGCTAGAATGGACTCGCCCATGGGTTCGCACCCCCTCCTCGAGACGATCGACGATCCGGCGCGGCTGCGCCGGCTCGACCGCAGGCAGCTCGCCGACCTCGCCCGCGAGCTGCGCTCGTTCATCGTCGAGTCGGTTTCCGCGACCGGCGGACACCTCTCCGCGAACCTCGGCACCGTGGAGCTCACGATCGCGCTGCACTACGTGCTGCGCACGCCCGAGGACCGGCTCATCTGGGACGTCGGCCACCAGACCTACGGCCACAAGATCCTCACCGGCAGGCGGGAGGGCATGCGCAGGCTGCGGCAAAAGGGCGGCATCGCCGGATTCCCGCGCCGCGAGGAGAGTCCCTACGACGCCTTCGGCACCGCGCATTCCTCCACCTCGATCTCGGCGGCGATCGGCATGGCCGTGGCCGCGCGGCGGCTCGGCACCGACCGGCGGGTGGTCGCGGTGATCGGCGACGGCGCCATGACCGGCGGCGAGGCGTTCGAGGCGCTCAACAACGCGAAACAGGCGAACGCGAACGTGATCGTGGTCCTCAACGACAACGACATGTCGATCTCGGAGAACGTCGGCGCGCTCAACAACTACCTCGCGAAGCTCATGTCGGGTCGCTTCTACGCGGCGACCCGCACCACGACGAAGAAGGTGCTCTCCACCATCGCGCCGCATCCGGTGCAGGAGCTCGCCAAGCGCTTCGAGGAGCACGCCAAGGGCATGCTCACGCCCTCCACGCTCTTCGAGGAGTTCGGATTCAATTACACCGGGCCGATCGACGGGCACAACCTCGACGTCCTCATCGACACGCTGAACAACGTGAAGCGCCTCGAGGGCCCGCAGTTCCTGCACGTGGTGACGCGCAAGGGCCACGGCTACAAGCTCGCCGAGGAGGATCCGATCGCCTACCACGGCCCCGGCAAGTTCGATCCGGGCATCGGCATCGTGAAGCCGAAGCCGGCCGCCGACGCGCGCCCTCGCCCCACGTACACGCAGGTGTTCGGCGACTGGCTCTGCGACATGGCGCGCGCCGACGCGCGCCTCGTCGGTATCACGCCGGCGATGCGCGAGGGCTCCGGGCTGGTGCGCTTCTCGCAGCAGTTCCCCGAGCGCTACTTCGACGTGGGCATCGCCGAGCAGCACGCGACGACCTTCGCCGCGGGACTCGCGGTCGAGGGATTGAAGCCGGTGCTCGCGATCTACTCGACCTTCCTGCAGCGCGGCTACGACCAGCTCATCCACGACGTCGCCCTGCAGAACCTTCCGGTGCTGTTCGCGCTCGACCGCGCGGGCCTGGTGGGCGCGGACGGACCGACGCACCACGGCGCCTTCGACCACTCGTACCTGCGCTGCATCCCGAACCTCACGGTGATGGCGCCGGCCGACGAGAACGAATGCCGCCAGATGCTCTACACCGGCTTTCGCCTCGATACGCCGAGCGCGGTGCGCTATCCGCGCGGCGCGGGGCCGGGCGTGGAAGTCGAGCCGGAGATGAAGGCGCTCGCCGTCGGCCGCGGCGAGGTGCGCCGCGAAGGCAAGCGCATCGCGATCCTCGCCTTCGGCGCGATGCTCCAGCCGGCGCTCGAGGCCGGCGCCGAGCTCAACGCGACGGTCGCCAACATGCGCTTCGTGAAGCCGATCGACCGCGACCTCGCGTTCCGGCTCGCGACCACGCACGAGCTCGTCGTGACCGTCGAGGAGAGCGTCGTGGCGGGCGGCGCCGGCTCGGCGGTCGCCGAAACGCTGGCCGCGGACGGGCTCGCCGTGCGCGTGCTCATGCTCGGCCTCCCCGACCGTTTCGTGGAGCACGGCGACCCGGCGCAGCTCCTCGCCGATTGCGGCCTGGACGCGACGGGAATCGCGAAGTCGGTGCGCGAGCGCCTGCATCTCGCGGAGCGCGGCGGCAAGGCGGCGTGAAGCGACTCGGCCGCGCGCGAATCCGGTAAGCTACGCGCCCTCGAATCCCCGAAACGAAAGGCATCCCATGATCCGCACCTTTCTCGCCGCCGCGATCCTCGCGGCCGCCGGCGCTTCCCAGGCGGCCGATGCGCCGCAGGTCGCGAAGCCGCAATGCGACCCGAAACCGCGCGCGCCGGGCATCGGCATGCGCAACGACGACTTCGTGATGAAGCGCTTCAACCAGGACGCGAAGCGCTACGAGGACTGCATGAAGGCCTACGTCACGGAGCACCAGGCGCTCGCCAAGGCGAACCAGGATGCCGCCGAGGCCGCCGCCGACGAGTACAACAAGACGATCAAGCAGATCAACGACGAGCTGAAGTCGGATTGATCGCCTACTTCACCACGCTCCGGTCCTGGCCGAAGAGGACCTTGCGCTCCTCTTCGGTCCGGATCCCTCCCGCGTTCGGGTTCACCTGCTTCACCAGCGCGTACGCGCGCGCCGTCGCCGGACGCGCCTTGATCGAGGCATGCCAGCGCTTGAGGTTGGGGAAGTTCTCGATGTCCTGTCCCTGCCGGTCGGGAATGATCCATGGGTAGCACGCCATGTCCGCGATCGTGTACTCGCGGCCGGCGATGAAGCCGCGGCCCGCGAGGCGCTTGTCGAGCACCGCGTAGAGCCGCGAGGTCTCCTTCACGTAGCGCTCGATCGCGTACGGGATCTTCTCCGGCGCGTAGCTCGCGAAGTGGTGGTTCTGCCCGGCCATCGGCCCGAGCCCCGCCATCTGCCACATCAGCCACTCGAGGGTCGTCACCTGCCCGCGCAAGTCCTTCGGGATGAACCTGCCGGTCTTTCCCGCGAGGTAGAGCAGGATCGCGCCCGACTCGAACACGCTGATCGGCTTGCCGCCGTCGGCGGGCGCATGGTCGACGATCGCTGGGATGCGGTTGTTGGGGGAGATCTTCAGGAACTCGGGCGCGAACTGCTCGCCTTTGCCGATGTTCACCGGATGGATCTTGTATTCGAGGCCCGTCTCCTCGAGGAAGAGCGTGATCTTGTGCCCGTTGGGCGTCGTCCAGTAGTAGAGATCGATCATGGCCGCCTCCGCCGCGCGCTCAGACGTACGACTTGTACTTCTCGAGGTGGCGCACCGGCTTCGAGAGCGCGTCGCGGCGGAACGGGTCGCCGAGCTCCTTGGTGACCATCATCTCGAGGATCGTGGCCTTGCCTTCGGATTGCCGCTTCACCGATTCGCGCAGCGCGTCGCCCACGTCGGCGGCCTTGTCGACGGTCACGCCCTCGCAGCCGAAGGAGCGCGCGACCGCGGCCCAGCTGGGGTTCTCCAGCTCCACGCCCTGGTAGCGACGGTTGTAGAAGTCGACGTGGTTCTTCTTCTCGGCGCCCCACTGGCCGTTGTTGAACACGACCACGGTGACGCCGATCTTCTCGCGCGCGCAGGTGAGCATCTCGTTCAGGCTGATGCCCCACGCGCCGTCGCCCACGTAGGCGACCGCGGGCCGGTCGGGGCGCGCGACCTTCGCGCCGCACGCCACCGGGAACGCGTAGCCGCAGTTGCCGAAGCTCATCGCCGCGAGCATCGAGCGCGGCTCGTCGAAGCGCAGGTACGAGTTCGACACCGAACAGATGTTGCCGATGTCGGTGGAGACCATCGCGCCCTTCGGCATCGCGCGCTCGAGCGCGCGCAGCATCTCGCGCGGATGCATCGCCTTCACGCCCTTGGCGATCTCGACCGAGTAGGGGTCGGTCTCGTGGGTCCAGCCCTCGAGCTCCTTCTCCCACGCCGCCTTCTGCGCCTTGATCGTCGCGTCGCGCTGCGATTTGTTCTGCCGGCACGCGAGGGACTTGCCCGCGAGCCGCGCGACGAGCGCGGCGGCGGCCGCGCGCGCATCGCCGTTGATGCCGACCGAGATCGGCTTCACGAGCCCGAGCATGCGCGGGTCGGCGTCGATCTGCACGATCTGCGCCTCCTTCGGCCAGTAGTCCATGCCGTACTGCGGGAGCGTCCCGAACGGACCGAGGCGCGTGCCGAGCGCGAGCACCACGTCGGCCTTCGAGATGAGCTGCATCGCGGCCTTCGAGCCCTGGTAGCCCAGCGGCCCCACCCAGAGCGGATGCGACGCCGGGAACGCGTCGTTGTGGAGATAGCTTTCCGCGACCGGCGCATGCAGGAGCTCGGCGAGCGCGATCGCCTCCTTCGTGCCCTCGGCCATGATCACGCCGCCGCCCGCGAGGATCACGGGGAACTTCGCCTGCGCGAGGAGCTCTGCGGCGCGGTCGAGCGCCGCCTCGTCGCCGGCGCCGCGGCCGATGCGGATCGGCTGCGGGATCTCGCACTCGATGTCGCCGTAGAAGAAGTCGCGTGGGATGTTGAGCTGCGTCGGGCCCATCTCGAGCATCGCGCGGTCGAACGCACGCGCGGTGATCTCGGCCATGCGCGACTTGTTGTTCACGTGGCCCTGGTACTTCGTGATCTTCGAGAAGATCGGCAGCTGCTCGGTCTCCTGGAAGCCGCCGAGGCCGAGCGTGTTCGAGCCGGTCTCGGGCGTGATCACGACGACGGGCGAATGCGCCCAGTACGCGGCCGCGACTCCCGTCACGAAGTTGGTCACGCCCGGCCCGTTCTGCGCGATGCACACGCCGTGGCGTCCGGTGACGCGCGAGTAGCCGTCCGCCATGTGGACCGCGCCCTGCTCGTGGGCGGTCGGAATGAAGCGGATCCCCGCGGCGGGAAAGATGTCCAGGGCGTCCATGTACGCGGAGCCCACGATGCCGAAGACGTCCGTCACGCCCTGCGCGACCATCGTCTCGACCAGGGCTTCCGAGGGGGTCATTTTCACCTTGCCGCGCGCCACCTGGCGCGCTTTCACGCTCATGTCGTTCATGGAGGGTCCTCTGGCAGCGGAATGCGGGGTCTCTATTGCCGGAACACTAGCGCAGCGGAAAGCCCGGCGCAAGAGTCGATTCCATTGTTCGGAACAAAAGGGTTGCGCCAGCAGAATCTTTTCACTACGCTGACAGGCATGGCGACCCTGCTCGACGCATCCGACCGTGCGCGGCGCGACGCGGCCCTCGAGAACTCGTCCACGCTGAAGGCGCTTTCCGTGCTGGAGGCGCTGGTGCGCGCCGGACGGCCGGCGACGCTCACGGAGCTGATGCAGGCCACCGGGCTTCCCAAGCCGTCCCTGCACCGCACCCTGTCGCTCTTCGAGGACGGCGGCTACGTGCAGCGCGAGCCCGCGGGGCGGGCCTACGCGGTCGGACCTCGCCTCGCCTCGCTCGGCCTCGCGATCCTCACGCACGATTCGGTCGCGGCCCTGCGCCACGCGGTGCTGCGCCAGCTGGTCGCCGACGTGGGCGAGACCTGCAACCTCGCGATGCTGCGCAAGGGCGAGGTGGTCTACCTCGACCGCGTCGAGGCCGACTGGGCGCTGCGCCTGCACCTTCCGGTGGGCAGCACGATCCCCGCGCATTGCAGCGCGAGCGGCAAGCTCCTCATCGCGGCGCTGCCGCCCGAGCAGCGTGCGGCGCTCGTCGCGGCGCTGCCGCTCACGCGCTTCACCGAGCGCACGATCACCGACCGGACGCTCATGGAGAAGGAGCTCGATCGCATCGTCGCGACGGGCTACGCCCTCGACAACGAGGAATACGTGGCCGGCGTGGCGTGCGTGGCGGTCCCGGTGCGCGTGGCGGGCGAGGCGGTCGCCGCCGTCGCCGTGCATGCGGCAACCGCGCGCCTTCCGCTGCAGATGGCGATCGAGCTCGTGCCGCGCCTCACCGAGGCCGCGCAGCGCATCGCCGCCACTTTCGCATAGAGGCCGCACATGGAAGCAGAGACGAAGGTCGCCGGCGCCGTGGAGAACAAGGTCGAGATCCACCGCGGGCTGAAGGGCGTGCACTTCGACCGCTCGCGCGTGTGCGACATCGACGGGCGCGCCGGGCAACTCTGGTACCGCGGCTACTCGATCCACGACCTCGCCGAGCGTTCGACCTTCGAGGAGACGTGCTACCTGCTCTTCCACGCGGAGCTGCCGAAGGCGGACGAGCTGGCGCGCTTCTCGTCGCTCCTTCGCGCGGCGCGCGTGCTTCCGCCGGAGATCCTCGAGCTGGTGCGCATCGTGAAGGATGCGCATCCGATGGACGTGCTGCGAACGGCGGTCTCCGCGCTCGCCGCATTCGATCCGGACGTCGCCGACAACTCGCCGGAGGCGACGCTGCGCAAGGGCATTCGCCTCACCTCGCAGGTGCCGATGATCGTCGCCGCCCACGAGCACGTCCGCAACGGCCGCGCGCCCGTGGCGCCCGACCCGGCGCTCGGCCATGCCGCCAACTTCCTCTACATGCTCAAGGGCAGGCGCGCGAGCGGGGATGCCGCGCGCCTCATGGACGTCGACATGATCCTGCACGCCGAGCACGGCTCGAACGCGTCGTCGTTCACCGCGCGCGTGGTCGCGGGCACCGAGGCGAACCTGCACGCGGCGATGACCGCCGCGGTGGCCGCGCTCTCGGGGCCGGCGCACGGCGGCGCCGCCGAGAACGTGATGAGGATGGCGCAGGAGATCGGCGAGCCCGCGAACGCGGCCGAGTACGTGAAGAGGAAGCGCGCGAACCGCGAGGCGGTGATGGGCTTCGGCCACCGCGTCTACCGGGCCGAGGACCCGCGCGCGCGGCACATGCGCGCCGGGGTCGAGAAGCTCTCGGTCGAGATGGGCCAGCCGAAGTGGTACCAGATCCTCGCCGCGCTCGTCGAGGCGATGAAGCCCTACGCGCGCCACGGCGTGAACGTGAACGTGGATTTCTACGCGGGCGTCGTGTACTACCTCAACGGCATCGCGCCCGACCTCTTCGTGCCGATCTTCGCCGTCGGCCGCGTGCCCGGATGGACGGTCCAGGTGCTCGAGCAGATGGAATCGAACATCCTCATCCGCCCGCTCACCTTGTACAACGGTCCCGCGCCGCGACCCTACGTCCCGATGGAGGCGCGCTAGTGGGCCTGCGCGGCGAGCAGCGCCGCGGTGGCGACGATGTCCTCGACGCTCGCGCCGCGCGAGAGGTCGCTCAGCGGTTTCGCGAATCCCTGCAGCACCGGCCCCACCGCGCGTGCGCCGGCGAGGTGCTGCGTGAGCTTGTAGGCGATGTTGCCGGCGTCGAGGTCGGGAAACACCAGCACGTTGGCGCGGCCGGCGACGGCGCTCGCGCCGTGCACCTTGCGCCGCGCGACTTCCTCGACGAGCGCCGCGTCGGCCTGCAGCTCGCCGTCGATCGCGAGGTCCGGCGCACGGCCGCGCGCGAGCTCCAGCGCGCGCAGCACCTTCTCGACGCGCGGATGGCTCGCGCTCCCCTTCGTGGAGAAGGAGAGCATCGCGACGCGCGGCTCCTCGCCGAGGAGGGCGCGGAAGCTCTCGGCGGAAGCGAGGGCGATGTCGGCGAGCGCCTCGGCATCGGGATCGGGATTGACGGCGCAATCGGCATAGAGCAGCACGCGATCGCGCAGGACCATCAGGAAGAAGCTCGAGGGCGTGCGGATGC
>DATIZV010000303.1:0-2652 GCA_035516915.1 Usitatibacter sp. | reverse complement strand
CGGCGCGGAACGTGTCGCCCGCGGCGAGGAGCACGGAAAGTCCCTGCGACTGGAAGAGCCGCGTGAGCTTCGCGATCGTCGTCGTCTTGCCCGCGCCGTTCACGCCGGCGAGCAGGATCACGAAGGGCTTCGCGCGCCGCGGATCGACGCCCTTCTCGAGCGGCGCGAGCAGCTCCACGAGCGCGGACTTGAGCTCCGCCTCGAGCTCGCCGCCGCTTTCCAGGCGCTTCGCGCGCTGCGCCTCGCGCAGCTTCGCGATGAGGCTCTCCGCGGCGGCGACGCCC
This sequence comes from Usitatibacter sp., assembly GCA_035516915.1. Classification (GTDB taxonomy): domain Bacteria; phylum Pseudomonadota; class Gammaproteobacteria; order Burkholderiales; family Usitatibacteraceae; genus Usitatibacter. Next base: position 2,368 of record DATIZV010000303.1, on the reverse strand, counting down.
GCATCGGCCTGGATGAGCTGCGCCTCGAGCTCCTCGTAGAGCGATTCGTCGATCTTCGGGCGCGCACGGAAGACGCCGAGCGCCTTCTTCCAGCGCGACGCGGTGAGCTCGAGATCCTTCTTGAGGAGCGACTTGAGGCCGGACCCGGAGTCCGGGGCGCTCTTGTCCTTGCGGGAAAACAGGGGAAGCATGGATATGGACGCGGCGGACCGTCCGACATTTTACGGTATCATGGCCCGACGATGACCGCCGCGCGCCGCATCCGAGGCGCCTCGCGGGCCGCGTCCCACGCTCCGCAAGGACGCAACCGCGTGCGCATCGTCGGCGGCGAATGGCGCAGCCGGCTGGTGCGCTTTCCCCCTTCCGCCGACCTCCGCCCGACGCCCGACCGCGTTCGCGAGACGCTCTTCAACTGGCTCGGCCAACGCCTGGACGGGCTCCAGGTCCTCGACCTCTTCGCGGGAAGCGGCGCGCTCGGCTTCGAGGCGCTGTCGCGCGGCGCTGCGCGCGCGGTGCTGGTGGAGCGGCAACGCCCGGTGGCCGATGCGCTCCGCGCCGCCGCGCGCGAGCTCGGCGCGGCGGGCGCGCAGGTCGTGGAAGGCGATGCGCTCGAATTCCTCGCGGGCTGCACCGACAAGTTCGACGTCGTGTTCGTCGATCCGCCCTACGCGAGCGCTCTCGCGGCGCGCGTTCTCGAGCTGCTTCCCGCGCGACTGAAGGCGCATGGGCGCGTTTACGTGGAGAGCGCCGCGGCGCTCGTCCCCGGCGCACGGTGGCACGCGCTTCGCGAAGGCCGCGCCGGCGCTGTACGCTATGCCCTTTTCGAGCTGAGCGGCCCATGACCATCACCCGCGCCGTCTATCCGGGCACCTTCGATCCGATCACCAACGGGCACGAGGACCTCATCCAGCGCGCCTCGCGGCTCTTCGACGAGGTCGTGGTGGGCGTCGCGCACAGCCAGGCGAAGCGGCCGTTCTTCTCGCTGGACGAGCGGGTGTCGCTCGCGCGGGACGTGCTCGCGCCCTACTCCAACGTGAGCGTGCTCGGGTTCACGGGCCTCCTCTCGGAATTCGTGAAGGAGCAGGCGGCGAGCGTGATCCTGCGCGGATTGCGCGCCGTGTCCGATTTCGAGTACGAGTTCCAGCTCGCCGGCATGAACCGGCGCCTCGCGCCCGGTGTCGAAACGTTGTTCCTCACGCCTTCGGACAAGTACCTGTTCCTCTCGGCGACCATCGTGCGCGAGATCGCCGTCCTCGGCGGCGACATCGCGGCGTTCGTGCATCCGCTCACCGTGCAGCGCATGCGCGAGAAGATCGGGCGGGACGCCGCGGGCGGCTGACGCATCCGGCATGGCCCTCAAGATCACCGACCAGTGCATCAACTGCGACGTCTGCGAGCCCGTGTGCCCGAACGGCGCGATCTCCATGGGCGAGGACATCTACGTGATCGACGCGGCCCGGTGCACCGAATGCGTCGGACATTTCGACAAGCCGCAGTGCCAGGAGGTGTGTCCGGTCGACTGCATTCCGCCCGACCCCGATCACGTCGAGTCGCGCGAGGCGCTGCTCGAGAAGTTCCGGCGGCTGGAGCGCGAGAAGGCCGCCGCCGCAGGCGGCTGAGCTAGGCGAGGGAGCGCTCGGGCTCCGCCTCGAGGAGCGAGGCGAGCTTCTGCCGGTGCGCCTCGAGCTGCTCGCGCTGCGTGGCGACGTCGGCCACCATCGTCTTCAGCTCCTCGAGCCGCGCGAGCAGGTCCCCTTCCGCGTTCTGGATGCGGCCCATTCCCTCGATGCGCGCGTTGGCCTGCTCCTGCAGGGCGTTCACCTGGGTCTCGAGGGGGCGGATGAACGCGTTCATCCAGGTGCGCACCTCGCGGTCCGCGATCTCGAAGACCCGCACCACCTGCAGCGCGATGCTGTCGAAGAAGAGCGCCCCGAGCGTCTTGCGGCGGTGGAGGAGCAGGCTCGCCGCCCCCTTGAAGTCGCGGGCGCAGCGTTGCTCCAGGCGATCGATCTCCACCAGGAAGCGCTCGGTCGCGAAGTCGATGAGCTCGGGCGGGGCGATCCGGTGCTCGCGTGCCAGCGTGCGCGCCACGTTCGACATCATCTTCCTCGCCTCCTCGATCACCCCGATCGCCGACTTGATGCGCGTGCGCGCTGCCGCGAAGAACGCGTCGAGCGCTTCGCCGATGCCGCTCGAGAAGGCGCTGTCGAGCACGGCCCGGCGGGCGTGGAGCCCGGCGGCGCGCACCTCGTTCGGCTCGAGGAGCTTCGCGAGCTCGTCGGCGTGCCGGTTGTGCAGGGTCCGAAGGCCCATCAGCGTGGCGCGCGCCTGCTCGATGCGGGCACGCTCGAGCGAGGCCCTGCGCGCG
>DATIZV010000302.1:0-10438 GCA_035516915.1 Usitatibacter sp. | reverse complement strand
CGGCCGCGCGGGAACGCGACCCAGAAATCGCGGTTGCCGGCGGGCAGGCGGATCCAGAGCACCGGAGGGGGCCCGCGGCGCGCCGGGTCGCCGCGCCGCACGTACACCTCGGCGTCGCGGCCGAAGATCTCGCGCAGGCGCTCGCGGAATATGCGCAGCGGCACCGCGCCCTCGATGGGGCGCATGCGCTCGTCGCCGCGCACCGGCACGATCCGGATGCCCTCCTTCTCCGCGATCGCGTCGATGAAGCGCTGTTGCGCCTCGGGCGGCATGATGTTGAGCGCCGCGCTGATGGTCTTCAGGTGGCTCACGAACTGTCCCACGCGCGCGACGTGGCGCGGCTGCGTCACGTACTCGTTCATCAGCCAGACCGCCGCGGCCTGCGAGAGGACGAGCGCCGCGAGCATCACGGCGAGCGTGCGCCCGAGGATGGACGAGGGCAGCAGCCTCATTTCTGCGGCGCGCCGTCGGGAATGAACACGTAGCCGAAGCCCCAGACCGTCTGGATGTAGCGCGGCGATTGCGGGTCCTCGCCGAGGAGCTTGCGCAGGCGCGAGACCTGCACGTCGATCGAGCGGTCGTAGCTCTCGTGCTCGCGTCCGCGCGCGAGCTCCATCAGCTTGTCGCGCGACATCGGCTCGCGCGGGTGCAGCGCGAGCGCCTTGAGCAGCGCGAACTCGCCGGTGGTGAGCGGCACGGAATCGCCGTCGCGCACGAGGGCGCGGTTGCCGAGGTTGAGCGCGAAGGGGCCGAAGCGAACCACGCGCTCGTCCTGGGTCGGGGCGCCCGGCGCTTCCTGCGGCGCCTGCCTGCGCAGCACCGCGTGGATGCGCGCCACGAGCTCGCGCGGGTTGAACGGCTTCGCGAGGTAGTCGTCCGCGCCCATCTCGAGCCCGACGATGCGGTCCACGTCGTCGCCTTTCGCGGTGAGCATGATGACGGCGACGGGATTGCCCGAGGCGCGCAGCCGCCGGCAGATCGCCAGTCCGTCCTCGCCGGGCAGCATGAGATCGAGCACGAGCAGGTCGTAGCGCACGCGCGCGAGGTTGCGGTCCATGGCGGCCGCGTCGGCGACCGTGTCCACCGCGAAGCCCTGCTCGGAGAGATAGCGCTTGAGGAGGTCGCGCAGGCGCAGGTCGTCGTCGACCACCAGGATCTTCTGGCGCTGCGTTGTCTGCATGGAGCGATCGTAGCGGCCGGCAGGCGGGTTCCCGACGGCAAATGTAAGGGAATGTTAACCGCGCGTCGACGGGTGCCATCGTCGCTTACAACCCGTTACCACACGGCCGTGACCCGGGAAGCCCGCGCGCGTTGATGGGCTTACGCTCGGCGCTTTGCCGCGCCCCACGAAAAGGAGATTCCATGAAGTACGTTTCCATCCTCGCCGCGCTCGGCATCGCCTCCGCGGGCTGCCTCGCCTACGCGGACGCCGACACCGCGCCCCAGGGCGCCCCGCAGCGCCACGCGCACGGGCTGAAGAGCCTCGATACCAACGGCGACGGCATGATCAGCCGCGAGGAAGCGCAGGCCTCCCCGCGCCTCGCGAAGAACTTCGACGCGATCGACACGAACCACGACGGCCAGCTCTCGAAGGACGAGCTGCGCGCCTGGGCGAAGCAGAAGCGCGAGGCGTGGTGGAAGAAGGTCGATACCGACGGCGACGGCCGCATCAGCCGGGCCGAGGCCCAGGCGAACGCGCCGCGCCTCGCGCAGCGCTTCGACCAGCTCGACGCGAACGGCGACGGCTACCTCACCCCCGAGGAGCTGAACGCCGGGTTCCGGCATCGCCAGCCGGGACTGTGACGAATGCGGCCCGCGCCGGGTGCACGCCGGCGCGCGGCTGTGTCATGCTTGGTCCCGGCACCATGAGATTCCTGCTCGCCGCATTGGCCGTCGCGGCCTCGCTCGGTACCCAGGCCGCGCCGATCGGGTACGAGGGCGCGCGGCACCTGCTCGATCGCGCCGGCTTCGGCGCGACGGACCGCGAGATCCGCGAGTACGCGACGCTCGATCGCGAGCAGGCCGTCGACCGCCTGCTCGCCGGCGCACGCCGCGTGGCCGTCACGCCGCCGCCCGAGTTCGTGGACGACCCCATCGAGCGCCCCGCGAAGCTGCGCAACGATCCGCAGGCGCGCAAGGCGCTGGCGAGGAAGCTCGTGCGGCAGGGCCTGGAGCTGCGCGCGTGGTGGCTCACCGAGATGCTCGATACGCCGAGCCCGCTCACCGAGCGCATGACGCTCTTCTGGGACAACCACTTCGCCACCAGCCAGCAGAAGGTGCGCTTCTCGCAGCTCATGTACCGGCAGAACGTGCTGCTGCGCCGCGAGGCGCTCGGCAACTTCGCGACGCTGCTGCACGAGGTCGCAAAGGATCCGGCAATGCTGGTCTGGCTCGACAACGCGAGGAGTCGCAAGGGCGCGCCCAACGAGAACTTCGCGCGCGAGGTGATGGAGCTGTTCACGCTCGGCGTTGGCCACTACAGCGAGCAGGACGTGAAAGAAGCCGCGCGCGCGTTCACCGGCTGGAGCATCGATCCGGCGACCGGAGCGTATCGCTACCGGCCGTTCTTCCACGATGGCGGCGAGAAGGTGGTCCTCGGCCGGCGCGGCCGGCTCGATGGCGACGACGTCCTCGACATCCTCCTCGCGCAGCCGCAGACCGCGAATTTCATCGCCGAGAAGATGTGGCGCGAGTTCGTCTCGCCCACGCCCGACGAGGCCGAAGTGCAGCGCTGGGGGACCCTGTTCCGCGCCGCGCATTACGAGGTGAAGCCGCTGCTGCGCGCGGTCCTGCTCTCCGACGCCTTCTGGTCGCCCGGGAACCGCGCGACGCTCGTGAAGTCGCCCGTCGACGTCGTGGTCGGGACCCTGCGGACCTTCGACGTCCATCCCGCCGACCTGCGTCCCGCGGCGATCGCCTGCGCGGTCCTCGGGCAGAACCTCTTTTCGCCGCCGAACGTGAAGGGCTGGCCCGGCGGCGACGCCTGGATCGACTCGGCGACGCTCCTCGGGCGCGAGCAGTTCGTCGACCGTGTGTTTCGCGGCGCCGACCGCGGCATCATGGCGCCGGTCGCGATGACGCAGGAGCCACCGATGATGCAGGACGAGAAGGCCGAGTCCGCGCAGGGCGGGCCGGGCGCGCGCCTGCAGCGGCTCATGCAGCGCGGGATGGGCGCGTATGCATTCGACGATCGCCGCTGGCTCGCCTCGCTCGGCGCGCCGGTTGAAACGGCACGGCTCGACCGGCTGGTCCTCGCGACCGCCGCCGTCGATCCGGTGCCGGCGAGCCTCGACCCCGCGGAGCGCGTCCGCGCGCTCGTCGCCGATCCCGCCTACCAGCTCAAGTGAGGACCATGGAACGACGCGACTTTCTCAAGCTTTCGGCGCTCGCACCCTTCGCCGGGATGACCGGGTTGGCGCGCGCCGCGGCCGATCCCGGCGTGCACCGCCTTCTCGTCCTGGTGGAGCTCAAGGGCGGCAACGACGGGCTCAACACCGTGGTGCCGTTCGCCGATCCGCGCTACGCCGAGCTGCGGCCACGCCTCGCGATCCCGCGCGAGCAGGTGATCCATCTCACCGAGCGCGAGGGGCTGCATCCGTCGCTCGCGCCGCTCAAGCCCGCATGGGACGCGGCCGAGCTCGCGGTCGTGCGCGGCGTGGGCTATCCCGCGCCGAACCTCTCGCATTTCCGCTCCATCGAGATCTGGGACACCGCCTCGCGCAGCGACGAGTACCTCGACGAGGGGTGGCTCGCGCGGGCATTCGAGGCCGCTCCTCGCCCGGCGAGCTATGCGGCGGACGGCGTGGTGGTCGGGATGGGCGGCATGGGGCCGCTCGCCGGCCGCAAGGTGCGCGCCCTCGCGCTCGCCAACCCCGGGCAATTCGTGCGCAACGCCGGTCTCGCGCACCGCGAGGAGGCGCGCTCGCGCAACGCCTCGCTCGAGCACATCCTGCACGTCGAGAACGAAATCGCCGCTTCCGCGCAACGGCTGCGCGGGGCAACGCGCGAGTTCCAGACCGAATTTCCGCCGGGACCGTTCGGGGCCTCCGTGCGCGCCGCCGCGCAGCTCGCGGCGAATCCCGCCGGCATCGCCGTGGTGCGGCTCTCGCTCGGCAGCTTCGACACGCATGCGAACCAGCTCCCCGTCCAGGCGAACCTGCTGCGCCAGCTCGCGGAGGGGCTCGCCGCGCTCCGTTCCGCGCTCACCGAGGCGGGCCTCTGGAAGAGCACGGTGATCGCCACCTACGCCGAGTTCGGCCGGCGCGCACGCGAGAACGAAAGCGGCGGCACCGACCATGGCACGGCGAGCGCGCATTTCGTGCTCGGCGGAGCGGTGCACGGCGGCCTGCATGGCGCGGCGCCTTCCCTGGACCGGCTGGATGCGGACGGAAACGTCCTCCACACGGTGGACTTCCGCTCGTATTACGCGACTTTCCTGGAGCGCTGCTGGGGAATCGATTCGCAGGCGGTGCTCGGCGGGCGCTTCACGCTCCTCGAGATCGTTTGAGATTCTCAAGTAAACTCTTAGGAACGCTCTGTAAGGCATTGTAAAGCCAACAATTACTGACGAAGCCCCGGTCGGCTATAATGCCGTTGTGAACTTGCTCGCCGTCGAGACTTCCACCGAGCTATGCTCGGTCGCGCTGCTCAAGGATGGCGCGCTCTTCGTCGAGGAGGCGATGGCGGAGAACCGGCATTCGGAGATGCTGGTGCCGATGATCCGGCGCGCCTTCGAGCGCGCGCATCTCGAAGCGGTGCACATGGCTGCGTTCGCGTTCGGCCAGGGCCCGGGTTCCTTCACCGGCATCCGCATCGCGTGCGGCGTGATCCAGGGACTCGCTTTCGGTACCGGGCGGCCCGTCGTTCCGATTCCGTCGCTCCTCGCGCTGGCGGAGCAATCGAACGAGCGCCGCGTGATCGCCGCACTCGACGCTCGCATGAACGAGGCGTACCTCGCCGCCTACGCGCGGAACGGCGACGACTGGGACGAAGTCCTCGCGCCCCGCCTCGCGGATGCCGCGTCGCTGCCCGCGCTCCCCGGCCGCCAATGGTCCGCGACGGGCGGCGGGTTCGAGCGCCTCCCATGGCTGCGCGACGCCTATCGAGACTCGGTGCAAATGCGCTTCGGCGGCGACCTTCCGCGTGCCGGCGCGGTCGCACGGCTTGCGGCGCGGCGCTTCGCGCGCGGCGGCGGCATGGCCGCGCAGGACGCGGCGCCTCTATACTTGCGCGAAAAGGTGGCTCTCACGAGCGAGGAGCGAAGGGCGAGGCGGTGAGCGCGGTCCCCATTCCCCAGCTGCACTACCGGCGCATGCGTCCCGTGGATCTCGCGGAGGTGGCGCGGCTCGAGAAGTCGCTCTACGAGTTTCCGTGGAGCCTCGGCAACTTCCGCGACTCGGTCACGGCGGGCTACGATTGCTGGGTCGCGACGCACGGCGAGACGGTGATCGGCTACGCGATCCTCATGGTGGCGCTGGACGAGGCGCACCTGCTCAACTTCGCGGTCGCGGTCGAGTGGCAGAACCAGGGCATCGGCCGCGCCTTCCTCGGCCACGTCGTGCAGGTCGCGCGCGACGCCGGCGCGCAGATCGTCTACCTGGAGGTGCGGCCCTCGAACGCCGCGGCGCGGCACCTCTATCGGAAGATGGGATTCCAGCAGATCGCGATCCGCCCCGAGTACTATCCGGCGACGTCTGGACGCGAGGATGCGCTCTTCCTGGGGCTCACGCTGTAGATGGACAAGCGCAGCCTCGAGGCGCTGGAGCTCGCGCCGGTGGCCTCGCTCTACGGGCTCGCGGATGCACCCGCCCAGCTCGCGCCCGCCGACCGGGATTCACCCGTCACGCCCGCCTCGGTGGCGCCCTCGGGGAACGTCGCCTCCATGGGCTGGGCCGAGCTTCGCGAGGCGGCGCGCTCGTGCACGGCCTGCGTCCTCTGCCGGCAGCGAAAGCAGGCGGTCTTCGGCGTGGGCGACGAGGCCGCGCCGTGGCTCTTCATCGGCGAAGGCCCCGGCGCGGACGAGGACCAGCAGGGCGATCCGTTCGTCGGCCAGGCGGGCAAGCTGCTCGACAACATGCTCGCCGCGATCGGCCTCGCGCGCGGACGCGAGGTCTACATCGCGAACGTGGTGAAGTGCCGTCCGCCGGGCAACCGTACGCCCACGCCGGAGGAAGCCGCGGCCTGCGCGCCGTACCTCGACCGGCAGATCGAGCTCCTCGGGCCGAAGCTCATCGTCGCCCTCGGCAAGACCGCGGCGATCCGGCTCCTCTCGACCGAAGCGAGCCTCGCGAGCCTGCGCGGGCGCGTGCACCGCTACCGCGGCACGCCGCTCGTCGTGACCTACCATCCCGCCTACCTGCTGCGCAGCCTTCCGGACAAGGCCAAGGCATGGGAGGACCTGCTCTTCGCGCGCCGCACGCTGCGCGAGGCTGCTTGAAAACGCGCCGCGCCGCCCAAATCATCGGGCGAGGCGGATTCCCGTCGCGCAACCAGGAGACGAACGACATGCGCAAGTTGCTGCTGTGGGCCCTGCCGCTGCTCGCCGCGCTGCTGCTTTCCGGCTGCGGCTACAACGAGTTCCAGACGAAGGACGAGCAGGTGAAGGCGGCATGGGCCGAGGTGCTCAACCAGTACAAGCGCCGCGCCGACCTCATCCCGAACCTCGTCGCTACCGTGCAGGGCTACGCGAGCCAGGAGAAATCGGTGCTCCTCGGCGTGACGGAGGCGCGCGCGAAGGTAGGCTCGGTGCAGGTCACGCCGGAGACGGTGAACGATCCCCAGGCGATGCAGCGCTTCGCCCAGGCCCAGGGCCAGCTCACCGGCGCGCTCTCCAGGCTGCTGGTGGTCGCCGAGAACTATCCGCAGTTGAAGAGCGACGCGAACTTCCGCGAGCTGCAGGCGCAGCTCGAAGGCACCGAGAACCGCATCACCACCGCGCGCAACCGCTTCATCAAGGCGACGCAGGACTACAACGTCCTGGTGCGCCAGTTCCCCACCAACCTCACGGCGAAGATGTTCGGCTACCAGGAGAAGCCCACCTTCGCCGTCGAGGACGAGAAGACGATCTCGGAGCCGCCCAAGGTCGACTTCGCGCCGAAGTCCGCGGTCCCGGCGGCGCCGTCGCCCGCTCCCGCGGCCGCCACCAAGTAATCGCCGATGCTGAGGAAGCTCCTCGCGGTCGCCGCGCTCCTCCTGGGCGCGGCGGGCGCGATGGCGGCCGCGCCCGACCCGAACCAGATCCCGGTGCCCAAGCTCGCCGCGCACGTGATCGACCAGACGGCCACGCTCGCACCGGGCGAGCGCGACGCGCTCGAGGCGAAGCTCGCCGACTTCGAGCGGACGCACGGCTCGCAGGTCGTGGTGCTGATCGTGCCTTCCCTCGGCACCGAGTCGATCTTCGACTTCGCCACGCGCGTGACCGATGAATGGAAGCTCGGTCGCAAGGGAGTCGACGACGGCGTCCTGCTCGTGGTCTCCAAGGCGCAGCACAAGATCCGCATCCATACCGGTCGCGGCGTGCAGGGCACGCTCACCGATGCGCTTTCCGATCGCATCATCTCGGAGATCATCGCGCCGCGCTTCCGCAACGGCGATTTCGCCGGCGGCCTCGACGCGGGCGTGGACGCGATCATCAAGGCGATCGAGGGCGAGAGCCTGCCGCTGCCCGAGGTGCGGCGGCCCGTGCACCCGGCGGTGAACGGGGATGCGTTCTTCTACCTCGCGGTGTTCCTCGTCCCGATCGTGGGAATGCTGCTGCGCGGCATCTTCGGGCGGCTCTTCGGCGCCGGGATCACCTCGGGCATCACCGGGCTCGTGGTGTGGCTCCTCTTCGGGAGCGTCGCCTTCGTCGTGCTCGCAGGGCTCGCGGCATTCTTCTTCACGCTCTTCAGCGGAGCGCGGTTCGGGCCCGGCGTTCGCGGTGGGCCCGGATGGGTCGGCGGCTTCGGCGGCGGCGGGTTCAGCGGCGGCGGCTTCGGCGGCGGGGGCGGCTTCAGCGGTGGCGGCGGCGGCTTCGACGGCGGCGGCGCCTCGGGGAGCTGGTGATGGACCTCGCGCGATTCGGACGCCACGTGCTGATGCATCCGATCCGCGAGCGCCGCGCGTTCCCGCGTGCGACCCTCGATGCGATCCAGCGCGAGATCTCCGCCCAGGAAAAGCGCCACCGCGGGCAGGTCGTCTTCATCGTCGAGGCCGAGCTCGGCTCGAGCCAGCTGCTGCGCGGCCTCGGCTCGCGCCAGCGCGCGCGCCAGGTGTTCGCCACCCACGGCGTGTGGAACACCGAGGAGAACAACGGCGTGCTGATCTACCTGCTGCTCGCCGACCGCCGCGTGGAGATCGTGGCCGACCGCGGCATCCACGCGAAGGTGAAGGACTCCGATTGGCAGGACATCTGCCGCAGGATGGAGCGCGACTTCCGCGAGGGCCGGTTCGAGGCGGGCTCGATCGCCGGGGTGCGCGCGGTGTCGGACCTCCTCGCGCGCTACTTTCCGGGCGACGGCTCGCCCCGCGCCAACGAGCTGCCGGACCGTCCCGAGCTCATCTAGCGGGCGACCGGGCGCATTTTCTCTGGCGGAGGTAGGATAGTCCTCCGCTCCCTACCCCGACCGGGAACCTTCATGGAACAGACCGTCCAGAAGGCACTGAACTTGCTGGAAGCGCTGGTCCGCTCCGGCCAGCCCCGGCGACTCACCGAGCTCGCGCGCCAGCTGAGTCTCACCAAGCCCAACGTCTACCGGTTGCTCTCGACGCTCTCGACGCTGGGCTACGTCAAGAAGGATCCGATCACCACGTTCTATTCGCCCACGCTCAAGCTCTGGGAGCTCGGCTCGCTCCTGGTGCGCGACGTGGACCTCGTGACAGTCGCGCAGCCGCGCCTCAGGCGCCTGTGCGCCGACACGCACGAGTCGGTGCAGCTCGCGGTGTTCGATTCGGGTTTCGTGGTGTACGTGGACAAGGCCGACAGCCCGCAGCCCCTCAAGGCGATGACGAGCATCGGCTCGCGCGTGCCGGCCACCGTGACCTCGACCGGCAAGGCGATGCTCGCTTGGCTGCCGCAGGAGTGCCTGGACCAGGCGATGACGCACCTGAAGCGCTATACCCCGCTCACGCTCACCCGGCGCAAGGACATCGAGAAGGACCTCGAGGAAACGCGCCTGCGCGGCTACGCGATGAATCGCGGCGAGTTCCGTGCGGGCGTCTCGGGACTGGGCGCGCCGATCCGCGACCGCTCGGGTACGGTCATCGCGTCGCTCGGCGTGTGGGGCGCGGAGAAGGGCATCCTCGGCTCGCGGCGCGAGGAGCTCGCGCACATGCTCATCGTCGCCGCGCGCGACATCTCGCGCGATCTCGGGTTCGTCGAAGCGCCTTCGGGAGCGCCGCGCGTGCCGGAGACGACCGGCGCCTAGCGCTTCTGCTTGCGCGCGGGCGGATCGCCCTCGAGGAGCTGCGCCACCTGCGCGCGCTGCGCGTCCGAGCGCGGCGGCGGCGCGGCCGGCAGCGCGCGGCGGCGCTTCAGCACCACCGCCATGACGCCCACGCCGAGCGCGAGCAGCGCGAACGGCCCGACCCACAGCAGCACCGTGATCGACTTGAACGGCGGCTTGTACAGCACGAAATCGCCGTAGCGCGCGACGAGATAGGCGCGGATCTGGTCGTCGCTCTTGCCCGCGCGGATCATGCCGCGGATCTCGTTGCGCAGGTCCTCGGCGAGCGGCGCCTGCGAGTCCGCGATGGTCTCGTTCTGGCAGACGAGGCAGCGCAGCTGCTCGCCCAGCTCCTTCAGCCGCCGCTCGACCTTCGCATCCGGGTGCGCGACCTCGTCGGCCTGCCCGATGGCGAGCGGGGCGAATCCGGCGGCGGCGACGGCGAAGGCGAGCGCCGCGAGGATCGCCCTCATCCGTTGAGCTTCTTCACGAGGGGCATGATCTTCTTCTCGAGCGCCTCGGGCGTGATCGGGCCGATCTGCTTGTAGCGGATCACGCCCTGCTTGTCGATCAGGAAGGTCTCGGGAACTCCGTACACGCCGTAGTCGATGCCGACCTTGCCCTCGCTGTCGAAGGCGGAGGCGAGATAGGGATCGCCGTGCGTGGAGAGCCACTTCATGCCGTCGGCGCGCTCGTCCTTGTAGTCGAGGCCCACGATGGGCACCTGCTGCTCCTTCGACATCTGCACGAGCAGCGGATGCTCGACGCGGCAGGACACGCACCATGAGGCCCACACATTGAGGAGCCATACCTTGCCGCGCATGTCTTGCGGCGAGAACGTATGGTCGGGCGCGTCGAGCCGCGTGAGCTGGAACTGCGGCGCGGGCTTGCCGATGAAGGGCGAGGGCACCTCGCTCGGGTCGCGCGTGAGGCCGACCGCGAAGAATCCCACCAGCACCGCGAAGACGAGGAGCGGGATGCCGAACTTGACGAGCTTCATCACGGCCGCGCCGCCT
>DATIZV010000301.1:0-20268 GCA_035516915.1 Usitatibacter sp. | reverse complement strand
TCACCTGGCCGCCGTTGCCGAGCACGGTGACGTTGGAGCCGGAGCCGCCCGCGGCATCGCCGCCGGTGCCCGCGACCGGAGTGCTGTTGCCGAGCGCCGCGGCGCTCGGGCTGAAGGTGATCTGGTCGATCGTCGCGCCCGCCGTGCCGACGCGGAACGAGAGGAACCGCGGGATCACGACGGAGAAGTCGAGATGCGCGGTCGCGTTCAGCGCGCCCGCGCCGGTCACCGTCGTGGATTCGGCGGTCGCGATCGAAGCGGCCGATACGCCGAAGGCGAAGAGCGCGCCGGCGCCTGCCAGTTTGCGAGTGTTCAAGTCGGTCCTCCCTGTAGGTCCGAATGCCGGAGCTTTGCCGGCAGAGATTTCGTGAATTGAAACGCTGGGGACGGAGTATAGGGATGGTCGCCGATCATTTGGTTAATTGTAACAAGCGAGTATGAGCCATTCTTGTGAACATACGTTAGGTGTAGGGGTGCCGAAAGTTTAGGCACTCCGGGCTGCCCGCGCGATTCCCGGGGCAGGGCACGGCCCGCCTTGCACAATTCCATGATTCGAGTATTATCGAATCATGAATGCGCGCCTTGCCGTCGCCTCCCTCGCCGCCCTCGCGCAGGAATCGCGGCTCGCCATCTATCGGAGCCTCGTGCAGGCGGGGCCGACCGGCCTTTCGGTCGGCGAGATCGGGGCCTCGCTCCCGATCGCGCCGGCGACGCTTTCCTTCCACCTGAAGGAGCTGCTGCACGCGGGACTCCTCAAGGCGCGCCAGGAAGGGCGCTACATCTATTACTCGGCGAGCTACGAGCGGATGAACGCGCTGCTCGGCTACCTCACCGAGAACTGCTGCGCGCGTGACGCCGTCGCATGCGGCGCGGAATGCGTCCCGCAGCCCCCGTCGAAGATCCTGAAAGGAGAACGCCGATGAAGAGATTCCACGTGCACGTCGCGGTGCCCGACCTGCAGAAGGGCATCCGGTTCTACTCCACGATGTTCGGCGCCGAGCCCTCGGTGGTGAAGCCCGATTACGCCAAATGGATGCTCGAGGACCCGCGCGTGAACTTCGCCATCTCGCAGCGCGGCGGCGCCGCGGGCATCAACCATCTCGGCTTCCAGGTCGATGACGCGGGCGAGCTGCAGGAGATTCACGGCCGGCTCCGGCGAGCCGAGGCGGAGGTGACCGAGGAGAAGGACGTCGCCTGCTGCTATGCACGGTCGGACAAGTACTGGGTGACCGACCCTGCGGGCGTGCCGTGGGAGTCGTTCCACAGCCTGGGCACCGTGCCGTTCTTCCACGGCGAGACGAAAGAGGCCGCGAAGGGCGCGTGTTGCGCTCCGGCGGTGGCGGCGAGCGAGGCCGCGACGGATGCCGCGCAATCGGCACGTGCCGGGAGCGACACCTGCTGCGGCTGACCATGGACGCGAAGCCCTACGACGTTCTCTTCCTGTGCACCGGGAACTCGGCGCGCTCGATCCTCGCCGAGGCGATGATGAATCGCCTCGGCCGCGGCCGGTTCCGTGCGTACTCGGCCGGAAGCCACCCGGGCGGGAAGGTGAATCCGTGGGCCATCGAGCTGCTGCGCACCGCGGGGATGCCGACCTCGGGCCTGCGCAGCAAGAGCTGGGACGAGTTCGCCCGCCCCGGCGCGCCCGCATTCGACTTCATCATCACCGTCTGCGACAACGCCGCGAACGAGGTGTGCCCGGTGTGGCCGGGGAATCCGACGACCGCGCACTGGGGCGTCCCCGATCCCGCGGCGGTCGAGGGCGGGGATGAGGAGAAGCGGGCGGCGTTCAGGAGCGCGATGGCGACGCTTCGCCGCCGCATCGAGCTTCTGGCGGCCCTGCCGCTGGACAAGCTCGACCGGCTCTCGATCCAGGAAGATCTTCGGCGCATCGCACGCGAGTAAGGAGGAGCGCATGTCCGGGCGCATCGGCGACTTCGGCGCGACGCGGGAGGCGGTCCGGATGAGCGTCTTCGAGCGCTATCTCACGGCGTGGGTCGCCCTCTGCATCGTGGCCGGCGTCGCGCTCGGAGAGCTCCTTCCCGCCCTCGCCGGCGCGATCGGCCGCATGCAGATCGCCCGGGTCAACCTCCCGGTGGGCGCGCTCATCTGGGTGATGATCGTCCCGATGCTCATGAAGGTCGATTTCGGCGCGCTGCGCGAAGTCCGCAGGCACGTGCGCGGGATCGGGGTGACGCTCGTCGTGAACTGGCTCGTGAAGCCCTTCACGATGGCCTTCCTCGCGTGGCTCTTCGTCCGCCGGCTTTTCGCCGGCTGGTTGCCCGCGGGGCAGGTCGACGGCTACGTCGCCGGCTTGATCCTTCTCGCCGCGGCGCCCTGTACCGCGATGGTGTTCGTGTGGAGCCGCCTGTCGAACGGCGACCCGCTCTTCACGCTTTCGCAGGTCGCCTTGAACGACACGATCATGGTCTTCGCGTTCGCTCCGATCGTCGGTCTCCTCCTCGGGATCTCGAGCATCGGCGTGCCCTGGGAAACGCTCCTGATCTCGGTCGTGCTCTACATCGTGATCCCCGTGGCGATCGCGCAAGCGCTGAGGCAGGGCCTGATGCGCAAAGGGAAGAGCGCCTTCGAGCGGGCCGTATCGAGGACGACTCCGTGGTCGGTGATGGCGCTCCTCGCGACGCTCGTCCTGCTCTTCGCCTTCCAGGGGCGGGCGATCCTCCGCCAACCCCTGGTGATCGTCCTGCTCGCCGTCCCGATCCTCGTGCAGGTGTTCTTCAATGCGGCGCTCGCCTACCTGCTCAACCGCGCGTTGGGCGAGGTGCATTCGGTCGCGTGCCCCTCGGCGCTGATCGGCGCGAGCAACTTCTTCGAGCTGGCGGTCGCGGCTGCGATCAGCCTCTTCGGGATCGAGTCGGGCGCCGCGCTCGCGACCGTGGTCGGCGTGCTGATCGAAGTGCCGGTGATGCTGGTCGTGGTGCGCGTCGCGAACGCGACCCGCGGGTGGTACGACCGCGGCCTCGCCCGCGGCTGACCGTCAGCGCGCGCCCGCCGGCGCGCCGCCGGACGGTGCCGGCGGCGGCTGCGCGCCGTGCGGCGGCCGCAGGCGGATCGCGAGCGAGAGGAGCAGGATCCCGCTCAGCAGCGCGTAGAAGCTCACTATCCAGACCAGCGCGAATGCGCCGAGGCCGGGATAGGCGAGCACGAGCACGCCGAAGACGAGCGACACGATGCCCGCGAGGACGAGCAGCCATTCGCCACGGATCTGCTCGCGCAGCCGGATCGCCATCACGATGTCCATCACGCCGGTGACGATCGCGTTCGCGCCCATCAGCACGACGAACACGAACGCGGTGATGCCGGGGCGGAAGAGGGCGAGGATGCCCGCGGCGACCGCGACGATGCCGAGCACGAGCGCCATCCACCACCCGCGGTCGGCCTCGCGATGCCGCACCGCCGCGATGATGGATGAGACCCCCGTGACGATGGCGAAGGCCGCGAAGAGCGCCACGAGCGCGAAGAGCGTCGCGCCCGGCCACGCGAGGGCGAGCGCGCCGAAGAGGATCGCCGCCGCGCCGCGCAGGGCGAGCATCCACCAGGAACGTCTGAGCAGCGCTTCCATCGCGATTCCTCCCGGGCCAAACCGGGTTGGACCCGGGCGAGGGAAGCGCGTTCCCGCTCCTAACCCGCCTTCACCTCGATGCGCCGCGGCTTCGCCTGCTCGCGCTTCGCCACGCGTAGCGTGAGGACGCCGTTCTTCATCGACGCGTCGATGCTCCCGGTGTCGAGGTCTCGCCCCAGCGCGAAGCTGCGGCGATATTGCGCGACGCGCACCTCGGCGTACACCCCGTGCAACTCGCTCGATTCGCCGAGCGCCACCGCGCCCTCGAACGTGAGCGTGTCGCCGTCCACCCGGATCGACAGGCCTTCCTTCGGCACGCCGGGCAGGTCAGCCTTCAGCGTGATGCCGTTCTCGTCCTCGACGATGTCCACCGGCGGAACCAGCGCCGGCGCATCGCCCGTCCTGCCCTCGCGATCGAGGGCCCCCTGCTTCATGTCCATGGAATCCTCCATTCGTTCAGATCCCGGCTTCGCGCACTTCCACCCGGCGCGGCTTCGCCGATTCACGCTTCGGCACGATCACCTTGAGCACGCCGTCGCGGTAGCTCGCCTGCACGCGCGCCGCATCCGCGTCGTCCGGAAGCGAGATGGCGCGGCGGAAGGGTCCGGAGAAACGCTCGTCCGCGTATACCGTCGCCTTGTCCGATTCCTGCGGGAGATCGGAGGCGCGTTCGCCCGAGATCACGAGCAGGCCCTTCTCGAGCTCGACGTCGATCTTCGCCGGATCGAGCCCGGGCGCGAAGGCGTAGATCTCCACCGCCTCGGCGGTCACGCCCATGTTGAGCGCGGGGAAGGCGCCGCGCGCGGACGCGCGGATGCTGGACGGCCACGAGGGCGCGCCGAAAAGCTGCTCCACCTGGCGTTGGAGCGCCTCGAAGTCGGGAAACAGGTCGCCAGGAAGCCTCGTCAGCGAGGGAAACATTTCGTCCTCTCCTTTCGATCGTTTCGGATGTCGGGCCCGGCGGTGCCGGCCCCCGCGCCGAGATTTGGGGCGCCCCCGCCGCGATTCAAGCCCCTGTGGGAGCGACGGTGGACCCGGGGTCAGCGGTGCGCGGTCGCGGGATGGGGCGCGCCGGAATCGGGATCGGTCGCGGCGGCGTTCGCCTTGATCGCGCGCTTGAGGCTGACCACCATGCCGAAGGCGACGACGACGATGAGGATCGCGATGACGACGAGCACGCGCCGCGACATTCAGTCCTCCTCGCCGCGCGTCACTCGAAGCCTTCGACGCGCTTGAAGCTTGCGTGGAGCACGCGCCCGCTGCGCGCCCGGCTTCCGCGATAGTGCTCGAGCGAGGCGGCGTTCACGGTGAGCGTGACGCGCTTCTCGCCGCGCCCGAAGGCCGCGACCTTCAGCTCGCCGGCGACGGGGACCGCGCCGATCATCCTTTCGCCCTCGTGGAGCTTGATCGCGATGACGCCCTTGCCGCCGACCGCGAGCTCCTTCACCTCCTCGAGCGGGAAGACGAGGAGGCGGCCCTCGCCGGAAAGGGCGGCCACTTCCTTCGTCCCGGCCGCGATCGCGCAAGGCTCCAGCAGCGCTTCGCCTTCGTCGACGGAAACGAACTGCTTGCCGGCGCGAAGCCGCGTGAGCAATCCCTCCATCTTCGTGCGCAGCACGTTGCCGCCGCTCGTGCCCATCAGCACCGCGACGTCCGCGGGACCCGAGAGCATGCCGACGATCGGCGTGCCCTGCGTGTCGGCGAGCGAGGAGACCGGGACGCCGTCCCCCTTGCCGCCGGGAATCTCGCTCGCTCGCACGCTGAAGACGCGGCCGTTCGCGCCGAAGAGTACGACGGGATGGATGGTGCGCGTCTCGCGGATCGCGAGCTCCGCGTCGCCTTCCTTCCACGCGAGCGCGGCGCGGTCGACGCCGTGGCCCGAGCGCGTGCGCAGGAACCCGTTGCGCGAGAGGATCACGGTGACCGGCTCGTCGGCGACCGTCTCGACCATCGAGAGCGTGATGCGCTCGGCTTCCTCGATCATCGTGCGGCGCTTGTCGCCGAACCTCTCCGCATCCTCGCGCACCTCCTTCGCGGCGAGCTTGCGGCGCTCGGCCGGCGAGCCGAGGAGCTTCTTGAGCGAGGCCGCCTCCTTGCGCAACTCTGCGAGCTCCTTCTCGATGCGGATCCCTTCGAGGCGCGCGAGCTGGCGCAGGCGAATCTCGAGGATGTCCTCCGCCTGCCGTTCCGAGAGCTCGAACTTCTTCATCAGGTCGGGCTTCGGATCGTCCGAATTGCGGATGACCTTGATCACCGGGTCGATGTGCAGGAAGGCGACCATCCGCCCTTCGAGGATGTGGATGCGATCCGCCACCTCGCCGGCGCGATGCCCGAGGCGCCGCTCGAGCACGCGCAGCCGGAACGCGGCCCATTCCCCGATCACCTCCGAGAGGCTCATCGACCGCGGCCGTCCGTCGCCGCCGATCGCGACCAGGTTCAACGGCACGTTCGCTTCCATCGAGGTCCGCGCGAGGAGGAACGCCATCAGCTCGTCCGCCTCGACGCGGCTGGTGCGCGGCTCGAACACCAGGCGCACGGGATGCTCGGCGTCCGAATCGTCGCGCGCGCTCTCGATCAGCGCGAGGGCGCCGTTCTTCACCGAGAGCTGGTCGGGCGTGAGCGATTTCTTCCCGGCTCGCGGCTTGGGGTTGGTGATCTCCTCGATCTCGGCGAGCACGCGCGCGGCCGAGGCGTTGGGCGGAAGCTCCGTCACCGCGATGCGATACTGGCCGCGCGCGAGCTTCTCCACGCTCCAGCGCGCGCGGACGCGAACGCTGCCGCGGCCCGTCTCGTAGGAGCGCTTGATCTCCTCCCGCGAGGAGATGATCTGGCCCCCGCCGGGGAAATCGGGGCCCTTGACGTTGCGCGTGACGGGCTTCGCGCCATCCTCGCCCTCGAGGGTGAGCGCGCAGGCCTCCGCCACCTCGCGCAGGTTGTGCGGCGGGATCTCCGTCGCCATGCCGACCGCGATGCCGGACGCGCCGTTGAGGAGCATCACCGGAAGGCGCGCGGGCAGCACCTTCGGCTCCTCGGCCGAGCCGTCGTAGTTGTCGACGAAATCCACCGTGCCGCGATCGAGCTCCGAGAGCAGGACGTGCCCGGCGAACTCGGTGAGGCGCACCTCCGTGTAGCGCATCGCCGCGGGACTGTCGCCGTCGCGCGAGCCGAAGTTGCCCTGGCCCTCGATGAGCGGATAGCGCAGCGTGAAATCCTGCGCCATGCGCACCGCCGCGTCGTACACCGCGACGTCGCCGTGGGGGTGGAACTTGCCGATCACGTCGCCCACGATGCGCGCGCTCTTCTTGAAGGGCGCGTCGTGGCGGTTGCCCATCTCGCGCATCGCGTAGAGGATGCGGCGTTGCACCGGCTTCTGGCCGTCTTCCACGGAGGGAAGCGCGCGTCCTTTCACCACGCTCATCGCGTACGCGAGGTAGGCGCGCGAGGCGAACTCGGCGAGCGACGGGCCGTCGGGCGTGCGCGGGGGCGAGGCGGCGGGCGGCGCTGCGGGGGGCGGCGGCTCGCGGGTCGCGGCGAACAGGTCCCCCGTCGAGTCCGCGGCCTTCTGTTTCTTCCTGCTCAAGATCGGTCCGGCGAAAAGGCGTGATTCTACCCCGCGATCGACCGGGGTCGACGTTCAGAGGTCCGCCTCGATGAGGTGGCCCTTCTCCTCCATCCACTGCCGCCGGCCCGCGGCCTCGCCCTTCGCCATCAGCAGCCGGAAGACGCCCTGCGCCGTCTCGCGCTCGGGCCTCGCGAGGCGCATCTCGATGAGGCGCCGCGTGTCGGGGTGCATGGTGGTCTCGCGCAGCTGCTCGGGATTCATCTCGCCCAGTCCCTTGAAGCGGCCGATGTGAATCATGCTCTCGCGCACGCCCTCGTCGTGGAGCTTCTCGACCAGGATGTCGCGCTCCACGTCGTCCAGCGCGTAGAGCCTGCGCTCCGCCTTCACCTTGCCGTGGGGCGCCACGCGGATCGAGTAGAGCGGCGCCTGCGCGATGAAGACGTGCCCGCGCTCGATGAGCCGCGGGAAGTGGCGGTAGAAAAGCGTGAGGAGCAGCGTCTGGATGTGCGAGCCGTCGACGTCCGCGTCCGCCATCACGATCACCTTGCCGTAGCGCAGGCCGTCGAGCACCGCCTCGGGCGCGTCGGGCTCGTGCGGATCGATGCCGAGCGCGACCGCGATGTCGTGCACCTCGGTGTTGGCGTAGAGCTCCTTCGCGTCGACCTCGAAGGTGTTGAGGACCTTGCCCTTGAGCGGCAGGATCGCCTGGTAGAGGCGGTCGCGCCCCTGCTTCGCGGAGCCGCCCGCGGAATCGCCCTCGACGAGGAACACCTCGTTCCTCGTCATGTCCTGCGACTCGCAATCGGTGAGCTTGCCGGGGAGCACCGCGACGCCGCCCGCGCGCCGCTTCTCGACGATCTTGCCGGCCTTCTGCCGCGCCGTGGCCGCGCTGATCGCGAGCTGCGCGATCTTCCTGCCTTCCTCGACGTTCTGGTTGAGCCACGCGTCGAGCGGATCCTTCACCCGCGAGGCGATGAGCTTCATGGCGTCGCGCGAGGAGAGCCGCTCCTTGGTCTGGCCCTGGAACTGCGGATCGAGGAGGCGCGCGGAGAGCACGTAGCGCAGCGGCTTCCACGCGTCCTCCGATTGCAGGCTCACGCCGCGCGTGAGGAGCTCGTGGTGCTCGCAGAATTCCTTCACGGATTCGTACACCGCCTGGCGCAATCCCGCCTCGTGCGTGCCGCCGAGCGGCGTCGGGATGAGGTTCACGAAGGACTCGCCTTCGCCGCCCGCTTCGGCCCACGCGATCGCCCAGGTCGCGCCTTCGCCCTCTGCGAACTGGCCGTCGTCGGCCCCGCAATAGGACTCGCCGGCGAAGACGCGGCTCACGTAGCCGCCGGCGTCGACGAGGCGCTCGCGCAGGTAGGCGCTCAAGCCCCCTTCGTACTTCCACTCGCGGCGCTCCTTGCCGATCTGGTCGTCGAGGACCACCGTGAGCCCGGGAAGCAGCACCGCCTTCGCGCGGAGCAGCATCTCCAGGTCCGAGCGCTTCACGCGCGGGCTGTCGAAATATTTCGGATCGGGCCACGCGCGGACCCACGTGCCGCTCTCTCGCGCGCCCGCCTTGCCGGCCTTCTTCAGCTTCGAGGCGACCTCGCCGCCCTCGAACGCGATCTCGTGCACCGCACCCTCGCGCTTCACCTTGACCTCGAGGCGCTTGGAGAGCGCGTTGGTGACGGAGACTCCCACGCCGTGCAGCCCGCCGGAGAACTGGTAGGCCGCGCCCGCCTTCTTGTCGAACTTGCCGCCCGCGTGCAGCCGCGTGAACACCACCTCGACCGTCGGCGCCTTCTCCACCGGGTGCGGGCCGATCGGGATGCCGCGGCCGTCGTCCTCGACGCTCACCGAGCCGTCGGGATGCATCGTCACCTCGATGCGCGTCGCGTAGCCGCCGAGCGCCTCGTCGGCCGCGTTGTCGATCACCTCCTGGATGATGTGCAGCGGGCTGTCGGTCCTCGTGTACATGCCGGGGCGGGCGCGCACGGGCTCCAGGCCCTTCAGGACCTGGATCGATCGCTCGTCGTATTTCTGCGCCATTGCGGAATCCTACCGTCCGCCCTCGAGGTGGTTGAGGGCGATATCGAAAAGATCGAAGTTGCGAAGCCGCCGCCCCTCGATCCCCCGCGCGCGGCGATTGAAGAGCAACGGCACGCGCTGCTCGCTCACGCCGCCGTGGGAGCGAAGCGGCGCGTCCGCCACGAAAGATCGTGGCGCGCTTCGCTCGTTCCCAGCACGACGTGCCTGCCGGAAACCACCACGAGGTCGCCCATGCGATCGGGGGGAAGCTCGAAGCGCTCGCAGGCGGCCGCGTTGTCGAGCACGAGGTCGATGCCTTCCATCGCGCGCAGTCGTTGCGCCACGGAATCGCGATTCGCCGCATCGAGGTATACCGTCGCGAAGGAGCCGAGCGCGCCGTGGTGGACGACGTAGGGATCGGTGATGGGCAGGATCACGCGCGAGCGCTCGCGCCCGATCCAGCCGTCGATCGCGTCCTGCAGGTAGATCACGTTCGGCGAGCCGTCGGCGCGCGTCTTCGCGTTCATGCCGTGGTCCGCCGTCAATGCGATCACCGCGCCGAGCTCGTCCAGCCGCGCGAGATAGCGGTCCATCATGGCGTAGAAGGCATTGGCTCCGTCGCTTCCCGGCGCGAACTTGTGCTGGACGTAGTCGGTGGTCGAGAGGTAGATGAGGTCGGGACGCCGCGTTTCGAGGAGCCTCACGCCCGCCGCGAACACGAACTCCGAGAGCTCCGCGCTGTAGACGGAGGGCACCGGCATCCCGGCGAGCTCCACGGCGTCCTCGATGCCGTTCTCGGCGATCGTCGCTTCCGCCGCCTTCTCCGACGAGAAGCAGATCCCGCGCATGCGATGGCCGAGGAGCTTCCGCAGCTTGTCCTTCGCGGTGACGACGGCGACTTTCGCTCCCGCGTCGGAGAACGCGGCGAGGATCGTTCCGGCGCGCAGGTACTTCGGGTCGTTCATCATCACCTCGGCGCCGGCCTCGCGGTCGTAGAAGTAGTTGCCGCAGATGCCGTGCACCGAGGGCGGGACGCCGGTGACGATCGAAAGGTTGTTCGGGTTGGTGAAGGAGGGCACCACGCAGTCGCCCACGAACGCGGTGCCCGGCGCGAGGAACTTCGCGAGGAACGGCATCGCGCCCGATTCCGCGGCCTCGACGAGGTACTCGTACTCGCATCCGTCGACGCAGACGGCGAGGAGCGGCGCCGCCATCGGCCGGTAGCGCCGGCCGTTCACCTCGACCGGGTTCACTTCTTCTCGCTCTCCACTTCGAGCGCGACGAGGAGGCGCGCCACCATGTTGTAGGCCGCGATCGACGCGGTGAGCTCCACGATCTCCGGATCGGACCAGCGCTCGCGTACCTGCGCGAAGAGCGGATCCGGCACCTTCACCTCGCGGGTCATCGCAACCGCGTAGCGCATCGCGAGCCGCTCGGCCTCGTCGAACGCCGGATCCTCGGCCGCGCGCGCGGGATCGGAGAGCTTCGCGCGCAACGCGTCCTTGCCGCCCGCCTTCACGTATTCGGGCCAGTGGTGCGTGAACTCGTAGTCCGCCCCGGTGAGGCTCGCGACCGTGCAGATCGCGATCTCGCGGATCCTCGGCTCGAGCGCGAACTCGCGCCGCACCGCCCCGAGGAGCGAGTTCCAGCCGCGCGCGAGGGGCTCGCTCCAGAGGAGCGCGAGGTCGAGGTTGAGGTACTTTCCGCCGCGCCGCGCGAGGATCGCCTCGAGGAGCTTCGGGTCGCGGGGGGCGGCTTGGGGATTCCAGGCGGGAATACGCATCGCGGGCGCCGGCAAAAGAGGAAAGCTTAGCAAAGCTGCTAGAATTCACGGCTTTCGAGCGTCGAATTCCCCATCCGGAGAGATGGCTGAGTGGTCGAAAGCGCCGGACTCGAAATCCGGTTCACGGTTCTACCGTGACGTGGGTTCGAATCCCACTCTCTCCGCCAGGTTTCTTTCGCGAGCCCGGCCTCCAGCGCCTTCCGAAGCCGTCCAAATCGGCAATTCCTTCCCTGGTCGCCCTGCGGGATCGCGTGATCTTCAGCGCATCGCAAGGCGCACGAGCGCACAATCACGCAAGGACCGGCAGGGCAGGAGTTGCGCATGGCGACGCAGGTTCAGACGGTGCTCGTTGCGGACGGCGACCGCGGTTGCGCCGATTCGCTCGCGCAGCTGCTCAATCGCCATGGCGTCGAGGCGAGCAGTACCTACGACGGCCTCGAGGCGATCCACCTCGCGCAGCGCATGCGCCCGCAAAACGTCATCATGGACGTCGAGCTTCCCGGCACCTCGGGCTTCGAGGTGGCGAGCGAGCTGCGAACCGCCTTCGCCAGGGCGATCCGCCTCGTCGCCTACACCGGCCATCCGCTCACGGTCGATCGCCGGCGCGTACGCGAATCGGGCTTCGACGAGTGGGTGCCCAAGACGACGCCGGTCCTCGACCTGCTGCGCGCGACGAGCCCCGCGTTGCACGAGACCGTGCTCCGATCCATCGCCGTGAACGTGCGCCAGATGCGCAACCAGCTCACCCTCGCGAGCTCGCTTCTCACGCATGTGGAGTCGACGCGGGATGCCGCAATGCGCCGTCGGCTCCACGATTTCCTCGCTTCCCGGATCGAGGGCGTGGTCGCGTCGATGTCGCGCCTGCTCCCCGCGGGCGCGCCGGAGCGCGCCGAGCTGTGGGCGGAGGCGGAGGCGATGCGCGAGCGCCTGGAGCGGTTTTTCGCCTGAGCCCGCGGACTAGGCCCGTTCCCTGCGCTCCGATTCCGGATCGTTGGTCTTCGCGAGGAGCTGCGCGAGGCGGCCGTTCGCGTGCACGAAGAAGGCCGCCACCCGATGCACCACGGCGGCCGACTCCTCCGCG
Source organism: Usitatibacter sp. (assembly GCA_035516915.1). Taxonomy (GTDB): domain Bacteria; phylum Pseudomonadota; class Gammaproteobacteria; order Burkholderiales; family Usitatibacteraceae; genus Usitatibacter. The sequence continues at coordinate 8,243 of DATIZV010000301.1, read as the reverse complement.
CAGTCGGTGCGCATGAGGTCGAACGCGTAGGAGGAGATGTCCTGCGCGTCGAAGAGCTTGCGCGGCTTGCAATGGTCGGGAAGCCGGTCGACCTCGAACGGATCGAGCGATGCGAGATAGTCGCGCGCGGCCTCCACGACCTCCGCCTCGCTCTTGGCGAGGTCGACGCGTCCCGGCCAGCTCACGGACGGGCCGCTGCGCTTGGGAAATTCCAGGGTCGACATCTTCCGACGGTGCGCGAGCTTCGATGGCCGATGAATCATCGCGCGGATCGCGCCCGGAATCTGTCGGCCGCCGCCTGCGGCGCGATGTCGGCCACCTCCTACGGGGCGAGCTTGTGGCGCGGCGCGGTGGCCTGGCGGGCGTTGGTGTCGCTCACGATCTCGGAGAGCCGGATCGACGCGTCGGTGAGGAACGTCGCGAGCGATTGCAGGAGGTGCGCCGAAGGGTCCATCTTGTCGCAGTAGTGCCCGACCAGGTCGAAGGCGTAGGAGGAGACGTCGTGGGCGCAGTGCATCACGCGCGGCCGGCAGCGCAGCGGCAGCATGGCGAGCTGCCGCGGGTCGAGGCTCGCCAGATACTTGTTGGCGGCCTCGATCACGTCGGATTCGGTGGTCGCGGCGCGCAGGCGCTCGCGCCAGGGGTCGGCGGTCACGGGGGGGCGGGTCCGAGCGGTCGTTAATCCGTCCGGATTATAGATTAACGGCCGATAATCCGCGCCGAGGCGCGTGGCGCTAGGAGGCGTCCACGTGGCGCGGGCCGATCACGCGCCGCTGCCAGTCGTAGAGGCGGTCGCGCCAGCGCTCGATGCGGTAGCCGCGCGCCGCGGCCTTCGCCTCGGTGGCCGCGTCGTCGTAGGGCACGCGGTGGAACGCGAGCTCGAAGCGCTCGTCGTCGAACACCGCCAGCTCCGCGAGCTTGCAGGCGCGCTTGCGCGACGCGTCGACGGATCCCGGGTTCACGAAATGCAGGCGCTCCGCCCTCAGCCTCACGGTCGGGACTTCGACGGCGATCTCCCGGACCGAGTCGCCGTGCACCTCGTAGACGCGCTGCTCGTGCGTGTGGCCGAAGAAGCACAGGTCCGCGCCCGGGAAATCCTCGCGCAGGTAGGCCGCGTTCTCGGCGATGTGGCGCGGCTGCGTCATGTACTGCTGCACGTCGCGCACGCCGCCGTGGACGAGGACCACGCGAGCGCCGATCCTGAGGCTCGCGGGAAGGGAGCGCAGCTCGCGCACGGTCCGCGCGCCGAGCTCGCGCCGCGTGCGCTTGAGCGAATGCATGGCCTTGTTGGAGCAGCGCTCGAAGCCGAGGAGCCCGCTGCCGATGAGGTCGTGGTTGCCTGCGATGCACGACGCCGATCGTCGGCGCAGCATCTCCATGCAGGCGTCGCCGTCCGCGTTGTAGCCGACGATGTCGCCCACGCACAGCAGGCTCCCCACGCCGAGGGCGTCGAGCACCGCGAGCGCCGCCTCGAGCGCCTCGCGGTTGCCGTGGATGTCGCCTAGGACGCCGTGGAGAGCCATTGCCGCACGAGACCGAGGATCCATGCCGAGCCGCGGTTCGCGCGCCGCAGGATGCGCAAGCCCCAGAAGCGCAGCCACGGTCCCGGATCGTGCCAGGCGAAGACGTTGCAGACCTTGCGCGAGAACGCGATGGACGCGAGCCATCGCACGGCCGTGATCTCGCCGCGCGCGCGCAGCGCACGGAAGGCGCGGAAGTCGGCCTCGAGCGAGATCCAGCGGTACCGGGCGCGCGCGCCCGCCGGGGCGGGCCTCTTCCGGTGGACGAGGTACTCGTAGGCGACGCGCATCAGGTTCACGCCGTTGCGCGCGCCGAGGTAGTGCCACAGGTTGTAGCGCGCGTTGATCTCGAGGAGGAGCCAGCGGCCGTCGCGCGGATCGCGCTTGAAGTCCATCTTGAACGGCCCGCGCAGCGGGAGCTTCGCGGCGACCTCGCGTCCGACCGCCTCGAGGCCCGGCTCCTCGGCGAGCTCGATGAACGCGCTCTCGCCGGTGAGCGGCGGGTCGGTACGGATCTTGCGGCCGACGAAGCTCGCGAGCACGCAGCCCTTCTCGTCGGCGAAGCCGTGGAAGGACCACAGCGAGCGGTCGTCGCCGGGCACGTATGCCTGGAACTGGAGCTGCTCGCGGAAGAGGGCCACGACGGGGTCGGCCATCGCCTGCGCGCCGCCAGCGAAGACGCGCGCTTTCGCTCCGCCCTGGAAGAGCCGCTCGTGGAGGCGCGAGTCGTGCCAGTCCACCTTGGTCCTGGGCTTGACGAGCACCGCGTGGCTTGCGGCGGCGAGCGAGAGGGCGCCGGCTCCGTCCCACCGATATTCGCGCGGCACCGCGAGGCCCGCCTTCGCCGCGAGCGCCTGGAAGCGCGCCTTGTCGATCAGCGAGTCGGCGATCGGCACGTCGTTGAGGAGCAGCAGGAAATGGCGCGCGAGTCGGCTGCGGTTCGCGTAGACCAGCGCGAGACCGTCGTCGCTGCCGCACATGAGCGGCACGCGACGCCCGGCGAACGCGCGCAGCCGCTCGCCCAGCGCGGCGAGCCGGTTCGCGGTCTTCGGATGGTCGAGCGGCGGCAGGAGGACCGTCGCGCCGCAGTAGCGCGATGCGAACGCGGGCTCCGCGGGATCGGACGATGCGACGACCACCGGAATGCCGGCGAGGCCCAGCGTGCGCACCAGGTTCACGCCCCCCAGCAGCAGCACGGGGACGGTCCCCGGCTCGAAGGGAAGCGCGGCCGGGATGCGGGAGGTAGCCATGGGGGAAGCGCGCCGTAGGAGGTCGAGTCACTGTAGATGGGCGCGAATACGTCACCGTGGCGCATGGGAGCCAACGCGTGGTCCATCCGGACCAGGGGCCGCGGCACGAGCGGAAAGAAGCGCTTTGTAGCCTGCAGCCATCGAGTCTCCGGAGGGGCCCATGCTCGTCGCGATCCACCAACCGAACTTCCTTCCCTGGCTGGGCTACTTCGACCGCATGGTGCGCGCCGACCTCTTCGTGCTGCTCGATCACGTGCAGTTCGAGCGCCGCAACTACCAGAACCGCACCGCGATCCGGCTCGAAGGCGAGGCGCGTTGGCTCACGGTGCCCGTGGTGCAGCTCTCGCAGAAGGAGAGGATCGTCGACAAGCGCGTCGACAATCCCGCGGTGGACACCTCGCGCTGGTGGGGGCCGAACAGCTTCAACACGCTGCGCTATGCCTATCGCAAGGCGCCGCATTTCGATCTCTATGCGCCGCGGCTGCGCGAGATCCTCGAGACGCGCTGGGAGAAGCTCGTCGACCTCAACGTCGCGACGCTCGAGCTCGCGCGCGAGGCGCTCGGGATCCGCACCCCGATGATCCGCAGCTCGACGCTCGGCGCGGAGGGCCAGCGTTCCGCGCTCCTCCTCGACATCTGCAAGAGGGTCGGGGCGAGCGCCTTCCTCGGCGGCATGGGCGGCTCGCGCGCCTACCTCGACAAGGAAGCGTTCGCGAAGGCGAAGATGGGCGTGGTATGGCAGGACTTCCGCCATCCCGAGTACACGCAGTGCGGCGAAGGGGCGTTCCTCCCCGGGCTTTCCGTGCTCGACCTGCTCTTCAACCACGGGCCGGCGAGCCGCGAGCTCGCGTGGCCCGCGACGGAGGAACGCGATGCGCTCCTCGCAGCCTGAGCACGCGGCGCGCTGGTACGAGGACAAGGTCCGCCGCTTCGGCTTCGACCATCGCGGCCTCGGCTTCCGCAACCGCTCTTCGCAGGAGAAGCGCTTCGAGGCAATGCTCTCGCTCGGCGACTTCAACGGCCGGCGCGTGCTCGACGTGGGCTGCGGCTTCGGCGACTTCCTCGCGTTCCTCATCGAGCGCGACATCCACCCGCTGTACACGGGGCTCGACGTCTGCGAGCCGATGATCGAGCGCTGCGAGGAGCGCTTTCCGTCGGGCGCAGGACGCTTCCTCGCCGGCGACGTGCTCGCTTTCGAACCGGAGGAACCGTACGACTACGTGGTCGCGAGCGGGCTTTTCGGCCTCGACGGCCCGGGTGCGCGCGAGCGCATCCTGCCGTCGGTCGCGCGCATGCTCGAGTGGTGCCGCATCGGGGCGGCGGTGAATTTCCTCAGCGCCTCGTACAAGCGCCAGGTGCCGGGGCGGGTCTACGTGCACCCGGCGCTCGCGGTCGCGTATGCGGTCGCGCATGCGCCCGCGATTCGCCTCGACCACACCTACCTGCCGAACGACTTCACGCTCTACCTGTACAAGACGACTTCCTGGACCGGCGCGGAAGAGAGGAACCGATGAAGAGGGCCTGCGAGACCGAGGTTCGTCCGGCGAGCCAGTCCATTTCCCATCGCTATTCGGGCAAGACGGTCGTCGCCGTGGGAGCCCACCCCGACGATCTCGAGATCGGCATCGGCGGCACGCTCGCGAAGCTGCGCCGCGGCGGCGCGCATGTGGTGATGGTGGTGGTGTCCATTCCCAGGGATTACGACGTGCGGCTCGCCGAGGCGCGCAGCGGAGCCGAGATCCTCGGCTGCGAGCTGAAGCTCCTCGTCGACGGCGGGGCGAAGCGCATCGAGGACCTGAAGACCTGCGAGCTCGTGGGTCTCCTCGACGGCGTGGTGCGCGAATACCAGCCGGCGGCGCTCCTCACGCACAGCAGCGCGGACTTCCACAACGATCACCTGCTGGTCTACAACGCGTGCCTGCCCACGCAGCGCGTCGCCTACTTCGATTTCTTCTCCTACCACCCGACCAACTGCCGGCCGGTGCCGGTCAATTTCCATCCGCGCGCCTACGTCGACGTGACGCAGACCATCGACGCGAAGATGCACGCGATCACCGCACACTCGAGCCAGTTCGGCGGCCGCGGCCTCGACACCGAGATGTATCGTGAGCATGCGCACATCCAGGGCCGCATCATCGGCGTTCCGTACGCCGAAGGCCTGGACGTCGTGCGCATGGTGATCAGCTGACCGCCATTCCCTCGGCGCTCGTCATTCCCGCGTAGGCGGCAATCCCCGACCGCTCCTCCGGCGTTTCGCGCCGGATGTCGGCGCCCGTCGCCGCGGCAAGCCCCGGACGGTATCATCTACCGCCCATGGACGCCCCCATCGACGGCCACCGATGCCCGCGCCTCGCGCGCGGATTCACGCTCATCGAGATCGTGGTGGTGCTGTTCATCCTCGGCGTGGCGATCGCCATGGCCGCGGCGATCACGAACGCGCTCACCGCGACGCAGAGGCTCACGACCACGACGACCCGCATGCAGGCGGTGGACGCGGCGCTCGTGCAGTTCGTGATGCTGAACAAGCGATTGCCCTGTCCCGCGGACGGGACGCTCGATTCCTCGAACGCGAACGCGGGTATCGAGACGGCGAGGAGCTCCTCCACCGGCTGCACCACGAACGAGGCGGGGGGCGTCGTGCCCTGGGTCGCGCTGGGCCTTGCCGAGACGGACGTCACCGACGGATGGAACCGCAGGCTCACCTACCGCGTGCAGCCGGCGCTGGCCGCCGACAGCGCGCTCGACATGTCGTGGTGCGACCCGGCGGGGACCGAAACCGGTGCCACGCCGCGCGCGTGCAACGCGTCCTGCACGTCCGCGACCCTCACCTCCTGCACCCCTCCCACGGCGTTCCTCGCCGCCAGGGGGCTCGAGGTGCACAACGTCGCGAACACCGTGCTCATGAATCCCGCCGCGACTCCTTCGAGCGGCGCGGCGTACGTGGTGATCAGCGCGGGGTCGACGGGCGGGGGCGCCTATCTTTCCAGCGGCCAGCTCGGCACGACCACCACGACCGACGGCACCCAGGAGCAGAAGAACTACGCGAGCGCCGCGTACGTCGCGGGAACCACCTACTACGTCGACGATTCGATCTCGGATGCGGCCGGGACGACGCATTTCGACGACGTCGTCTCGCGCCCGGCGCTCCTCACCGTCATCAACAAGGCCGGCCTCGGCCCGCGCTCCCACTCCTGAGATGAGACGGCGGCAACTCGGCGCGGGCGGCATCTTCGTCGTCGTCGTCGTGCTCCTCGCGATCGTCTTCGTCGCCGCGCTGTTCACGCTTTCGCGTACCTCGACGAACGTGGACGCACAGGCGCGGACGGCAGCGAGCCTCGCGAACGCCGCGGCGGCCCTCGAGCAGTTCGCGAGCGCGAACGCGAGGCTGCCGTGCCCGGCCGATCCCACGCAGGACACCGGCCTCGCGTCGCCCGACGCCGCGTCGGTCAACTGCGATTTCCCGACGGGCTCGCTGCCGTGGGCCACGATCGGCATGCGCCGCGACGATGCCTTCGACGCGTGGGGCTGGAAGATCTTCTATCGCGTCTACAGCGGCAACGGCGGCATGACGCAGGCGAACGGCGCGAGCATGGTGAACTGCGACACGGTCCAGGCGCTCACGATGCGCCAGCCGGTGGATGCGAACCAGCTGTGCCCCGCGACCCACGACACGGTCGATTCCGACTTCATCGCCGGCAAGGGGCTCACGGTCACCGATTTCGGGACCACCTACAACGGCAGCTCGGCGAGCGGCGGCGCCGCCTACGTCCTGGTGAGCCCCGGTCCCAGCGGCTTCGGGGGCTACACGGGCAGCGGCTCGCAGAATCCGAACCAGCCCAAGTCGAACGACGAGAAGAACAACCTCAAGTCCACCGGCCCCTTCGTGCTCGAGGCCGCTTCGGCGCCCGACGTGGCGCCCGACGACAACAGCCACTACGACGACATCCTCCTCTACCGCACGATCGCCGACCTCGCGAGGAAGGCGAACCTCGCGGCGCGCGACTGGCCCGACACCATCCTCGCCGGAGTGAAATTCGACTCCACGAGCGTGGGCAACGCGCTCGGCAGCTCGCCGGGATCCGGCGACATCGGCGTCACCAGCCTCACCTTTCCCTATGCGACCGTGTCGGCCTACAACTCGGGCGGAGCGGACGACCTCACGTTCGTGACGGGGAGCACCACCGGAATCGGAGCGGCAGGCGGCGGCGGCAGCGCCAACAACCTGAACAGCTCCGCCGGCGACGGGATCCGCATCGACCTCACCCAGAAGGCGCAGCGGCTCGCGATCACGTTCGGCAACTTCGGCACCGGCACCTTCTTCTTCTTCTCGTACGCGGAGCAGGCGCAGCTCGATTTCTACAGCGGGGGCTCGCCGACTCCGGTCTACACGACCACCGTCCAGGGGTGCAAGTCGGACGGCGGGCTCGCGAGCTTCACGGTGAATGCGGGGACCCAGTTCGACACGGTGAAGATCACGTCGGTCGCCTCGACCCTCTCGTTCGAGCCTTCGAGCTTCAACATCGCGGAGTTCGACACCTGCGGAGCCTCCGGGACCTGCATCACCACGCTGGACACCGGCGCGGCGCCTGCGGGCAACCACTGCACGCCCTAGGGTTGCAACTGTAAGGCAGTTCGCCAAGGTGTGATTTGCGTCATAAGGTGGAAAGTCCCATGCCCGTATCCTTCGCGCACCTCAACGAAGGCGAAGCGCAGGTGAAGCTTCGCCCACGGCAATGATTCCCACCTCGCAGCCGGGCGCGGCGACGCCGATGGACGTGATCGTCCGGGTCGCCATCGTCGCGGTCACGATCGCGCTCTTCTTCCATTCCTCGCTGCACGCGATGCTCGGCCACCGCGACATCGCGGTGCTCTCGGCGCTCGCGACGCCGCTCGGCATCTCGGCGTGGGGATTCGCGCGCGCGGGCCACCACGAGGCCGCGATCATGCTGGTTTCCGGCGTGCTGCTCGCGGTCGTCACGTTCGGGCTGGTCCTCAATCCGCTCGGCGTGCACGACGTCTCGATCGTGGCGTACGGCGGCATCGTGCTCGTGGCCTCGCTCCTCCTTTCGCGGCGCAACTTCCTCGCGGTCACGGCGCTCACCATGGCCTGCGCGGGCATCGTGTTCGCGCTCGACATCACCGGGCACACGCGCAGCGTCGTGAGCCGGATGTCGGAATGGTCCCAGCTCGCGATCTTCCTCGTCCTCACCGCGGCGTTCGCGACCATCGGCCGCGTCGCCTCCGAGACGCTCTTCGGAAGCCTCGGCGCGCTGCGGCTCGCCGCGGCCGGAGACGCCGTGACCGGGCTCGCGAACCGCGCCGGCTTCGTCGTGAACGCCGCGACGCTCCTCACGGCGGCGCGCGCGAAGCACGGCACCTGCGCTCTCGTTCTCGCCGACCTCGACGGCTTTCGCCGGCTGCGTGTCGTCATGGGCCACGCCGCGGCGGACCAGGTGATCGCAGAGTCTGGCCG
>DATIZV010000300.1:0-3731 GCA_035516915.1 Usitatibacter sp. | reverse complement strand
ACGCGGGTGGTCACGCGCGGCAAGGGCGAGCAGCTGTGGGGCTGGGCCACGGCCTACGGCGGCAGCGACAAGGTGTCGGACAACCTGGGAGCGACGGCATGAAGAGGACCTTGCTCGCGATCGCCGCGGCGGCCGCTCTCGCCGCCGCGTGCCACGAAATCCCGCAGGACGCCGCGAAGCCCTACGCCGGCAAGGAGGACGTGCAGCCGTACGCCGGCGACCTGTTCAAGGGCGACAAGCAGAAGTTCGAGACCGCGCTCGCCGATCGCGCGAGCCACGAGAACGAATACCTGCGTACCCACGACGCCAAACAATAACCTGGAGGACGGAACCATGTTTCGAAGCCAGGCGCGCCTTCTGGGCGCGTGGATCCTCGGGGCGGCGCTCGCGTTGCCCCTCGCGGCGGCCGCGCAATCGCCGGCTCCGCCCACCACCGCGCCCACCAAGTCGGAGGACGTGAAGCACGACGCGACGCCGCAGGTCGCGACGCCGGCGGCCGAGTCGCCGCCGGGCGCGGGCCAGGTCTCCACGGCGCTGCCGGGATGGAACAACCCGCCGGCCGACTGGACGAAGCTCTCCGAGAAGCCGCAGTACGCCTCGCTCCCCGGCGCGGAGACCAACGTGCTGATCCAGGCCGAGGGGCGCAAGTGGCGCGCGTTCCGGAACGGAACCCTCACGCAAACCGGCGGCTGGCTGATCGTGCTGGTGCTCGCCGCGATCATCGTCTTCTACCTCGTCATGGGTCCCGTGCGGCTCAAGGGCGCGCCGACCGGCCGCCTCATCGAGCGCTTCAACGCCGTGGAGCGGGCGGCGCACTGGACGATTGCGATCAGCTTCGTGTTCCTCGCGCTCACCGGGATCATCCTGTTCTTCGGCAAGTACATCATCCTGCCCTGGCTCGGCTACACCGGATTCGCGTGGCTCACCATCGTCTCGAAGAACCTGCACAACTTCGTGGGGCCGCTCTTCATCTTCTCGATCGTGGTCGGGTTCCTGATCTTCGTGAAGGACAACCTCCCCAAGTCGCGGGACTGGAACTGGATCGCCCATTTCGGGGGCATGTACTCGAAGCACGAGATTCCCTCCGGACGGTTCAACGGACTGGAGAAGGTGTGGTTCTGGGGCGGCCTCACGATCCTCGGCCTCGCCATGGCGGTGACCGGCTTGATCCTCGACTTCCCCAACTGGAACCAGCTGCGCGGGTCGATGCAGACCGCCGACGTGATCCACGTGGTCGCCGCGGTGCTCTTCATCTGCGCGAGCTTCGGCCACATCTACATCGGCACCATCGGCATGGAGGGGGCCTACCGCGCGATGCGCGACGGCTACGTGGACGAGGAGTGGGCGAAGGAGCACCACTCGATCTGGTACGACGAGGTGAAGCAGGGCAAGCGCCCGGAGAAGATCGTCGGTGCCCGGGCACAACCCGCAGCGGGAGACGACTGATGAGCCAGCCCATCCGCAATGCAGCGTTCCTCTCGGCCGTGCTCCTCGCGTCCTCCGCGGCGCTCGCGAAGCTGCCGCCGCCGCCTCCCATGGACCCGGCGGCGAAGGAGGCCGCCGCGGCGAAGGCGAAGGCCGCGGCCGAAAAGGGCACGGCGGAGCTCGCCGCGGCGGAAGACTACGCCGTGAAGAACTTCCAGGCGAACATGAAGAAGGAAGGCAAGCCGATCCCGAAGCCGGTTCCGATCAAGGCGGCGTCCGCGCCGCCCGCCGGAGCCAAGAAGGCGCCCGCGTCCAACACCGAGAAGTCCTCCGCCAAGAAGAAGGCCTGAGCCGCTTGCACGCTCACCACGTGTAGCGCACGGTGTAGCGCACCACGGCTTCCCCGTTCGGCGCGATGCGCACCGGGAAGTCGATGGTGCGCGCGTCCTCGCGCGTGAAGTCGAGGCTCCGGCGCACGATCGTCCAGCTGCTCCAGCGGTAGAGCGGCTCGCGCACCACCACCGCGACGGACTCCGAGGGCTTGCGGTTGCGCACGCGCACCTCGATGTCCTCCTCCATCCAGCGCGCGGCGGAATCGACGCGGAAATCGAGCTGGCGGCGCTCGCCCACCACGTCGAAGGCCGATCCCAGGGCGAGCTGCAGCGTCTCGTCCCGCGGCGTGTGGTCGATCACGTCCTCGCCGATGAACTCGGGCGCGCCATCGGCTTCGTCGACGCGTGAAACGCGCACGCGACCCGCGGGGAGCGGCACGCCGAGGCCGTTCGCCTGCGAGTTCCGGATGCGCAGGTAGACGTCCACCTTGCGGTTCGTGGACACGCCGTAGCTGCGGTCCAGCACCGGCGATCCCGCGTAGGCCCACGTCGGCGCTTCCCCCTGGTAGACGAGCTTCTTCTCGCAGGCGACGCCGGGCGCTTTCGGGAAGAGCTCGATCTGCTTGGCGGAATTCTGCGCGAGCGACGTGGCGCGGCCGAGCGTGTAGAGGTGGTACTCGAAGAACGCCTTTTCCGCGAAGCCTTCGCTCTTCTTCGCTTCCATGCGGGAGAGCGCCGGCGCTTCCGGCAGCGCATAGCCGCGAACCGCGGCGCGGTGCACGTCCCCCGCGACGAGCTTCACGCGGGCGTCGCGGAACGAGGCGCCGGACTGGTTCACGAGCGTCACCCACGCGGCCACGTCCACGCGGCAGCCGCCGGGCGAAGGCTCCGAGTAGGCGAGGTTGTAGTCGGCCCACCAGGTCATGCCGCCCGTCTGGTAGGAGAAGCGCGTGCGATGGATCCCGGAATGGGCGGCGTCCAGCTGCCACACGAGCGCCGGCTTGCTGACGAGTCCCCCGGGAAGCCCCGGAAGCCGGATGCCTGAATAGCCCGGCACGATGCGCACGCCCCCGTCGGCTTGCTGGAGCAGCAGTCCGCCCTGCGTGCCGAGCAGCGTGCCCTGGATCGTCTCCACGCCGCCGCCGCGCGGCACGTCGACGGCGATCTCGCGGCCGAGGTAGCGCGAGAGAAGCTTCGCGCTGCCGGCGAGGTCGAACTCGAAGCTCTGCTCGACTACCCGCGTGCCGGCGGGATCGGTGAGCGACTCGAACGACACGGTGGTCGGATCGATGAGCGCGGGCACGTCGTCGACGCGCAGCATGTTCGCGCCGCCCGCGAGCGGGAAGCGCCGATCCTCGCGCACCACGGCATAGCCGGGGATCGCGGCGGAATCCGCGCCTTCGGCGAGGCGGCGCGCGTCGAGCGTGCCGGGCGGCGCGCTCGAGTAGATCGTGATCGCCTCGCCGGCGCAGGCGAGGGCGGGAAGGAGCGCCGCGAGCGCGGCGGCGAGCGGGCGGATGCGATGCATGGCGGGTCCTTTCGCGAGGTGACCGGACGGTGGAACGGACGCGCGCGGCGAAAGGGTCACGGCGCCGGTATACTCGGCAGATGAAGTTCGAGGGCACCGACACCTACGTCGCCGACGACGAGCTCAAGCTCGCGGTGAACGCGGCGATCGCCCTCGGCCGCCCGCTCCTCGTGAAGGGCGAGCCGGGCACCGGCAAGACGATGCTCGCGGAGGAAGTGGCGCGCTCGCTCGGCAAGCCGCTCTTCCAGTGGCACATCAAGTCCACCACCAAGGCGCAGCAGGGGCTCTACGAGTACGACGCCGTGTCGCGCTTGCGTGATTCGCAGCTCGGCGACCAGCGCGTCGGGGACATCGCCAACTACATCCTGAAGGGCGTGCTGTGGCAGGCGTTCGAGTCGCCGGAGCAGGCCGTGGTGCTGGTCGACGAGATCGACAAGGCGGACATC
>DATIZV010000299.1:0-2817 GCA_035516915.1 Usitatibacter sp. | reverse complement strand
GAGTCGGCGATCGCGCCGATCTCGTTCTGCTCGAGGATCAGCGACTCGTGGCCGATGAGCGCGAAGGACGGCGTGTACGCGAGCTTGAGGTCGGCGCCCGCGAGGAGCTTGCCGCGGTTGAAGCGGCCCTCGGGATCCACGCGCCCCTTGTACGCGGCGAAGGCCGCGATCTCCGCGGGCTCGAGGAACTCGAGCTTGGTGATGCCGATGCCGTGCTCGCCGGAGATCACGCCGCCCAGCTCGCGGGCGAACTTCATGATGCGCGCCACCGCCTCGTTGGCCTCGCGCAGCATCTCGTAGTCGTCGGAGTTCACGGGGATGTTGGTGTGCACGTTGCCGTCGCCCGCGTGCATGTGCAGCGCGACGAAGACGCGCCCGCGCAGCACCTCGGCGTGCGCCGCCTCGATCGCGTCCATCACCGGCTCGAAGTCGCGCCCCGAGAAGAGGTCGCGCAGCGGGTCGCGAAGCTCGCGCTTCCACGAGATCCGGTTGCGATGCATCTGCACGTCCTCGAAGACCGCGGGGTCGGACAGGCGATCGCGCACGGACTTCCAGCGGGCCTCGGTCGCGCGGACCAGCTCGAGCGCCTGCGCCCTGCGCTCGCCCACGAGCTCGTCGCCCACGGGCAGCCCGCCCTCGAAGAGCGAGGCGAGGCGCGCGCAGAGCTTGAGCTTGTTGGCGATGGAGAATTCGATGTTGATGCGCTCGATGCCGTCGGTGTAGTCGCCGAGGCGCTCGAGCGGGATCACCACGTCCTCGTTGATCTTGAACGCGTTGGTGTGCTTGGAGATCGCGGCGGTGCGCGCGCGGTCCAGCCAGAAGCGCTTGCGCTGCTCGGGCGTTACGGCCACGAAGCCTTCGCCGTCGCGTGCGTTCGCGATGCGCACCACGTGGGAGGCCGCCTCGGCCGCGGCGCCCTCGTCGTCGCTCACGATGTCGCCCACGAGCACCATGCGCGGCCGGCCGCGGCTCTTCGCCTTCGTGGCGTAGCCCACGGCCTTCACGTAGCGCTCGTCCAGGTGCTCCAGGCCCGCGAGGATCGCCTTCGGATGCGAGTCGAGGTAGCGCTTGATCTCGACGATCGAAGGCACCGCCTTCTTCACGTCGCCGAAGAACTCGAGGCAGACCGTGCGCACGTGCTTCGGCATGCGATGCAGGATGAACGTGGCCGAGGTGATGAGGCCGTCGCATCCTTCCTTCTGCACGCCCGGCAATCCGCTCAGGAACTTGTCGGTCACGTCCTTGCCGAGGCCTTCCTTGCGCAGGCGCCGGCCCTCGATCTCGAGGATCTCCTCGCGCTTCACGCCGCCGGCCGCGTCGAGCCGGCGCAAGCGGAACCTCGCCACCTTCGCGTCGTGGATGCGCCCCCGGTTGTGCTCGAGGCGCTCGACCTCGAGCCAGTCCCCGTCGGGCGTGACCATGCGCCACGAGGCGAGGTTGTCGAGCGCCGTGCCCCACAGGACCGCCTTCTTGCCGCCCGCGTTCATCGCGACGTTGCCGCCGATGCAGGAGGCGTCGGCCGAGGTCGGATCGACGGCGAAGACGAGTCCCTTGTCCTCGGCCGCCTCCATGACGCGGCGCGTGACCACGCCCGCGCCGCAGCGGATCACGGGGCAGGGCCCGGTCGTCCCCGGGAGCACGCGTTCCTCGACCGGATCGAAACGGTCGAGCTTCTCGGTGTTGATCACCGCGGACATCCGGTCGAGCGGGATCACGCCGCCCGTGTATCCCGTGCCGCCTCCCCGCGGAATGATCGTGAGGCCCAGCTCGACCAGCGCGCGCACGAGCGGCGCGCATTCGTCTTCCGTGTCGGGATTGACGACCACGAAGGGATACTCGACCCGCCAGTCGGTGGCGTCGGTCACGTGGGAGACGCGCGCCATACCGTCGAACTGGATGTTGTCGCGGCGGGTGATGCCGGCAAGGCGCCTCACGATCCGGCGGCGCAGCGTGCGCGTTCCCGCGAACTCCTTCTCGAACTCATCGACCGCGGCGCGCGCGGCATCGAGGAGGTCGGAGACGCGGTCGCGCCCCTGCTTGTCCGCGCGGCGCTTCTCGACTTCGTTCAGGCGGTGGTGCATCGCCTCGGCGAGCATGGCGAGGCGGCGCGGGCTGTCGAGGAGGTCGTCCTGCAGGTAGGGGTTGCGGCGCACCGCCCAGATGTCGCCCAGCACCTCGTAGAGCATCCGCGCCGAGCGCCCCGTCACGCGCTGCCCCCGCAACTCCTCGAGCGCGTGCCAGGCGGGCTCGCCGAGGAGGCGGATCACGATCTCCCGGTCGGAGTACGACGTGTAGTTGTAGGGAATCTCGCGAAGGCGTGCGGTCATGTCCTGGGTCGCCCCGCGGAGTCATTGCCGAGGGGGAGCCCGAAATCTTACCGCAGTGCAGCAAACGGACGAAACCGTAGTACGCTCGCCCTGTGACGAACGCCGTCCCGCAGCGCATCCGCATCGCCACGCGCGAAAGCCGCCTCGCCCTTCGCCAGAGCGAGATGGTGGCGGCCGAGCTGCGCGCGCGCCATCCGGGGCTCGTCGTGGAGCTCGTGGGCATGACCACGCGCGGCGACCGCGTGCTCGACCGCCCCCTCGCGCAAGTCGGCGGCAAGGGCCTATTCGTGAAGGAGCTCGAAAGCGCGCTCGACGACGGCCGCGCCGACATCGCCGTGCATTCGCTCAAGGACGTGCCGATGGTGATCGAGCCGCGATTCGCGTTCTCGACGTTCGGTCCCCGCGAGGATCCCTTCGACGCCTTCTGCTCGCCGCGCTTCGCCTCGCTCGCCGCGATGCCCGCGGGCTGCGTGGTGGGCACGTCGAGCCA
>DATIZV010000298.1:0-10285 GCA_035516915.1 Usitatibacter sp. | reverse complement strand
CGTGCCGGACGGTTTACGGTCGTAGACCATGGCAGGCTCCTCGAAACGGTTCCATCATCGCGCGCGGAGGGCATGAGCTCTTGACGAACGTCAATCCGCTCGACCCACGGATTGCGAGGATGGATCCATGAAACAGGTCATTCCCGAGACGTCCCCCGAGTACGACACGACGCGCGTCATCGAGCGCCCCGACGGCTTCCATTGGAAGCAGAAGGGGGCCGCGCGCGAATACGGCCCGTTCGAGACCCTCCTCGAATGCGTGCAGGACATGCAGGCCACTGACACCGGGGACGAGCAGCCGATCGAGCCCGGGGAGACGCTGCAGGAAGCCGAGGCCGAGATCGGCCTGTCGGACGGGATCGATCCGGATACCGGTGCGCCCGCCGAAGAGGACGGCCGCCACCTGGAAGAGCACTAGCCACGCGGCGCTCGCCTTCCTGCGGCTGAAGCCGCGCCCACCCGGGCTTGATGGGGGTCAACGCCGGCCCGGCACGAACGCGCAGCATCGTTGTCGGAATTAAATGCGCGGAGCCTTGTCTATGAAAACTCTCGTTTTTTGCGGCGCGATCGCGCTGGCGACCGCTTCGAGCGTCTCGCAGGCCGCGGGCGACGATGCGATGCGCGAGCTCGCCGCCGATCGCGGCTGCATGCTGTGCCACCACGAGCAGGCGGCGGGGCCGAACGCGGTCGTGCCCTCCGCCCCGAGCTGGCACGAGATCGCCGAGCGCTATCGCGGCAAGGCCGGCGCCGAGGACCAGCTCACCCGGCTCGTGCTCGTCGGCACCGACGCGCAGCACCGCCACTGGCAGAGCCAGGCCGCATTCACGAACATGCCCGCGAACCAGGTGGAGGTGACGCCCGCCGAGGCGCGCTCGCTCGTGCGATGGATCCTGTCGTCGCGCTGAGCGAATCCCCCGACGCGGTCGTCCGGACGCGCGAGCTCACGCGCGACTTCGGTGCCTTGCGCGCGGTGGATCGAGTGAGCCTCGCGATCGATGCGGGCGAGGTGTTCGGGCTGCTGGGCAGGAACGGCGCCGGCAAGACCACGATCATCAAGATGCTCACTACGCTGCTGCCCATCACTTCCGGCTCGGCGTCGGTGGGGGGCTTCGATGTGACGCGCGAGGCCGCGCGCGTGCGGCGCATCATCGGCTACGTCCCCCAGGCGCTTTCGGCCGACGGCGACCTCACGGGCTACGAGAACCTGCGCGTGTTCGCGCAGCTCTACGACATGCCGCGCCGCGAGATCCGTACTCGCATCGGCGAGGCGCTCGAGCTCATGGGACTCACGGCCTTCGCGGGGAAGCTCGTGAAGACCTATTCGGGCGGGATGATCCGGCGGCTGGAGATCGCGCAATCCACGCTGCATCGCCCCCGCGTGCTCTTCCTCGACGAGCCGACCGTGGGCCTCGACCCCGTGGCGCGCGTCGCGGTCTGGGAACTGCTCGAGAAGCTGCAGTCGAGGTCGGCAAGCGCGATCCTGCTCACCACCCACTATCTCGAGGAAGCCGAGCGGCTCTGCGGGCGCGTCGCGATCATGAGCGCGGGACGCGTGACCGCGATGGGATCGCCCGCGACGCTGCGCACGGCGCTCGGCCCGGGCGCGACCTTCGAGGACGTGTTCGAGCATTACACCGCGGGAAGCGAGGAGGCGGCCGCCGCGTACCTCGCCACTTCCCGGGTGCGCGATTCGGCGAGGCGCCATGGCTGATCTCGTCTCGACGACCGCCCCGGTGGCCGCGCTCGCATTCGTGCGCAAGATGCTCGCGGTGGCCGAGATGGAGGTGAGGAAGCTTCGCCACGATCCCATGGAGCTCGTGAGCCGCGCGGTGCAGCCCGCGTTGTGGCTCCTCATCTTCGGACAGGTGATGGCGCATGCGCGCGCGATCGATACCGGCGGGGTGCCGTACCTCGACTATCTTGTGCCCGGCATCCTCGGCCAGAGCGTGCTCTTCATCGCGATCTTCAACGGCATCTCGATCATCTGGGAGCGCGATCTGGGGATCGTGCACAAGTTCCTCGTGAGCCCAGCGCCGCGCGCGGCGCTCGTGCTCGGGAAGGCGCTGGGCGGCGGCATGCGCGCGCTGGTGCAGGCCGTCGTCGTGGTGGTGCTGGGGACGCTCCTCGGCGTGCGCATGCGCTACGATCCCGCGTCGCTCGCCGGCGTGGTGGTCTTCGTCGTGCTGGGGGCCGCGGTCTTCAGCAGCTTCTCGCTCTTCATCGCCTGCATCGTCAAGACGCGCGAGCGGTTCATGGGCGTCGGGCAGGTGCTCACGATGCCGCTCTTCTTCGCGAGCAACGCGATCTATCCGACCGCGCTCATGCCTTCGTGGTTGCGGGCGATCGCGCGCGTGAACCCGCTGACCTATCAGATCGACGCCCTGCGCGAGCTCCTGCTCCCCGCGCACGGCGCGCTCGCCCCGCTCGGCCTCGCGACCGATTTCGGCGTGCTCGCGATCGCGCTCGCGTTGATGGTGACGGCCGCGGCGCGCATCTATCCTCACATCGCGACCTGAGGGCGGCAGCCGCCGTCGCGCCGCAGGACCGGTGGGCGATGAGCGCCGTCTTCACGAAATCGCTGAGGAGCGCGCGCGTCGGCCGGAACGAGAAAGGCCCTCAGACCGCCTCGGCGATCGGCCGGCGGGCGCCTTCGGAAGGCAGGTCGCGTGCGAGTGCCTTGAAGTCGTTCCACGCCAGCGCGGGCCACACCTCCGAGTGCGCGTGGCCGTAGCTCCTCACCAGCACCGAGACGCGCATCGCGGTCTCGATGTCCGGCGCGGTGAAGAGGTCGAGGTAGTCCCAGGGCCCCATCACCGCGTAGTTGGCGACCCAGTCGACTTCGGGGCAGTCCTCCCGCACGCGGTCGGCGAAATGGCGCTCGAGCGTTTCGAAGGAGCGCGGCTGGTGCAGCGACTGCTCGGAGACGCGGGTGAGCATGACGAAGGTGGGCATGGCGGCTTCCTTTCAAACAGTGAGGCGGTTGGAATTCGAGGCGAGGTCCGGCTCGCCGCAGGCGGCGAGGACGTCCGCGCGCACGGCATCGCGCAGCTTCGCCGCGCCGCGCCAGTCGGCGGATTCCGCCTTGCGCGGCGCGCCGATCGAGACGTGGACGGCCCCGCGGCGCGGCATCCACTGGCCGTCGCGCAGGATCGAGCGCGTACCTCGGATCGCGACCGGCACGACCGGCGCGCCGGTCTCGGCGGCCGCGACGAAGGCACCCATGTGGAACGGGAGGAGTCCGGGCGCGCGCGTGAACGTGCCCTCGGCGAAGAACACCAGCATCTCGCCGGCCCCCGCGAGGTCCACGAGCTTGCGCGCGTCCTCGGCGCCGCGCTCGATGTCGAAGCGCTCGATGAAGACGGCGCCGGCGGCGCCGAGCAGCAAGCGCGTGAGCGGGTTGCGCGCGAGCTCGCGCTTCGCGACGTAGCGCACGCGGCGCGGAAGCACCGAGAAGAGCACGGCGGAATCGATGTAGCTCGAATGGTTCACGACGAGGATCGCGGGACCTTCGCGCGGAACGTTCTCCAGGCCGTGCACCGCGATGGGAATGCCCGACATGCGGGCCACCGCGCGGCAGAGCGCGCGAAGCGAGCGCCAGCGGGGAGAGGAGGGGAGCAGCGACGCGCCGAGCGCGACGGCGCCGAGGAGGGAGGCGGCGAGCCACGCCCACGCGCCGTAGGCGAGGTCGCCGGCGTGCCGCGCGAAGCTTCGCGCGCGCGCCCCGACGAGCGAGAGCGTGAAACGCGCGAACGTGCGCCACGCTGCCGGCTCGCGTTTGCCCGCGAGGCCCCGCTCGTACGCCTCGCGGCTCGCCGCGCGGCGGATCTTGCCGCTCGAGGTCTTGAGCACCGCATGGGGCGGCGCGATCACCACGTCGTCGGCGGGCGTGCCGAGGAGCGCGAGCGCCGTCCCCGCGACCCGCTCGCGCAGCGCTTCGCGCTCGGGGCCCGGCGCGAGGCGCGTCTCCGCGAGCACGACCACCTTCTCCGTGCCGCTCGCGGGGTCGGGCACGCCGAAGACGGCGACGCATCCCTTGCGCACGCCCGGAAGGTTGCCGACCGCTTCCTCGACCTCGTAGGGATGCACGTGCTGGCCGCCGCGGATGATCACGTCCTTGGCGCGGCTCGTGATGAACACGTCGCTTCCGGCGATATACCCGAGGTCGCCCGTGTCGAGCCAGTCGCGATCGAAGAGCTCGCGCGTCTTGGCGGGATTGCGGTAATAGCCGCTCGTCGCCGAAGGGCCGCGGAACTCGATGCGTCCTTCGGCGCGCTCGGGCAGCTCGCGGCCATCGCGGCCCACGACGCGGATCTCGTGGCCGGGGATGGGTGCTCCGCAGCCGACGAAAAGCAGCGCGTCGGGATCGTCGTCCGAAGCACGGCGCGCGGCTCCCGAGAGCGTGAGCGCCTCGCGATCGACGCGATCGACGAGCGGCCCGCGGCCCGGGGGCGGAAACGCGAGCCCGACCGCGCATTCCGCGAGGCCGTACACCGGCGTCGACGCCTCGCGCCGGAAGCCGTAGCGCGCGAAGCGCTTCGCGAAGCGCTCGAGTGTCGCGGGGCTCACCGGCTCCGCGCCGTTGAAGGCGATGCGCCACGAGGAGAGGTCGAGCCCCTCGAGGTCGCGCTCGTCGACACGCGTCGCGCAGATCTCGTACGAGAAGTTGGGCCCCGCCGAGAGCGTGGCGCGATAGCGGTGCACCGTGCGCAACCATCGCGCGGGGCGGTTGAGGAACGCCGTGGGCGGCATCACGACGAGCGGCAGCCCGACGTAGAGTCCGCCCATCCACGCGCCGATGAGCCCCATGTCGTGATAGAGCGGGAGCCAGCTCACGAAGACGTCGTCGGGCGTCGCGGCGATCACGCGCACCATCGCGCGGATGTTGGCGAGGAGGTTCGCGTGCGTGAGCATGACGCCCTTCGGATCGCCGGTGCTGCCCGAGGTGTATTGCAGCAGCGCGAGGTCGGCGGCCTTCGGCCGCGGCAGGAGCGGCGACACTCCGGGAAGCGCGAGGTCCGCGACGGTCACGACGTGCGCGAGCGTCGGCACGAGGCCCAGCATCATGCGCGCGACGCGCTTGCCCTCGTCGAGCGTCACCAGCATCACTGCGCCGCAGTTGCCGAGGATGCGGGCCTGGCGGCGCAGGTGCTCGCCGATCTGCGCCCAGCGGGTCGGGGGATAGATGGGGACGGGAACCGCGCCCGTGAGCAAGATGCCGAGGAAGGCGCGAAAGAAATCGCGGCTCGTCGGCAGCATGATGGAGACGGTGTCGCCCGCGCCGACGCCGCGCTGCGCGAGGCCCGCAGCGACCCCGATCGCCTCGGCACGCAGCTGCGCGTAGGAGACCGGCTCGCCTTCGGCGTCCTCGTCGCCGAGGACCACGAGGTGCGTGCGCTCGCCGTGCCGCGCGACGTGCCAGTCGAGCGCCTCGAGCAGGGTGGCCGCTTCCTCGGGCACCGCCGCCTGCGCGGGCGCCATCGCGAGCGGCGCGGCCTCGGGCGCGGCGCGGGCTGCGCGCGGAGCGCCCATAAGCACCGCATTCAGCAGATCGCGCGGCGTCTGCGCCGAGCGCAGCAGGTGCTCGGGAAGCCGCAGGTCGAACGCGCGCTCGAGGCGCAGGACAAGCTCCACGCGCGCGAGGCTGTCGATGCCCAGGTCTTCGAGCGAGCTGTCGAGCCGCGGCGCCCGCAGGCCGCCGGCCGCCGGTTGCGACTCGCGCATCAGCTGGGCGACGATCGCGAGGAGCGCCTGCTCCGGGCTCAGGGTCGCGCCGCCTGCGCCTTTTCCTCGGGCGAGGCCCGGATTCCGTCCCAAGGTTCCTCCGGAAACGCGAAGACGACCCTGCGTGCCGGGCCGTCCTTCGCAACGACCGCGCGCGCCGTGCGCGTGACGCCGCCGTAGGTCGCGACGAGGGCGTAGTCTCCGCCCGGCGCGTCGAGGAGGCAGATGGGGCCATCGGCCGTCACGTGGAGCAGCGGCTCGCCATGCGGGCCCGACACGGCGAGGTCGGCGTCGGAAAGGTAGCCGCCGCGCTTCGCGGTGACGAAGAGCACCTCGAGGCGGGCCTGCGGCTTCATCGCCTCGAGGGCGCGGCGCTCGTCGGCGCCCACGCCTGCGCAGACCCAGGAGACCGGGCCCGAACGTTGCATCGCGAGATCGGCGCCGAAGGCCCCGAAGGACGCAAGCAACATCGCGGCGGAAAGGACGAATTTCATGGCGCGACCTTCTCGGAATTGCGACCTCGCCGGGGTCGGCCGGTTCCCCGATTCTCCATCTCGCTACGCTATGCCCGCCGGTCGCGCACGCTTTGACCGCCGTCAACGCCGGGAACGCACGCACGGGCAGGATGGGGCCATGCAAACACCCCTCCAGATCACCCTCCAGAACGTGCCTCCTTCCGATGCGCTCGATGCACGAATCCGCGACGACCTCGCCCGGCTCGAGCACTTCCACCCTCGCATCACGAGCTGCCGGGTGGTCGTCGAGGAGGAACAGAAGCATCGGCAGCAGGGCCGGCAGTTCGCGGTGCGGATCGAGGTGCGGGCGCCCGCGCACGAGGACCTGGTCTCCACCCTGCAGCACCACGAGGACGTCTACGTCGCGCTTCGCGACGCCTTCCGCGCGGTGCGCCGCCAGCTCGAAGACCGCGTTCGCGAAGCGCGCGGCGACGTGAAGTGCCACGCCGAGCCGCGCCATGGCCGCGTCGCACGGCTCGACCACAACGAGGGCTTCGGCTTCATCGAGACCGACGAAGGCGACGAGATCTACTTCAGCCGCGACAACGTCGTGAGCCCGCCCTTCGAGCACCTGATGCCCGGCACCGAGGTGCAGTTCCTCGAGGAGGCGGCGGGCGACGGCGTGCAAGCGAAGCGCGTGAGCGCCGGCAAGCACCGTTTCGACTAGGCCGCTCGCAACGCGCGCCGGGCGTAGCCGAGCTTGCGGCTGCGCTCCAGCATCGCCGCCATCCTCGGGAAATCGAGGCCATGACGCTTGCGCATCGCGTGCGCCCGCGATTCGATCCAGCGCCAGCGCGGCTCGAAGGCGGGGTCGCGGAAAGCGAACGCGATGTGGTTGCCATCCTCCTCGACGGGAACCAGGATGACGTTTGCGCCGAAGGCGGCGTGGATGTGCTCGAGGTGCGCCATGCGCCGCCGGTCCTCGCCCACGAGGTTCGCCACCAGCACGCCGTGCTTCGCGAGGGCGGCGTGGGCATCGGCATGGAAATCGCGGGCCGAAAGCGAAGGTGCGGCGCCGTCGCGGTCGAACGCGTCCATCAGGATCACGTCGGCGCCGGCCCGCATGCGCGCCACGTGCTCCGCCGCGTCGCCGAGGCGTACGCGCAGCCGCTCGTCGTCGGGGGGCACGCGGAACTCGTCGCGGAAAGCGATCACGTGGGGATCGATTTCCACGACCGTGAGGTTCGCCCGCGGAAGGTGGCGGTGGCAGTACTTCACGAGCGAGCCCCCGCCCAGGCCGAGCACGAGGATCTCGCGCGGCTCCGGGACGAAGAGCAGGAACGCCATCATCTGGCGGGTGTAGGCGAATTCGAGCGCCCAGGGCGCGTCGAGCCGCATGCCGCTCTGCACCAGCGAGCGCGAGAAGTGCAGGGAGCGCGCGCCCTGCTCCTCGAGCACGAAGGGCTTGGGATAGGTGCCGTCGAGGAGCTGCTCGCGGATGCGCCCGAAGTCCGTTCCAGGCGGCTCGAGGAGCTTCACGCGCCCGCGGTCGCCGCGGAAGGGGCTGCGGATCGTGACGGGGGAGGGAATCGACGTGCGCACGCTCACACGGAGTATTCTAGCGGTCTTGATGCGGATCAACGGGTTTTCACCCGGCGGCGGGACAATGGTTTCACTGACCGAAGGAGAATGAAGATGACGGACACCCAGGTCGCGCGGGACAAGCTGCTGAAGGATTTCAACGAGGTCGTCTCGGACACCGAGCAGCTGCTGAAGTCGGTCGCGAGCGCCGGCAACGAGAAGACGCAGGCGCTGAAAGCGAACGTCGAGCAGAGCCTCAAGCTCGCCAAGGAACGCCTGCGCGAGTTGCAGGACGAGGCGGTCGATCGCACGCGCATCGCGGCGAAGCGCACGGACGAATACGTGCACGCGAACCCGTGGCAATCGATCGGCATCGTTGCCGGGATCGCCGCCGTGGTCGGCATCGTCCTCGGCCTGCTGCTGAATCGCCGTTCCTGACGGGCCGTGGAGCTGGAGTCCCCGCCGGTCTCCCGCACCGGGCCCGTCGACTCGCTGCGCGCGCTGGGCGCGACGGTGATGGAGCTCGTCGCCGCGCGCGCGGAGCTCGCGATGGTGGAGCTGCGCGAGCAGGGCGAGCGGCGCAAGGAGATCGTCGCGCTCGCGGCGGTGGCCGGCGTCTTCGTCGCGCTCGGCATGCTGCTCGTCACGCTGTTCGTGATCGCAATCTTCTGGGACACGCACCGACTGGCCGCGATCGCCGGCATGGGGTTGCTCTATTTCGCGATCGCGGCCGGCGCCTATGCCCGCATGCGCGTGAAGATGGCGCTCGCGCCGCCGCCCTTCGAGGCGACGATTCGCGAGTTCGCCGCCGACCGCGACCTCCTCGGCGGTCGCCATGAATGAGAGGCAGGAGCTGCTGAGCCTTCGCCGCGACGTGCTGGTCGCACGCTCGGCGATGCTTCGCCTGCGCGCCGCGCGCGACGTCGAGGCGCTGCGCGAAAGCTTCACCTTCTCGCGGATCGCCACTTCGATCACCCGGTCCACTCGCGCGCGCTCGATGCTCTTCGGAACGCTGATGGTGGTGCTCGGCGGCAAGGGCCTTTCGCGGGCGCTGCGCTTCGCCGCCGCGATCCTCGCGGGCGCGAAGCTCGTGCGCTTCGTCGGACGCTACGCCGCGCCGCGCCCCGCCGGCGCGGTGACCTCCCAGACCCCCGAGGCCACGCCATAGCGCAGGAGGAAGGGCGCGCCCGGGCCGGGGATCTTCCCCGAAAGGGTGCGGCCTTCGCGGCTATCGCACCACGGCCTCGTCGGCGCGGCCGCTCTCGAGCGGGGCGAGGTCGAATCCGAATCCCTGGTGGGGAGCGGCACCGCCGGCCGCCTCGATCGCCAGGATGCGGCGCACGGCGGGAAGCACCGAATCGGGGTTGAGGCTGATCGAGTCGATCCCGGCGTGCACGAGGAACTGCGCGTATTCGGGGTAGTCGGAGGGCGCCTGGCCGCAGATGCCGATGGGGCGCCGATTGCGGTGCGCGCCGACGATCGCGAGCCGGATCATCTCGAGCACTCCGGCGTCGCGCTCGTCGTAGTCGAACTCCACGAGCTCCGAATCGCGGTCCACGCCGAGCGTGAGCTGCGTGAGGTCGTTGGAGCCGATCGAGAACCCGTCGAACCAGCGCGAGAAGCCGTCCGCGAGGATCACGTTGTTGGGGATCTCGCACATCACGTAGATCTCGAGGCCGTTCTCGCCGCGCTTCAATCCC
Source organism: Usitatibacter sp. (assembly GCA_035516915.1). Lineage (GTDB taxonomy): Bacteria > Pseudomonadota > Gammaproteobacteria > Burkholderiales > Usitatibacteraceae > Usitatibacter. The sequence continues at coordinate 828 of DATIZV010000298.1, read as the reverse complement.
AGCTCGGCCATGCGCGTGACGACCTGCTCTGCTTCCGTTACGCGCCGGCAGAACGGGATCATGAGCTTCACGTTGTCGAGGCCCATCGCCTCGCGCACGCGCTTCATCGCGGCGCATTCGAGCGCGAACCCCTCGGCGTACGCGGGGTGCGCGTAGCGCGAGGCGCCGCGGAAGCCGATCATCGGGTTCTCCTCCGCGGGCTCGAACCACTTCCCGCCGAGGAGGCTCGCGTACTCGTTGGTCTTGAAGTCCGACATCCGCACGATGACCGGCCGCGGGTAGAAGGCCGCGGCGATCGTCGCGACGCCTTCGGAGAGCCGCTCGACGAAGAAGTCGGCGCCGCTCGCATGGTTGCGGGCGAGGCCTGCGAGCTCGGCACGCACCGCCGCATCGTCGATGCGCTCCGGATGCAGGAGCGCCATCGGATGCGCCCGGATGTGGCTCGCGATGATGAACTCCATGCGTGCAAGGCCCACGCCCGAGGTCGGCAGGAACGAGAGGTGGAAGGCGAGGTCCGGGTCGCCCACGTTCACGAGGATCTTCGTGCGGGGGCTCGCGAGCGTGCGAGTGTCGGTCTCGCGGGTGGTGAAGGGAACGCGGCCCTCGTAGACGCGCCCCTGGATCCCTTCGGCGCAGGAGACGGTCACCGTCTCCCCGTCGCGAAGGGTCGTGGTGGCGTTCTCCGCGCCCACCACGGCGGGAATCCCGAGCTCGCGCGCGACGATCGCCGCGTGGCAGGTGCGCCCGCCGCGGTTGGTGACGATCGCGGCCGCGCGCTTCATCACCGTGCCCCAATCGGGCGACGTGGTGTCGGCGACGAGCACTTCG
>DATIZV010000297.1:0-8392 GCA_035516915.1 Usitatibacter sp. | reverse complement strand
CGAGATGGTGGAGGACTCCCGGCGCATCCTCATCGAGCGCGGCTTCCGCATGTCGCGGCGCGGCGAGCCCGGCCACCTCGCGGTGGAGAACTACTGGTGAGCACGCCCGGCCCGATCGGGATGGCAGCGCCCGCGACGCGGGTTGGGCCGCTCGCCGCCATGCGAGCGCCATTCGACGAGCGGCACGCCGGGCTTCCCTGGCTGCAGACCTGAGGAGAAACACCGTCGCCTGCGCTTGGTAAAGTGGCGCGGTGATCCCCTGGCTCCGCGGCAACCAACCCTTCCCGCCGGTCTCGAAGGCGCTGCGCTCGCCGAACGGGCTGCTGTGCGCGGGCGGCGACCTTTCGCCCGGGCGGCTGGTCGAAGCGTACCGCCACGGCATCTTTCCGTGGTACTCCGAGGGCGATCCCATCCTGTGGTGGTCGCCCGATCCGCGCATGGTGCTCTTCCCGCCGGAGCTCAAGGTGTCCCGATCGTTGCGCAAGACGCTCGCGCGCGGCGTGTACGAGACGCGCGTGGACAGCGCCTTCCGCCGGGTGATCGAGTCGTGCGCCGCGCCGCGCAACGCGCACGGCGGCACCTGGATCGTTCCGGAGATGATCGAGGCCTACGTGCGGCTGCACGAGCTGGGCTTCGCGCATTCGGTGGAATCGTGGCTGGACGGGGAGCTCGCCGGCGGCCTGTACGGCGTGGCGCTCGGCAAGGTGTTCTTCGGCGAATCGATGTTCGCGCGCGCGACCGACGCCTCCAAGGTCGCCCTCGTGCGCCTCGTGGAGCGCGTCGCGGCCGGCCGATACCGCCTCATCGACTGCCAGCAGGCCACGGCGCACCTCGCCTCCCTCGGCGCGCGCGAGATCCCGCGCGCCGCCTTCGCGCAGCTCCTCCAGGAGTCGATACAATATCCACCGAGCGGCGAACGCTGGTCCCCGCCCGGATGACGAGAGACGATGGCGAAGCTCAACGACCTACCGATCGCGAACCTGCAGTTCTACGCCACGGCGCCGTACCCGTGCAGCTACCTTCCGGGCAAGCTCGCGCGCTCCCAGGTGGCGACTCCGAGCTACCTGATCGATACGGAGACCTACAGCGCGCTCGTTTCCGCCGGGTTCCGGCGCAGCGGCGCCTTCACCTACCGGCCGTACTGCGACCACTGCCATGCCTGCGTTCCGGTGCGCGTCGTCGCCGGCGAGTTCGAGCCCACGCGCTCCCAGCGCCGCGCCGCCGGGCGCCACGGGGGGCTCGAGCCGCGCTACTCCGAGCTCAAGTTCAACGCCGAGCACTATGCGCTCTACCGCCTCTACCAGAGCGAGCGGCATCGCGGCGGCGGCATGGACCACGACAGCCGCGAGCAGTACGCGCACTTCCTGCTACAGTCGAACGTCGCCACGCGCCTCATCGAGTTCCGCGAGGCGGGGGAGCTGCGCATGGTGTCGATCGTGGACGAGCTCTCCGACGGGCTTTCCTCGGTCTACACGTTCTTCGATCCGCTGGTGCCGCTCGCGAGCTACGGCACCTACAACATCCTGTGGCAGATCGAGGAGGCGCGCCGGCGCGGGCTCGCCTACGTCTACCTGGGCTACTGGATCGGGCAGAGCCGCAAGATGAGCTACAAGAACCAGTTCCGGCCGATCGAGGGCCTCGTGCGCGGCGAGTGGAAACGCCTCGCCTAGCGTGCTCTACGCCCTCGCCCGCAGCGCCCTCTTCCGTCTCGATCCCGAGGTTGCGCACGACGTCGCGCTGAGGTCCCTCTCGGCGTTGGGCGCCGGCGCGGCGCTCCTGGGGGCGGGCGCGAGCTCCGGCGAATCGCGGCGCGTGATGGGCATCGACTTTCCCAATCCGGTGGGGCTCGCCGCGGGCCTCGACAAGAACGGCGAGCACATGGACGCCCTCGCGGCGCTCGGCTTCGGCTTCATCGAGGTGGGCACCGTGACGCCGCGGCCCCAGCCGGGCAATCCGCGACCGCGCCTTTTCCGGCTCGAAGAGGACGAGGCGCTCGTCAACCGCATGGGGTTCAACAACCTCGGCGTGGAGCGGCTGCTCGCGAACGTCGCGCGCGCCCGCTTCCGCGGCATCCTCGGCATCAACATCGGCAAGAACTTCGACACGCCGATCGAGCGCGCCGCCGAGGACTACGTCGCGTGCCTCGACGCGGTGTACGCGCGCGCGAGCTACGTGACCGTCAACATCTCGTCGCCCAACACGAAGGACCTGCGCGACCTGCAATCGGCCCGACGGCTGGGGGATCTGCTCGCCGCCCTCGTGGAGCGGCGCGCCGGCCTCGCGGCGCGCCACGGCGCGGTGAAGCCGCTGCTCGTCAAGGTCGCGCCCGACCTCGACGACGCGCAGATCGAGTCGATCGCCGCGCTCGCCGTGGAGCACCGCATCGACGGGCTCATCGCGACCAACACGACGACCTCGCGCGAAGGCGTCGAGGGACACCCCCACGCCGAGGAGGCCGGCGGCCTCAGCGGGCGCCCGCTCCTCGTGCGCTCGACGCGCGTGCTGCAGCGGCTCGCCCAGGCGCTCGGCGGGCGCGTGCCGCTCATCGGCGTGGGCGGGATCCTCCGCGGCGCCGACGCGCGCGCCAAGGTGGATGCGGGCGCGAGCCTCGTGCAGCTGTACACCGGATTCATCTACCGCGGACCCGCGCTCATCGCGCAGGCGCGCCGGGCGCTGCAGGCTGCGCAGCCCAGCCCGCAAGGCGAGGCCGCCCGCGCCAGGGCGCGATGAGGATCGGCATCCCCCGCGAGACCAAGGAAGGCGAGCGTCGCGTGGGGCTCGGGCCCGACGAGGTCGCGGTCCTCGCCTCGGAAGGCCACGACGTGCGCGTGGAGCGCGGCGCGGGACTGGGCATCGGCGTGGACGACGCGCGTTTCGAAGCCGCCGGAGCGCGCCTCGCCCGCGCCGGGGAAGCGTGGTCGAGCGAGCTGGTCGTGAAGGTGAAGGAAGTGCAGCCGGCGGAGCTCGGGCACGTGCGCGAGGGGCCCACGCTCTTCGGCTACCAGCACCTCGCCGGCGAGCCGGAGATGACGGCGAGCCTCGCCCGGCGGCGCGCGAGCGCCATCGCGTGGGAGCTGGTGCGCGACGAGCGCGGCGCATTCCCGCTCCTCGCGCCGATGTCGCGGATCGCCGGGCGCATGGCGATCGCCAAGGCGCGGGAGCTCCTCGGGCGCGCGCCTTCGACGGTCCTCGTGCTCGGCGCCGGGCACGCGGGAATCGCCGCGGCCGCGGCCGCGCGCGACCTCGGCGCGAGCGTGGCCGTCCTCACTCGCAGCGCCGCCTCGCGCGACGCCGCCCTGCAACGACTCGGTCGCGGCGTCGAATGCGGCCTCGCGTCGGAGTTGGAGATCGAGCGGCTCGCGATCGAGGCGGACGTCGTCGTGGGCGCCGTGTTCGTTCCCGGCGCACCCACGCCGAAGCTCGTCCCGCGCGCGCTCGTGAAGCGCATGCGCCGCGGAGCGGTGATCGCCGACGTCTCCATCGACGCCGGCGGGGTCGCGGAGACTTCGCGCCCGACCACGCATGCCGAGCCCACGTTCGTCGCGGAAGGCGTGATTCACTACTGCGTCGCGAACATTCCCGCCGCGGATCCGGTCGCCGCCGCCGCCGCGCTCGCGCGCGCGGCGCTCCCCTTCGTTCGGCGCCTCGCATCGCAGGGAATCGAGGCGGCGCTTCGCGCCGACCCCGCGTTGCGCTCGGGCCTGCTCCTCTGGCATGGCGCGCTATCCCATCGCGGCATCGCCGAGGACGCCGGCCTGCCCTACACTCCCGTTTTCGCATCCGGTCCGACATGAGCGATCTCGCGCGCCGCATCGACGCCCTCCTTCCGCAGACGCAGTGCACGCGCTGCGGCTACGAGGGATGCCGCCCATACGCCGAGGCGATCGCGGCAGGCGCCGCCGACATCGACCGCTGCCCGCCGGGCGGCGACGAAGGGGTGGGACGCCTCGCTCGGCTGCTCGGCCGCGAGGCGAAGCCGCTCGACGCCGAATGCGGCGAATACCGGCCGCCGCAAGTGGCGGTGATCGACGAGCCGGCGTGCATCGGCTGCACGAAGTGCATCCAGGCCTGCCCGGTGGACGCGATCGTGGGCGCCTCGAAGCGCATGCATACGGTGATCGCGTCGTGGTGCACCGGATGCGAGCTGTGCATCCCGCCGTGCCCCGTCGATTGCATCGCGCTCGAGCCCGTCGCCGCGCTGCCCGATGCGGATCTCTCCCGCGCGCGCCACGAGCGGCGCTCGATCCGCCTCGCGCGCGACGCGGTCGAGCACGCGACGCGCCTCGCCGCCCTCGAATGAGCCCCGCGAAGCGCGAGGAGTTCTTCCGTCGGCTCGCGCAGGCGATCCCCGACCCGAAGAGCGAGCTCCATTTCACGACGCCCTTCGAGCTGCTCGTCGCCGTGGTGCTCTCCGCGCAGGCGACCGACAAGAGCGTGAACCTCGCCACCGCGAAGCTCTTCCCGGTCGCCAACACGCCGGCGAAGATCGCCGCCCTCGGCGCGCAGGGCCTCGAGAAGTACGTGAAGACGATCGGGCTCTATCGCGGCAAGGCGAAGAACGTGGTGGCGCTCTCGCGGATCCTCACCGAGAAGCACGGCGGCGAGGTGCCGCGCACGCGCGAGGCGCTCGAGGAGCTGCCCGGCGTCGGTCGCAAGACCGCGAACGTGGTGCTGAACGCCGCATTCGGCGAGCCCACGATCGCCGTCGATACGCACGTGTTCCGCGTCTCCAACCGGACCGGCCTCGCGCCCGGGAAGGATCCCCTCGAGGTCGAGCGGAAGCTCCTCAAGGTCGTGCCGAAGAAATACCTGCCGCACGCGCACCACTACCTCATCCTGCACGGGCGCTACACCTGCGTCGCGAAGAAGCCGCTGTGCGGCAAGTGCCCGGTCTACGCGCAGTGCGAATTCAGGGAACGCAGGAAGTTCGCGGCGCTCACGCTGACGCCCACGCCCGCGCGCGGCGAGGCGTGAGATGTTCGACCCGAGCCGCGGCGAGGCGCGCAGCTTCCTCTTCGACCTGTGGGCGAAGCACCGCGCGGGCGCCGTCCTCACGCCGCTCGAATCGCTCGCGCTCTCGGTGGTCCTCGAGCATCCCGAGTATCACCGCGTGCTCGAGGAGCGCGAGCGTCATCTCGAGCGCGAATGGCGGCCCGAGGGCGGCGAGACCAATCCGTTCCTGCACGTCTCGATGCACCTCGCGATCGAGGAGCAGCTCTCGATCGACCAGCCGCCCGGGATCCGCGCCGCGGTCCGGGCGCTCGAACGCAGGCTCGGCCCCCACGAGGCGCGCCACGAAGTGATGGATTGCCTCGCCGAAATGATCTGGCAGGCGCAGAGAAACGGCGCGCCCTTCGACAACGCCGCGTACCTCGACTGCCTCGCGCGGAAGAGCGGCGTTCAGCCGAGGTAGGCGCCGCCGTTCACGTGCCACTCCTGGCCCGTCACGTAGCGGGCGCCGGTACCGGCGAGGAAGCGCACGCCGCGTGCACGCTCGACGGCTTCGCCGAGCGACTCCGCGATCGAGCGGCGCTCCGCGCTCATGCCTCGACCGTCCATGCGTCGAGATCCTCGCGCAGGCCCAGCGTGGCGAGGCCGTTCGCGATGGAGACGAACTCGTTGCCCGACTCGATCCGCCCGGCCCCGAAGCGCCGCACGAAGATGCGCCGTACCGCCGGCACGAACGAGCTGCCGCCGGTGAGGAACACGCGGTCCACGTCCGCGGGCGGGATCGACGATGCGGCGAGCAGGCGGTCCAGCGCCTCCTCGATCGCCTCGAGCTCGGGCGCGATCCACGACTCGAATTGCGCACGCGTCACTCGCTCGCGGACCTCGAAGCCCGGTCCCGCGAAGCGGAACTCCGCGGCCTCGTCCCGGGAGAGCGCCTCCTTCGTGTCCGAGACCGCCTTGTAGAGCGTGTAGCCCTGGTCCGATTCCACCAGGCGGATGAAGCGGCCCACGAGCCCGGGCGCGTCGGCGAAGCGCGCGACGTCCTTGAAGTCGCGGAAATCGCGCGAGGTCTTCATCACCGAGAGCTCGTGCCATTGGGCGAATCCCGCGAAGCACGAGCGCGGCATCTCGAGGCTGCGGCCCATGCTGCGGTAGGTCGTGCCCTTGCCGAGCTGCGGCAGCACGACGTGGTCGATCAGGCGGTAGTCGAAGCGATCGCCCGCCACGCCCACGCCGGAATGTCCCAGCGCCTTCGCCCGCAATCCCGAGCGGCCCACGTCGAAGCGGATCGCCGAGAAGTCCGTCGTGCCGCCGCCGAAATCGGCGACCAGCACGGTGGCGCTGTCCACGAGGCTCTGCGCGTAGAAGAACGCGGCGGCGACCGGCTCGTACACCTGGCGGATGCGCTCGAAGCCGAAGGGCTCGAGGGCCGCACGGTAGCGCTGCATCGCGAGCGCGGCGTCGGGACGGCTGCTTCCGGCGTACTCCACCGGCCGCCCCACGACCACGTCGCGCGGCAGCGCGTCGAGCTGCGGATGCGCGTGCTCGCGCAGATCGCGGAAGAAGCGCTGGAAGAGATCCTCGAAGCGCCAGGCGCTGCCGTAGATGTGGGTCTGCTCGAAGAGCCGGCTCGCCGCGAAGGTCTTGAGCGATTGGATGAAGCGGCAGTCGCCCGCGAGCTCGATGAAGCGCTGGATCGCCCACGGCCCCGCCTCCGACTTCACCTGCGGATGGTCCTCGTCGCCCTCGTTCCAGAAGCACAACGCGGAGCGCAACGAGAAGAGGCGGTTGGAGAGGAAGCTGAACACGACCGCATCGGCCGGCGCGTGCGGCTGTGCCCAGGCGAGCACGGTGTTGGTCGTGCCGAAGTCGAGGCCCAGGGCACGCCCGGCGCGGTCGGCGGCGCTCGCCACGCTCAGCGGTAGACCTTCACGCCGGCCTTCCGATACTGCTCGCGCAACTCGCCGGCGGTCTCCTTCATCGACTGGAGGAACGCATCGTCCGGCACGAACGCCGGCTCGAGCTCGCGAGCTCGCGCCGCTTGACCGCCGTGCGCGTGGACGGAGCGGCGAGGACCGAGCGGGCGACGAGGACCACGGAGAGCACGACCATGACGCTTCCGTACCAGGTCGGGAAGAAGCCGGGGCCCGGCCCGTCCTCGCCCATGTACGTCCAGCCGTGCGCCGTCTCGACGATGAACGCGCCGAGGGCCGCCAGCGCGATCCCCGAAACGAAGTCGCCGGTTCGCGCCGGGCGCCGCATCGGGATCAGCGCTGATAGCGGCCGGCCGGCACGAGCTCCGCGAGCGTGCCCCCGGGCGCGCGGAACTTCACCGGGATCACGCCCGGGTCGCTCACCAGCTCCGAGCCGTGCTCGCGCACGCGCTGGGTGGCGCGCGCGACGTCGTCCACCTCGATCGCGAAGTGGTGGATGCAGGGTCCCTCGCCCGCCGCGAGCGCCTCGCGCGAGCGGCTGTCGGCGTCGTACTGCATGAGCGTGAAGTCGATGGCGCCGTCGGTCATGTGGCGCGAGACATGGTCGCGCGCGTGCTTCGTCCCGGAGTCGCGGAAGCCGAAGACCTCCCGGTAGAAATCGCCGGCACGCACGACGTCGTTCACCTTGAGCGAGAGGTGCACGATCGGGGCGATGCGCTGCCCGCTCGCCACGCGCTTGTAGCGCCCGACCGGGACGAGCTCGGCGATGCCGCCGCCGGGCGAGCGGAACTTCACCGGGATCACGCCCGGATCGCTCACGATCGCGCAGCCGCGCGCGCGGATCGCCGTGGTCACGCCCTCGACGTCCTCCACCTCGATCGCGAAGTGGTGGATGCACGGGCCCTCGCCCGCGGCGCCCGATTCTGCCGAGCGCGTCCCCGCGTCGTACTTCATCAGGGTGAAGTCGATCGCGCCGTCGCTCATGTGACGCGAGAGGTGGTCGCGCGTGCGGCGCGTCTCCGCGTCCACGAAGCCGAACACCGCGCCGTAGAAGTCGCCGGTGCGCTGGACGTCGTCGACCTTGAGCGAGATGTGAACGATGCGATTCATGCAGCCGTCCCGGGGAAGCGAAGACGGGTATGATGCCGCCGGGGCGACCGCCTGTAAATCGCGGGCCCGCCCCGCAGAACGGGACGGACCCGGTGCCGCGGGGAGCCTACAGCGAGCGCAGGAAGTCGAGGACGTCCTGCTTCTGCGCTTCCGTGAGGCCGTCGAAGCGCGCCACGACGCCGTTGGCTTCCGAGGCGTTCCCGGCGCGCGCGGTTCCGCTCTGGTGCTCCTGCACGGCCTGGAGCAGGTCCGAGGTGCGGCCGTCATGGAGGAAGAAGACCCGTTGCCCGAGTCCCCAGAGCGGCGCGGTGCGGAACTCGCTCGGCCCCGCCTCGCCCTGCGTCACGCCGTCCGCGAGACCCGGGCCCATGTCGTGCACCAGCAGGTCCGAGTACAGG
>DATIZV010000296.1:0-8425 GCA_035516915.1 Usitatibacter sp. | reverse complement strand
CTTTCATCGACGTATGCAACAGTATCAGCAAAGGCTACACGCTGCGCGCGCCAAGCCATAACGCTCCGCGACTGAGAAACTGCAACGAAACGGAAACTTGCACTGGAAGGATTTGCCCGCCCGTCCAATTCCAGTCTCCTGGCTCGTTGATTTGAAGGTGGGCCCGCCTGGATTCGAACCAGGGACCAAGGGATTATGAGTCCCCTGCTCTAACCACCTGAGCTACAGGCCCGTCGCGGATGCGACAATTGCGCATTCTAATGGAGCCCTCCGCCCCGCACCGCGCCGCATGACCGACGAATTCGATTTCACCAGGCCGCAGCCCGCGCAACGCCCCGCACCCGCCGAACCCTCCGCTCCGTCCGCGCCGTTCAAGCCCGCGCAGAGCCGCTACTACGACCCGAAGGTCGCCGAGGCGCTGTTCCGCAAGGAGGGCAAGCCCGAGCGCTTCGCCGCCGGCCAGGCGCTCTTCGTGGAGGAAGAGAAGACGAAGGGCGGGCTTTTCCGCAGCGCCGCGCGCATGTACTTCCTCGTCGAGGGGGAAGTCGCCCTCACGCATCGCGGGCGCGCGCTCGACACGGTGCGAGCCGGAGAGGTGTTCGGCGAGATGGCGGTGGTGAGCGCGCGTCCGCGCAGCGCCACGGCGACGGCGAAGACCGACGGGGCCGCGATCTCGCTCGATCGCGGGGAGCTGCAGGACGCGCTCGCGCGCTCGCCGGAGTTCGCGCTGATGCTGATGAGCGTGATGTTCGACCGCCTGCGCTTCCTCGTGGCGCGCCTCGCCGCGAGGAAGGGCGCGGGCGCCGGTCCGGCGCGCGAGGCGACCGTCTTCGATGCCGCCACGCTCGCCCAGTTCGAGCAGGCGTTGCCGCGCGCGTCCACCGTGCGCCACTGGAACGACACGGTCGTCATGCGCGAGGGCCAGAGCGGCGCCTTCATGTACGTCGTGAAGTCGGGCCGCGTCGCGATCTCGATCCGCGGCGGCGTGGTCGAGATCGTGCAGCCCGGCGGCATCTTCGGCGAGATGGCCCTCGTCGACCAGGCGCCGCGCGCCGCGACCGCCACGACCCAGGTGGAGTGCGAGCTGCTGCAGGTCGATCGTCCGTCGCTCCTCGCGGCCGTGCGCGGGCACCCCGCCATTGCGATGGCGATGTTACGCGGCATCGCGGAACGCGTGCGCTACATGAACGAGCAGTTGAACTAGTTCGCTCGGCGGATTGTCCGCCTCACGTGGACCGTCCTGGAACGATTTTCCGCCCGGGGGAGAACTGCTCGGACGTCGGCACGGCGCGGCGCGCAGCGATCCTCGTCGACGGCGAGCGGTACTTCGACGCCTTCGCGCGCGCGACCGCGCGCGCCGAGCGCTCGATCCTCATCGTCGGCTGGGACTTCGACAGCCGCATGGTGCTCACCTACGGCGCGAACGGCGAGCCCGGGCCCACGCTCGGCGAGTGGCTGAACGGCCTCGCGCGGCGCAACCACGGCCTGCACGTACGCATCCTCGACTGGGATTACCCGATGATCTTCGGCAAGGGCCGCGAGATCCCGCCGATCTACGGCATCACGTGGAGGCCGCACCGCCGCATCGACATCCGCTACGACGACACGCACCCGATGGCGGGCTCGCACCACCAGAAGGTGGTCGTGATCGACGACCGCCTCGCGTTCGCCGGCGGCCTCGACCTCACGTCGAAGCGCTGGGACAGCCACGCCCACGCGCCGGGCGACCCGCGCCGCACCTTCCTCGGCGAACCCTATCCGCCGATGCACGACATGATGGCGCTCGTCGACGGCGAGGCGGCACGCGCGCTCTCGGCGGTGGCGCGGGAGCGCTGGGAGGCGGCCACCGGGGAACGCCTGCATCCGATCGACGTGCCGGGCGACGGCTGGCCGCCGGAGATCGGCGTGCAGATGCGCGAGGCGACCGCCGCCGTCGCCTGCACCTCGCCGCCGATCGGCGCGCGCGGCGCGGTGCGCGAGGTCGAGCGCCTCTACCTCGACATGATCGCGGCGGCGCGCGACTACGTCTACGTCGAGAACCAGTACTTCACCTCCCAGGCGATCGCCGACGCGCTGAGAGCGAGCCTCGCGAAGCCCGAGGGGCCGGAGATCGTCGTGCTCACGCGCCTCCTCAGCCACGGCTGGCTGGAGGAGCTCACGATGCAGGCGCTGCGCGTGCGGCTCATCCGCGAGCTTCGCGCCGCCGATCCGCACGGCCGTTTCCACGCCTACTACCCGCACGTCGACGGATTGGCGGAGAACACGTGCATCGACCTGCATTCCAAGCTCATGATCGTGGACGACGAGTGGCTGCGGGTCGGCTCCTCGAACCTCAGCAACCGCTCGATGGGCATGGACTCGGAGTGCGACGTGACCTTCGAGGCGCGCGGCGATGCGCGCATCCGCGGGACGATCCGCGCGTTTCGCGACTCGCTCGTCGCCGAGCACACGGGCACCGAGCCCGCGGCGGTCGCGCAGGCCATCGCACGCGAGGGCTCGATCTCCGCGGCGATCGCGGCGCTGCCGAAGAAGGCGCGCCGCATCGAGGTGCTCGAGGCGCCCGAGATCGCCGAGACGCAGCTCAACCTCGTCGCCGTCGCCGACCTCGAGAAGCCGCTCCCGCTGGAAGGGATCGTGCGCGAGTTCGCGCCCGACACCTCCACGTCGCTCATGCCCGGGAGGCGCCTCCTCGCGGGACTGTGCGTCGCCTTCGCCGCGCTCGCGCTCGCATGGACCTGCACGCCGCTCGCCGATTACGTCACCCGCGCGAACGTGATCCGCTGGGGCGAGGAGTTCTCGCGCTACTCGTGGGCGCCGCTCATCGTGGTGCTCGCGTATACGCCCGCGAGCTACACGATGTTCCCGCGCTGGTTCATCACCATGATCTCGGTCATCGCGTTCGGCCCCTGGCGCGGATTCCTCTACGGCATCTGCGGCATGATCGTCGCGGGCGTCGTGAGCTACGCTCCCGGGCGACTGGTACGCCGCGACACCGTGCGCCGCCTGGCCGGGCCGCGCCTCAACCGCATGAGCGCGGCGCTCTACCATCGCGGAGCCCTCGCGGTCGCGATCGTGCGCCTCCTGCCCATCGCGCCCTACGTCGTCGTGAACCTGGTGATGGGCGCGATGCGCATCCGGCTGCGCGACTTCGTGCTCGGCTCCCTGGTCGGCATCGTTCCCGGCATGCTCGCGGCGACGGTGCTGAGCGAGCAGATCTCGCGGCTCCTCGTCGCGCCCGCCGAGATCAACGGCTGGCTCATCGCGATCGCGGTCGTGCTCCTCGTCACGATCGTCTACCTGGGACAGCGGTGGCTGCGCCGCCTCGATCGAGAGGCCACCGGCCACTCCTGAAGGATCCATGCCGCGGCTCAAGGTCGCCACCTACAACATCCATTGCGGGATCGGGCGCGACGGGCGCTTCTCCGAGAAGCGCATCCTCGACGTGCTGCGCGAGATCGACCCGGACGTGGTCGCGATGCAGGAAGTCGAATCGCGCGCGGCGGGCATCGACATGCTCGCATGGCTCGCGAAGGAGACCGGCCTCCAGGCCGTGTGGGGCACGACGCTCATGCGCGCCGACGGCCACTTCGGCAACGGGCTCCTCGCGCGCTGCCCGATCCGCCACGTCGAGCAGCTCGACCTCACCTGGGAGCGGCGCGAGCCGAGGAACGCCATCGCCGCCGACGTCGAATGCTCGGGCGAGCTGATCCGCGTGGTGGCGACGCACCTCGGCCTGCGTCCCGCCGAGCGCCGCTACCAGGTGCAGCGCCTGCTGCCGCTCTTCACCGAGCGTCCCGGGGATCGCGCGGTGCTCGCGGGCGACCTCAACGAGTGGTGGCTGTGGGGGCGGCCGCTGAAATGGCTGCACGAGCACTTCGTCGAGACGCCGCCGCGCCGCACCTTCCCGGCGTGGGCGCCGATGCTCGCGCTCGATCGCCTCTGGGCGCATCCCGGCTCGCTGCTGCGCGAGGTGCGGGCGCACCGCAGCCGGACCGCGCGCGCGGCATCGGACCACCTTCCACTGGTGGCGACGCTCGCGTGGTGAGCCGATTCAGCCCAGGCGATCGAGGATCGCGGACACGGCCTCGGGCGGCGCGACCCGCGTGGTGTCGAGCCGCACCTCGGGCGATTCCGGCGCCTCGTAGGGACTGTCGATCCCGGTGAAGTTGGCGAGCTCGCCGCGCCTCGCCTTCGCATAGAGCCCCTTCGGGTCGCGCCGCTCGCATTCCGCGAGGGGCGCATCGACGAAGACCTCGACGAACTCGCCCTCGCCGAAGAGGCGCCGCGCCATGCGCCGCTCCGCGCGGAACGGCGAGATGAAGGAGACGATCACGATGAGGCCGGCGTCGACCATCAGCCGAGCGACCTCGGCGACGCGGCGGATGTTCTCGACGCGATCGGTCTCGGTGAATCCCAGGTCGCGGCTCAAGCCGTGGCGCACGTTGTCGCCGTCGAGCAGGTAGGTGTGACGTCCCTCGGCGTGAAGGCGCCGTTCGAGGGCATTGGCGATGGTCGACTTGCCCGAGCCCGGCAGCCCCGTGAGCCAGATGCAGCGCGGCCGCTGGTTCTTCAGCGCGGCGCGCGCCGCCTTGTGCACGTCGACCGCCTGCCGATGGACGTTGGATGCCCGCCACAGCGGGAAGTGGATGGTCCCTTCGCCGACCGTTTCGTCCGTGACCGCGTCGAGCACGAGGAAGCTGCCGAGAAGGAGGTTCACCGAGCCGGGCTCGAACGCGACCGGCTCCCCGGTGGAGAGATTCACGATGCCGGTTTCGCCGCGGCGCAGCGTGCGAGCGGCGAGATGATTCGCCCCGCCGGGCTCTTCGCGATACTTGATCGTCGTCACGGTGAGCCGCGTTTCCTTCGCGTGCAGCCGCATGCGGTACGCGCGTCCCGGAACCAGCTCGTGCGCGCCGTGCCAGCGAAGTCGTGCCTGGAACTGGTCCGAGACCTGCGGCGGGTCGGCCGCCGCGGCGAGGACGTCGCCCGGGCCCGCATCGACGGGGGCCTCGAGCGTGACGACGACGCGGTCGCCCGCAGCGCCCTGCGACCCGGGTCCCGAGGCGCCGCGAACCTCCGCGACCCGCGCCGGCAGCCCCGAAGGAAGCAGGCGCACCGCATCGCCGGGCCGCACGCCCCCGCGCGCGATGCGGCCCTCGAGGCGGAAGGAGCCGCCGTCCCCCGGCTCCGCGCGCTCGATCGGCATGCGGAAGGGCTCCCCCGAGGCGGCGTCGAGCGCCATCACTCCGCGGCGTGCGGAAGGCGCCCGTACCGGTCGTCGAAGCGCACGATGTCGTCCTCGCCCAGGTAGGGGCCGCTCTGCACCTCGATGATCACGAGCGGAACATCGGTCGCGTTCTCCAGGCGATGGCGCTCCCCCGCGGGGATGAACGTCGACTCGTTGGAGCGCACCGCGAGCTCGCGGTCGCCGCGCGTCACCTTCGCCGTTCCGCTCACGACGACCCAGTGCTCGCTGCGGTGCCGGTGCATCTGCAGGCTGAGGCTCGCCCCCGGCCTCACCTCGATGCGCTTGATCTTGAAGCCGGGACCCTCCTCGATGACCGTATAGGTTCCCCACGGCCGATGCACCGTGCGATGCAGCCGGTGCGCGTCGTGGCCCTGCTCCTTGAGGCGCGCATAGATGTTGCGCACCTCCTGCGTCCGGTCCCTGCGCGCGACCAGCAGCGCGTCGGCGGTATCGACGATGACGAGGTCCTCGACGCCGACCGCTCCGACCACGCGGTCCTCGCTGCGGATGTAGCAGCCGGACACGTCGTGCAGCACCGCCGTGCCCTCGACGCGGTTGCGCATCGCATCGGCGGCGCCCAGCTCGGCGACCGCGGCCCACGAGCCGATGTCGCTCCAGCCGATGTCGCAAGCCACCACCGAGACCTGCCCGGACTTCTCCATGAGCGCGTAATCGATGGAAGTCTCCGGCACGCGCGCGAGGGTTTCGGCGTCGAGCTCGACGCGCGCCACGCCGTCGGCCTCCAGGCTCCGCGACCGCGCGAGGCAGCGCTCGACGTTCGCGACGATCTCGCCGCAATGCCGGCGCATCTCGCCGAGGACGCTGCCGGCCGTGAAGCAGAACATGCCCGAGTTCCACAGGAAGCGGCCGGATCGGACGTACTCACGCGCGGCTTCTTCCGCCGGCTTCTCGACGAAGCGCAGGACCTCGTTGCCCTGCGCCTCGATGTAGCCGTAGCCCGTCTCGGGCGCCGCGGGGCGAATGCCGAAGGTGACGAGCCGCCCGCGCTCGGCGAGGCGCAGCGCCTCCTCCACCGCGCGCGCGAAGGCCGCGGCATCGGTGACGAGGTGGTCGGCCGGAAGGATGAGCATCGCCGTTCCGGCGCCCCGGGCGCGCTCGACGTGGAGCGCCGCCGCGGCCACCGCCGCCGCCGTTCCGCGCGCCACCGGCTCGAGCAGGAACGAGGTCGCGAGCCCGCGCTCGTTCACCTCGCGAAGCTCGTCGCGCGTCTGGAAGAAAAGCTCGCGGTTCGTGACCGCCAGGATCTCGCTCGCCGCCGGCAGGATCGCGCCGCGCAGGAACGCCTTCTGGAGCAGGCTCTGGCCGTCGGCGAGCCGCATGAACGGCTTGGGATGCAATGCGCGCGACACCGGCCACAGTCTCGAGCCGGCGCCTCCGCAGAGGATGGTTGGAATCAGGACCACCGCGCCCTCTCAGGCCAGACGTGCGGAATCATAGAGCATTTCCGGTGCGCCTTCGAGGATGGCGCCCATGCGTTCGAGGAAGATCGCCTTCGAGAATCGCCGCGCGGACGCCTCGCAGGCATCGCGCATCGCGAGCGCCCGCTCGGCCGTGAGCCGCCCGACCGCCTCCGCGAGCGATTCGACCGAGGGCGGCGCGGGGACGAGGAAGCCGGTCTCGCCCTCGACCACGGTCTCGAGGAGCCCGCCCTCCGCGACGCCGATGACGGGCTTGCCCGCCGCCATCGCCTCGACGGGGGACATCCCGAAATCCTCGTCGATCGGAACGTAGATCGCCGCCCGCGAGCGTCCGACGAGATCGCTCAAGCGCTCCTCCGCCAGCAAGCCCGTGAAGGAGATGTTCGCGGCGCCCGCGGCGAGCCTGCGCAGATGGCCTTCCTGCGGTCCCGTCGAGGCCACCACGAGCCTGCGGTCGGGCATGCGCAGGAACGCCCTCACGATGAGCTCGACGCGCTTGTATTCCGTGAGCCGCGCGAGCGACACGAAGTAATCGCCCGGCTCGATCCAGCGGAATCGCCGCGTGTCGATCGGCGGGTGGACGACCGTCGCCTCGGCACCGAGGATTCGCCGCAGCCGCGCCTGCACGTTGCGCGAGTTGGCGACGAGCACATCCATCCGCCTGAGGGACGCCTCGTAGCTCGTTCGCACGTAGTCGAAGAAGCGGTTCGCGAGGGGCCGTGCGGGCGCGGCCATCCGCTCGAGGTAGAACGCGCGCATCTCGTAGGCGAAGCGCGGCGGCGCATGGCAGTAGTACACGCGCCTGCCGTGCCGCTGGTTGGCGACCGCGAACGGCGCGTAGAAGCCGCTGTAGAGCACCGTCTCCGCGTCCGCGAGGAAGTCCGTGGAACGTCGAAAGCGCACGATCGCCTCGAGGATGCGCCCCAGCACCCGCGACGACGCGGTGCCGAGCGTGCGCACCTCGAGGCCGCCGCGCGGAAGGAGGAGCCGCGCTTCCGGATAGACCCGCGAGACCACCAGGGCGTAGTCGGGGAACGCGAGCGCGAGATCCAGCACGAGCCGCTCGGCGCCGCCGGCGACCTGGAGGAAGTCGTGGACGATGTAGCGGCTCATGGCCCCCGCTCGCCGCGCGCCCGGTGAACCGGCCGCACGGTCCCGGCGGCTCGCGCACGGCGGCCGCGCGCGCTCATCGACCGGCCGCTGTCGCCACGATGGGCACGGAGTAGGGATGCTCCCAGTACACGCCGTGGGGGAAATCCGGCTGCGCGAAGATCTCCACGGTTCCGAAGCCCGCCTCGGCGAGCCGCCGTTCGAGATCTCCCATCGCGAAGGCGCGCATCTCGAGCGTTTCTCCCGGTCCGCCGTGGAAGACGAGGTCGCGGTACTCCTCGAGCTTCCCGTCGCTCGTCCGGTTCACCAGGACGCGCCGGCCGTCGCGCTCGACGATGCGGTAGTCGTACAGCCGCGGATAGTGCTCCACCGTGCGCTCCCCGGCGCTGCAGGGCACGGTCAGCACGACGAATCCGCCCGGCCGGACGATCTTCCTCATTCCCGCGAACGCCTTCTCCACGGGCGGCGCGACATGCTCCAGCACGTCGGAGCACACCAGCACGTCGCAGCTCGAGCGGTCGGCCGGCTGCGGATCGCAAATGTCGAGGACCGGAGCCCGGTGCAGGAAGGTGTTCCGGTAGCGGACCCTCGCGGCGAGCGCTCGCGCGACCAGCTCGGAATCGCTCAC
>DATIZV010000295.1:0-16319 GCA_035516915.1 Usitatibacter sp. | reverse complement strand
CCTGCGAGATCGTGAGCGTCGACTCGGCGCAGGTCTATCGCGGCATGGACGTCGGCACGGCGAAGCCCGATCGCGCCACGCTCGCGCGCGTGCCGCACCACCTCGTCGACATCCTCGATCCGGTCGAGGCCTACTCCGCCGGGCGGTTCCGCGAAGACGCGGAACGCGCCATCGCCGGGATCCACGCACGCGGCCGGCTGCCGATCGTCGCGGGAGGCACGATGCTCTACTTCCGTGCGCTGATGGGCGGGCTCGCGCAGCTGCCTCCGGCGCAGCCCGCCCTGCGCGCGGAGCTCGAGGCGCGTGCGGCGCGTGAGGGCTGGCCCGCCCTGCACGCGGAGCTCGCAGGGCTCGATCCGGCGAGCGCCTCGCGCATCGAGCCCACCGACGCGCAGCGCATCCAGCGCGCCCTCGAGGTGCGCTACCACACCGGCCGCGCGCTTTCCGAGCATCACCGCGCGGCGTCGGCCGCGGCGCCGGCGATCGACGCGCTCGCGATCTCGCTCGAGCCCTCGGAGCGCTCGGTGCTGCACGCGCGCATCGCCGAGCGCTTCCGCGCGATGCTCGCCGCCGGCCTCGTCGAGGAGCTGCGGGCGCTGCGCGCGCGCTTCGCGCTCGAGCCGGGCATGCCGTCGATGCGCACGGTGGGATATCGCCAGGCGTGGGACACGCTCGAGGGACACGCCCCCGCCGCGACGCTGGAAGCACGGGGCATCGCCGCGACGCGCCAGCTCGCCAAGCGCCAGCTCACGTGGCTGCGCGCGATGGGCGGGAAGCCCGGCACCGCGCCCGTGGAGCGCCTCGACGCGCTGCGCGGCGATCTCGCCTCCGCGGTGATCGCACGCGTCGCCCGCTTCCTCGGGGACGGCGCGCGCGCATAGCGAGCGCTGATCCGCCGATCAAAACTTTCGGCTTGCGCGGGCCCGCGAAGCGGGCGAATGTCCGGGAATGGAACGCAGTTACGCGCCGATCGCCTCCCGGCCCATGAGCGAGGGCACGTTCGTGCGGCAGCCCGCGCACGATGCCGGAGCGCCGATCACGCTCGAGGACCCGGCGCTCGCCATCATGACCGACCTGCGGCGCATTCCCGCCGTGATGGTCGATCCCGAGGTCGACATCGAGGCGGCGATGCGCATCATGGTCCGGCGCAACGTCCGTTCCCTCTTCGTGGTCGACGTCGAGAACCGGTTGCTGGGCCTCATCACCGCGACCGACCTCCTGGGCGAGAAGCCGCTGCAGCACATCCAGCAGTACGGCGGGCGCCGCAGCGAGATCCGCGTGCGCGACCTGATGACGCCCGGATCGCGGCTCGAGGTCCTGCCGATGCCGGAAGTGGCGCGCGCGCGCGTGGGACACGTCCTCGCGACGCTCGCACGGGCGGGGCGCCAGCACGCCATGGCCGTCGAGGACGAGCCCGACGGCACCCAGGTCGTGCGCGGGGTGTTCTCCGCCTCGCAGATCGAGAAGCAGCTCGGAAGGCCGGTGCACGTCGGAGCGCGCGCCCGCAGCTTCGCGGAGATCGAGGCGGCGCTCGCGCATTGAGCCGCCGGCGCGCCGCCGCCGCTTCCTGCGGTCCTCGCGGAACGCGCCGCGCCTAATCCCGCGAAGGCCGCCGATCGATCACGCTCGCGGTCGCGCCACCCTCGCCGAAACGGATCTCGATCGCGTCGCCCCGCGAAAGCACGGCGCTCGAGCGCACCACGTGGCCGTCGGGGCCGCGCACGATGCTGTATCCACGCCCCAGCACCCGGGTCGGATCGAGGTGGCCGAGCGAGGCGCGCAAGGCGGCCAGGCGCCGCGCGCGCTCGGTCGCCGCGCGCGCCGCGGCGCTGGCGAGGCGCCGTGCCGCGCGCTCCAGCTCGCGCCGCGCGGCGGCGATGTCCGGAAGGGACCGGCGCAGGCGCCGCGCGTGCTGCGCGAGCCGCTCGCGATCGTGCTCGACGCGTTGCGCGGGCGTGAGCAGCCGGCGCGAGGCGACATCGAGGCGCTGCCCCGCGGTCTCCACGATGCGCCGCAGGTCGCGTGCGAGCCGGCGCCGCATCGCCCCGACCTGCCCGAGGAGCGCCGCCCGATCCGGGCTCGCCGCCACGGCAGCGGCGGTGGGGGTCGGCGCGCGCAGGTCGGCGACGAAGTCGGCGATGGAGAAGTCGGTCTCGTGGCCCACCCCGCTCACGACGGGAAGGCGCGAGGCGAAGATCGCGCGCGCGACGATCTCCTCGTTGAAGGCCCACAGGTCCTCGAGGCTGCCGCCCCCGCGGCACACGATCAGGACCTCGCATTCGCCACGCGCGTTCGCCGTCTCGATCGCCCGCGCCAGCTGCGCAGCCGCGCCCTCGCCCTGCACCTGGGCGGGGTAGAGCACCACCGGAACCATCGGCGCGCGCCGGCCGAGCGTCGTGAGGACGTCGCGCAAGGCCGCGGCGGCGGGCGAGGTGACGATCCCGATCGCGCGCGGGAAGCCGGGTAGCGGGCGCTTGCGTCCCGCTTCGAAGAGTCCCTCGGCCTCGAGCTTCGCCTTGAGCTTCGCGAACGCCTCGTAGAGCGCGCCGAGGCCGGCCTTGCGGATCTCTTCGACCACCAGCTGGTAATTGCCGCGCGGCTCGTACAGGGTCACGCGCGCGCGCACCTCGACGCGCAGGCCGTCCTCGGGCCGGAAGTCCAGGAATTGCGCGCGCGTGCGGAACATCGCGCATTCGACCTGGGCGCCGGGGTCCTTCAGGCAGAAATACCAATGGCCGGAGGCCGCGCGCTTCACGTTCGAGAGCTCGCCCGAAATCCAGAGCATCTCGAAGCGGTTCTCGAGCAGCGCTCGCACGCGGCGGTTCAGTTCGGTGACGGTGAGGACGGGCGCGATGCCGGGTAGGTCGGGGGTCATGCGGGTCGGAAGCCGGAGATACAGTTCGTAAGACGGAACGAAGGCGGGGAGTAGGACAAACGGAAACCGCTCGTAGGACTTGCGGAAACGCGATTTCCCTCTGGAGGAGCGCATGCGACTCTATCCACTGCCCCTTCGCGCCGCAGCGGGATTGGCGCACTTTCCCTCTGGAGAGCCTGCGTTACGGGGAGAAGAATTGATAACTCCTTGATCTCTCGCAAGAAACGCGCTCCGCTCAAAATTTGAGCGGACGAAAGAAAACCCTTTCGGCAACGCCACTTGGCGAACGCGCCACGAGCCCGTCCACAGGCTTATCCACAGGCTCTGTGGATGATTCGCGACAATTCCGGCGCCGCGCAACGCCGCCTTCCTCGATGCCTACAGAGGCGAAACCGCAAGGATCGCGCAAACGAAGAAGCTGCGCCCTCGCCGCGACTGCGCGCGATCGTCGGGCGGCTCGCGACGGCGCCAAGCGCTTTGTGGCACGCGGCGCGATTTCGCACAAGACCTTGTGGAACCGGCGATGGCCAGCTAAAGTGCGTCGGCATTTCTTGCAGGAGTCGATTCGCACGTGCTGTCGATCATCGAAGCGGCCGGATGGCCGATCTGGCTGATCATCTTCGCCTCGGTCGTCGCGCTCGCCATCATCGGCGAGCGGTTCTGGTCGCTGCGGACCTCGCTCGTCGCACCGAGGAGCGTCCTTCCGGCGACCATCCGCGAGTACCAGGCGAGGGGCGTCACGCCCGAGCTCATCGCGCGCCTGCAGCAGGGACCGCTCATCGGCCGCATCTTCGCCGCGGCGCTGGTGAACGAGAAGAGCTCGCGCGAGGCGATCAAGGACGCGGTGGAGGAGAGCGGCCGCGCGGTCGCCCTCGAGCTCGAGCGCTTCCTCACGACGCTCGGCTCCATCGCCACGATCTCCACGCTGCTCGGCCTGTTCGGCACGATCGTCGGCATGATCGAGATCTTCGGCTCGCAGAATCCGACCAGCGGCGCGGGCAATCCCGCCCAGCTCGCGCACGGTATCTCGGTCGCGCTCTACAACACGCTCTTCGGCATCGGCGTGTCGATTCCGGCGGTGATCTTCTACCGCCATTTCCGCAACCGGGTGGACGTGCTCGTGGTGGAGATGGAGGGCCAGGCCATCAAGCTGATCGAGCTTCTCCACGGCGAGCGGCGTGCATGAACTTCCGGCGCGGCCGGGCGCGCGAGGAGCCGGAGGTCAACCTCATCCCGCTGATCGACGTCCTCATCGTCGTCCTGATCTTCCTGTTCCTCACCACGACCTACAACCGCTTCGCGGAGCTGCAGATCAACCTGCCGCAGGCGAGCGCGGACAAGGCCGCGCAGCCGCCGCAGGTGCTCAACGTGGCGGTGGACGCGGCGGGCCGCTACGCGATCGACGGCGTTCCGACGCCCTACAGGAGCCCGGACGACTTCGCGGACCGGCTGCGCGAGGCGGCGAAGGGCGCGAAGGAGCCGGTGGTCGCGATCAGCGCCGACGCGCAGACGACGCACCAGTCGGTGATCAACGTGATGGAAAGCGCGCGCATCGCCGGCTACAACCACATCTCGTTCACCACCCAGACCCGCCGATGACGCCGGGAGCGGCGCGCGGCTAGAGCGCGGGGGCGCGCCGTGCGCGAGTGGCTCGAATCCGAATGGCAACGCCGCGGCGGTGGAGCGCTCCTCCTCGCGCCGTTCGCGCTCCTCTTCGCCCTCGCCGTGCGCGCGCGGCGCTTCCTCTATCGTCGCGGCCTGCTCCGCGCCTGGCGCGCGCCGGTGCCGGTCGTCGTCGTGGGCAACGTGACGGTGGGCGGCACCGGCAAGACGCCGCTCGTGATCGCCATCGTGGAGCTGCTGCGGGCGCGCGGATGGAACCCCGGCGTCGTCGCGCGCGGCTACGGCCGCGTGCCGCCGCGCGAGCAGGATCCGCTCGGCGTGGTCCGCGTGCTGCCGGACGTCGCGACGCCCGAGCATTTCGGCGACGAGCCGGTGCTCATCGCGCGCCGCTGCCGCATCCCGGTCTACATCTCGCCGGATCGCGTGGCCGCGGTGCGCGCGCTCCTCGAGTCCGGCGCCGGGGTGAACGTCGTGGTGAGCGACGACGGCCTGCAGCATTACGCCCTCGCGCGCGACGTCGAGATCGCGGTGGTGGACGGCGAGCGGCGTTTCGGCAACGGCCTTGCGCTTCCCGCGGGGCCCTTGCGCGAGCCGGTCGCGCGCCTCGCGGCGGTCGACGCGGTGGTCGTCAACGGCGCGGGCGACGTCGCGCTGCCGCCCGTGCCGCGCTTCGCCATGCGCCTCGCCAACGAGCGCTTCGTCTCGCTCGCGACCGGCGAGGTGCGCTCGCCCGCGGAGCTCGCGAGCGCGCTGCGCGGCCGCCCGGTGGCGGCGATCGCCGGCATCGGCCACCCGCAGCGCTTCTTCGACCAGCTGGAAGCGCTCGGAATCCATGCGACGGCCCACGCGTTCCCCGACCACTACGGCTACCAGCGGCGCGACCTCAAGCTTCCCGGCGCCGAGGCGATCCTCATGACCGAGAAGGATGCCGTAAAATGCGCGAGCATCGCCGATGCCCGGATGTGGTTCATGCGCATCGAAGCGGTCCTCGCGCCCGGGTTCGACGACTTCCTCTTGAGCCGCCTCGCCAACGCCCGCAGGAGCGTCGATGGACCCCAAGCTGCTTGAAATCCTCGTCTGCCCGATCTGCAAGGGCCCGCTCGTGTGGCGCAAGGAAGCGCTCGAGCTGGTGTGCAAGGGCGATCGCCTCGCCTTCCCGGTGAAGGACGACATCCCGGTGATGCTCGAGGACGAGGCGCGCGCGCTCGCCGCCGACGAAGAGCCGTAGCGCGTGGAGGCTCCCGCCTTCCGCGTGGTGATCCCGGCGCGCATGCGCTCCACGCGCCTGCCGCGCAAGATGCTCGCCGACATCGGCGGCAAGCCCCTCGTCGCCTGGGTCGCGGAGCGCGCCCGCGCGAGCGGCGCGGCCGAGGTCGTGATCGCGACCGACGACGGGGAGATCGAGAGCGCCGTGCGATCGCTCGGATGGAAGGCGTGCCGCACCTCGCCCGACCATCCGAGCGGGACCGATCGGCTCGCCGAGGCGGTCGCGCGCCTCGGCTATGCCGACGACGAGATCGTCGTGAACGTGCAGGGCGACGAGCCGCTCATCGACCCGCGCCTCATCGGGACGGTGGCCGCGGAGCTCGCGCGCCGTCCCGCGGCCGCGATCGCCACCGCCGCGCATCCGCTCGAGTCGGCCGAGGCGTTCTTCGATCCGAACGTGGTGAAGGTGGTCACCGACGAGGAGGGGCTCGCGCTCTACTTCTCGCGGGCGCCGATCCCCTATGCGCGCGATGCCTTCGCCCG
The DNA here is from genome assembly GCA_035516915.1 of Usitatibacter sp. Classification (GTDB taxonomy): domain Bacteria; phylum Pseudomonadota; class Gammaproteobacteria; order Burkholderiales; family Usitatibacteraceae; genus Usitatibacter. Next base: position 10,072 of record DATIZV010000295.1, on the reverse strand, counting down.
TTCCAGGCAGGAGCTGCCGAAAGGCTTCCCGGCCCGGCGCCACATCGGCATCTACGCGTATCGCGTGCGCTACCTGCGCCGGTACTCGGAGCTCGCGGCCACGGCCGCGGAGAGGTTCGAGGCGCTCGAGCAGCTGCGCGCGCTGGGCCACGGGCACCGCATCGCGGTCGCCGTGTGGACCGAGCCGCTGGAGGCGGGAGTGGACACGCAGCAGGACCTCGAGCGGGTGCGCCGCCGCCTCGCGGGCGCTTGACCGGACTCAAGAATCGTCGCGCGCGGTGCGGGCGGCGCGAAGGCGTCCCCTATAATGGCGGGCTCGACAAGAACGACTCCAGGCGCAATGCGTTCGATTCTCCTGGGCGGGCCGGGTGCGGGGAAAGGCACGCAGGCCGCCTTCATCACGGGGCGTTACGCGATCCCGCAGATCTCGACGGGCGACATGCTGCGCGCGGCGATCCAGGCGGGATCCGAGCTGGGCCGTGCGGCGAAAGCCACGATGGAGCGCGGCGAGCTGGTCGCCGACGAGGTGATCATCGCGCTGGTGAAGGAGCGCATCGCGAAGCCCGACTGCGCGCGCGGCTTCCTCTTCGACGGCTTCCCGCGCACGATCCCGCAGGCCGAGTCGATGAAGGTCTCGCGGGTGCCGATCGAGCACGTGGTCGACATCGAGGTGCCCGATGCGGCCATCGTCGAGCGCATGTCCGGCCGCTGGACGCACGTGCCGTCGGGCCGCACGTATCATGTGCGCTTCAACCCGCCGAGGGTCGCGGGCCGCGACGACGTGACGGGCGAGCCGCTCACGCAGCGCGCGGACGACGCGGAGGAGACCGTGCGCAACCGCCTCGCCGTCTATCATCGGCAGACCGAGCCGCTCATCGAGTACTACCGCGCGTGGTCCGCCTCGGCCGATCCGCGCGCGCCGAAATACCACCGCATCGACGGGCTGGGAACGGTCGAGGAGGTCCGCGATCGGATCTTCGCCGCCCTCGACGGCTAGAGCGCGACCCCACGGAGAGCACGCAAGCATGCCGAGAAACGCCTTCTATGCGCAGTCGGGCGGAGTGACCGCCGTCATCAACGCGAGCGCCGCGGCCGTGATCGAGACGGCGCGCAGGCACCGCAGGCAGATCGGAAAGGTCTACGCCGGGAGGAACGGGATCCTCGGAGCACTCGAGGAGGACCTCATCGACACGAGCCGCGAATCGGCCGCGGCGATCCGCGCGCTCACCTGGACGCCGGGCGGCGCTTTCGGCAGCGCCCGCTACAAGCTCAAGGGCCATGGTGAGCGCGGGAACGAGTACGAACGCCTGATCGAGGTCTTCCGTGCGCACGACATCGGCTATTTCTTCTACAACGGCGGCAACGACTCGGCGGACACCTGCCTCAAGGTCTCGCAGATCAGCGAGAAGCTCGGCTACCCGATCGTCGCGGTCCACGTGCCGAAGACGGTCGACAACGACCTGCCGATCACCGACACCTGCCCGGGCTTCGGCTCCGTCGCGAAATACGTCGCGACGAGCATGCGCGAGGCGGGCCTCGACGTGGAATCCATGGCGAAGACCTCGACCAAGGTCTTCATCCTCGAGGTGATGGGGCGGCATGCCGGCTGGATCACCGCGGCGACCGGGCTCGCGCAGTCGAAGGCGGGCGAGGCGCCGCAGGTGCTGCTCTTTCCCGAGATCGCGTTCGACGAGGCGGCGTTCCTCGCGAAGGTCGAGGAGAGCGTGAAGAGATACGGCTACTGCGCGATCGGCGCCTCCGAGGGCCTGCACGACAAGGACGGGAGGTTCCTCGCCGAGAGCGGGCTCAAGGACGCGTTCGGGCACGCGCAGCTGGGCGGCGTGGCACCCCGGCTCGCCGAGCTCGTGCGCGGCAAGCTCGACCTCAAGCACCACTGGGCCGTGGCGGACTACCTGCAGCGCTCGGCGCGCCACATCGCCTCGAAGACCGACCTCGAGCAGTCCTACGCCGTCGGCAGGGCCGCGGTGGAATACGCGGTGAAGGGCATGAACAGCGTCATGCCCACGATCGTGCGCACCTCGAGCCGGCCGTACCGCTGGAAGATCGGCGTGGCCGATCTCTCCGACGTCGCGAACGTCGAGAAGAAGATGCCGCGCGATTTCATCACCCCGGACGGCTTCCACATCACGCAGAAGTGCCGCAACTACCTCGAGCCGCTCATCGCGGGCGAGGCGTTCCCGCCGTTCGAGAGGGGACTACCGAAGTACGTGCGGCTGAAGAACGTGCCCGTGCGCAGGAAGACGGCCGCACGTTCCGCGCCGTGAAGGTTCGCAGCAAACGCACTCAACGAGAATAGGGAGAAGCAGCGATGTTGAACCAGGCAATCCTCTTGGCGCTCGTCTGCGGGGTGGCCGCCCTGCTGTACGGAGGCTTCACGGCGATGTGGATCCTGCGCCAGCCCGACGGCAACGAGCGCATGCGCGAGATCGCCGCGGCGGTGCAGACCGGCGCGAAGGCGTACCTCGCGCGGCAGTACACCACCATCGCGATGGTGGGCGTGATCCTCTTCCTCGTCATCGGCTTCGTGCTCGGCTGGTCGACCGCGTGCGGCTTCGCGATCGGCGCGATCGCCTCGGGCGCGGCGGGCTTCATCGGCATGAACGTGTCGGTGCGCTCCAACGTGCGCACCGCCGAGGCCGCGCGCGGCGGCATCGCGCCCGCGCTCAACATCGCGTTCAAGGGCGGCGCCATCACCGGAATGCTCGTGGTGGGCCTGGGCCTCATCGCGGTGTCGGGCTTCTTCATGTACCTGCAGGGCTCGAGCGCGCACGACCTCGGCATGACCGAGGTCGTGAGGCCGCTCATCGGCCTCGCGTTCGGCGCTTCGCTCATCTCGATCTTCGCGCGTCTCGGCGGCGGCATCTTCACCAAGGGCGCGGACGTGGGCGCGGACCTCGTCGGCAAGGTCGAGGCCGGCATCCCGGAGGACGATCCGAGGAACCCCGCGGTGATCGCCGACAACGTGGGCGACAACGTGGGCGACTGCGCCGGCATGGCCGCCGACCTCTTCGAGACCTACGCGGTGACCATCATCGCGACCATGGTGCTCGGAGCGCTGCTCATGCCGAGCGCGGGCGTCGTCGGCAACGCGGTGACCTACCCGCTGGTGCTGGGCGCGGTATCCATCGTCGCCTCGATCATCGGCACGTTCTTCGTGAAGACCTCGCAGGGCGGCAAGATCATGGGCGCGCTCTACCGCGGGCTCTCGGTCGCCGGGATCCTGTCGCTCGTCGCGTTCTGGTTCGTGACCGACTGGATGATGCACGACGTCGCGGCGGCCTATCCCGCCTTCACCGTCGCGAAGCTCTGGGGCTGCTGCATCGTGGGCCTCGTGCTCACGGCGCTCATGGTGATCATCACCGAGTTCTACACCGGCACCGAGTACTCGCCGGTGCGGCACGTGGCGGAAGCCTCGACCAAGGGCCACGCGACGAACATCATCGCGGGGCTGGGCGTGTCCATGCGCTCGACCGCGTGGCCGGTGCTCGCGGTGTGCGTTGCGATCTACGCCGCGTACAAGCTCGCCGACCTCTACGGCATCGCGATCGCGGCGACCTCGATGCTCTCGATGGCCGGCATCGTCGTCGCGCTCGACGCCTACGGCCCGATCACCGACAACGCCGGCGGCATCGCCGAGATGGCGGAGCTTCCCAAGGAAGTGCGCAACGTGACCGACCCGCTGGACGCCGTCGGCAACACGACCAAGGCGGTGACGAAGGGCTACGCGATCGGATCGGCGGGCCTCGCCGCGCTGGTGCTCTTCGCCGACTACACGCACCGCCTGGAGGAGGCGGGGCACCACCTCAACTTCGAGCTCTCGAACCCGGCGGTGATCATCGGGCTCTTCGTGGGCGGCCTCGTCCCGTACCTCTTCGGCGCGATGGCGATGGAGGCGGTGGGACGCTGCGCCGGCTCGGTGGTCGAGGAAGTGCGCCGCCAGTTCCGCGAGATCAAGGGCATCATGGAGGGCACCGCGAAGCCGGACTACTCGCGCGCCGTGGACATGCTCACCAAGGGCGCGATCAAGGAGATGATGATCCCGTCGCTCCTGCCGGTGCTCTCGCCGATCGCCGTGGCGCTCGTCGTCGGGATCCTGATGGGCAGGGACGCGGGAATCCAGGCGCTCGGCGGCATGCTGATGGGCACGATCGTGACCGGCCTTTTCGTGGCGATCTCGATGTGCACGGGCGGCGGCGCATGGGACAACGCCAAGAAGTACATCGAGGACGGCCACTACGGCGGCAAGGGCAGCGACGCCCACAAGGCCGCGGTGACCGGCGACACGGTGGGCGACCCCTACAAGGACACCGCCGGCCCCGCGGTGAACCCGCTCATCAAGATCATCAACATCGTGGCGCTGCTCATCGTGCCGCTGCTGGTGGCCGTGCACTGACTTTCCTCCCTCCCCCTTGGGGGAGGGTCGGGGAGAGGGTCGACGAAGGGCCGCCTCGCGCGGCCCTTTTTGCCAAGGCGGGAACGCGGATGAACGCAGATGAAACGCAGATGAACGCAGATGAACCCCACGAAGGGTTTGGTGCGAATCGGCGCGGCGCACGAGTTTGGCACGAGCACCTCGCTTCGCCTTATCCGCGTTCATCCGCGTTTCATCTGCGTTCATCTGCGTTCCAAGGGTTTTCGGCCGCGTCACTCCAAGCCGCATGAAAATCCTCGTCCTCGGAGCCGGTGTCGCGGGAGTCGCGGCAGCGTGGTACCTGTGGAAGGACGGCCACGAGGTGACGGTCCTCGAGAGGAACGACGCGGTCGCGCTGGAGACCAGCTTCGCGAACGGCGGCCAGCTCTCGTACAGCTACGTAGCGCCGCTCGCGAGCCCGTCGGTGATCCCGAAGATCCCGCCGTGGCTGCTGCGCCGCGACTCGCCGCTCAAGTTCGTGCCCGAATGGAACCTCGCGCAATGGCGCTGGATCGGCGCGTTCCTCTTCGCGTGCAATCAGCGGCAATCGGACCTCACCACGCAGCGCCTGCTGCGCCTCGCCTTCTACAGCCGCGCGCTGATGCACGAGCTGGTCGCGGCGGACTCGCCCGACTTCGACTATGTGCGCAACGGCAAGCTCGTGGTGCATACCGATGCGCGCTCCTTCGACTCGGCGCGCCGGCTCCTCGCCTACCAGCGCGAGCTCGGCGCCGAGCAGGAAGCGCTCGACGCCGATCGCACGGTCGAAATGGAGCCGGCGCTCGCCTCGATGCGCCGGCGCATCGCCGGCGCGATCTACACGCCGAGCGAGGATGCGGGCGACTGCTTCAAGTTCGCGAACGAGCTCGCGCGGCTCATGACCGCCGGGCCGAATCCGGTGCGCCTGCGCTTCGGCGTCTCGGTCGAGCGGCTGCTCGCGATCGGCCGGCGCCTGATCGGCGTCGAGACGAGCCAGGGCGTCGTCGAGGCGGATCGCTACGTGCTCGCGCTCGGCACGAGCGCGCCGGCGCTCGCCCGTCCGCTCGGCATCCGCATCCCGGTGTACCCGCTCAAGGGCTACAGCCTCACGTTGCCGATCACGAACGAGGCGGGCGCACCGCGCGTCAGCGTGACCGACTACCAGCGCAAGGTGGTGTACGCGCGGCTCGGGGGCGAGCTGCGGATCGCCGGCATGGCCGATCTCGCGGGGCGCGCCGCGACCATCGACACCGAGCGCATCGGCCAGCTGGTCGACGAGGTGCGCGCGACGTTTCCGCAGGCGAGCGACTTCTCGCGGCTGCAGCCGTGGTGCGGGATGCGGCCGGCGACGCCGCGCGGCACGCCGCTGCTCGGCGCGACGCCCTGTTCGAACCTGCTCCTCGACGCGGGCCACGGCGCGCTCGGCTTCACGCTCGCGCTCGCGACCGGGCGCATCGTCGCGGACCTCGCCGCCGGAAGGAAGCCCGCGGTGCCGCTCGAAGGCTTCCGCCTCGACGACTGATCGCCCACAATCGACGAAAAGGAGGAACGCAAATGCCGCTCGTCTTCTACCACGGCCACGGCTCGCCCTACTCGTGGCGCGTGTGGCTCGCCCTCGAGGCGCTGCGCGCGCCCTACGAGCTGCGAGTGCTTTCGTTCTCCGCGGGCGACACGAGGAAGCCGGAGTTCGTCGCGGTCAACCCGCGCCACACGGTGCCCACCATCGTCGACCAGGGCTATGCCCTCTGGGAATCGGAGGCGATCCTCGAGTACCTCGACGAGCGCTTCGCGGCGGGAGCGCCGGTGCTCTATGCCGGGGACGCCCGGTCCCGCGCGCGCATCCGCCGCCTCTCGCGCGAGGCGCAGGAGTATCTCAACCTGCAGGGCGTCGACCGGATCGTCGACGAGTATTTCTGGAAGGGCGACGCGCCACCGGACGAGGCGAAGCTCGCCGAGGCGCGCGGCCGGGTGGCCGACGAGCTCGTCTATTTCGCCGGGGAGCTGCGCGGCGACTACCTCGCCGGAGGCGCGCCCACGGCCGCGGATCTCGTGCTCTATCCGATGGTCGCCTACGTGAAGCGCATCACGGCGCGCAAGCCCGCGTCGAGGCTCGCGGAGCTCATCCCGGCGCCGCTCGAGGCCTGGGCTGCGCGCATCGAGGCGATGCCGTATTTCGACAAGACCTTTCCACCCCACTGGCGTTGAACGGGTCCACGACGGCCCATGCACTTCCAGGTTCGCTCCACGGATGGCCTCGCGCGCCGCGCGACGCTCACGCTCGCCCACGGTACGGTGGAGACGCCCGCCTTCATGCCGGTCGGGACCTACGGCGCGGTGAAGACGGTGAGCCCCGCGGAGCTCGTGGAGCTCGGCGCGCAGGTGGTGCTCGGAAACACGTTCCACCTCTGGCTGCGTCCGGGACTTTCCGTGATCGAGAGGCTCGGCGGCCTGCATCGCTTCATGGGATGGGAGCGGCCGATCCTCACCGATTCGGGCGGCTTCCAGGTCTTCAGCCTGGGGCGGCTGCGCAAGGTGAGCGAGGAGGGCGTGGCGTTCCAGTCCCCGGTGAACGGCGATCGCCTGTTCCTCGCGCCGGAGGAGGCGATGCGCATCCAGCGCGTGCTGGATTCGGACGTCGCGATGGCGTTCGACGAATGCACGGGATACCCGGCGACGCGCGACGAAGCCGCGGAGTCGATGCGCCTTTCGATGCGCTGGGCGGCACGCTCGAGGAGGGCGCACGAGGGCAACGCGAACGCGGTCTTCGGCATCGTGCAGGGCGGCATGTACGAGGACCTGCGCGAGGAATCGACGCGAGAGCTCGCGGCGATCGGCTTCGACGGCTACGCGCTGGGCGGGGTCTCGGTGGGCGAGCCGAAGGAGGAGATGCGGCGCATCGTCGCGCATTGCGCGCCGCGCCTGCCCGCCGCCGCCCCGCGCTACCTCATGGGCGTGGGCACGCCCGAGGACGTCGTGGACGCGGTGGCGAACGGCATCGACCTTTTCGATTGCGTGCTCCCCACGCGCAACGCCCGCAACGGCTGGCTCTTCACGAGCCGCGGTGACGTGAAGATCCGCAACGCCCGCCACCGCGAGGACCCGCGCCCGCTGGATCCCGCATGCGGCTGCTACACCTGCCGCACCTTCAGCCGCGCCTACCTGCACCACCTCGACCGGACCGGGGAGATGCTCGGCCCGCGCCTCCACACCCTCCACAACCTGCACTACTACCTCACCCTCATGGCGGGGCTGCGGGAGGCCATCGAGGCGGGAAATCTCGCCGCATTCCGCGGGCGCTTCGAGAGCGGGCGCATGATAGAATCGCAGACTGGCTAGGCGGTCGAAAACCCAACCGCGTCAATCCTTTCCGTTCGGAGTTCTTCCCCATGATCGGCACCGCATACGCCCAGGCCGCGGGCGCGTCGCAGGGCACCGACACGTTGATGGGCATGCTGCCCATCATCCTGATGTTCGTGGTCCTGTACTTCCTCATGATCCGCCCGCAGATGAAGAAGGCGAAGGAGCACAAGACGATGCTCGAGGCGTTGCAGAAGGGCGACGAGGTCGTGGCCGTGGGCATCGTGGGGCGCGTCGAGAAGATCACGGACAACTTCCTCTCGCTCGAGATCGCGCCCAACGTGACGATCCAGGTGCAGAAGCAGGCGGTGACGCAGCTCCTTCCCAAGGGCACGCTGAAAGGCGCCCAGTAAGTCATGAACCGGTACCCGCTCTGGAAGTACGCGATCATCGCCGTCGCGCTGGTCGTGAGCCTCATCTACGCCGCGCCGAACCTGTTCGGCGAGATCCCCGCCGTGCAGGTCGCGGGCAAGCGCACCGCGATCCGGGTGGACGACGAGATGCGCGACAGGATCCTCGCCGCGCTCAAGGCGGCGAGCGTGCCCGTCACCGGCTACGAGATGTCGGAAGGCAAGCTCTCGCTGCGCTTCCCGGATACCGACGAGCAGCTCAAGGGGCGCGACATCGCCCAGAAGAGCATCGACGCGAACAACTACGGCGTGGCGTTGAACCTCGTGCCCAACACGCCGCGCTGGCTGCAGGCGATCGGCGCGAAGCCCATGTACCTCGGCCTCGACCTGCGCGGCGGCGTGCACTTCCTGCTCCAGGTCGACATGAACTCCGTGCAGAACCGCGCGGTGGAGCGCTACCTCGGCGACATCCGCTCGCTGCTGCGCGACCACAAGATCTACTACTCGGGCCTCGACCGCCAGGGCGAGCGCATCGTGCTGCGATTCCGCGAGAAGGACCAGGAGGCCGCGGCGCTGAGCGAGATCGAGTCGCAGATGCCCGACCTCGTGCTCAACCAGCAGGACACGGCCGCCGAAGGCGTGATCGTCGCGACGATCAAGCCGCAGGTGGTGAAGGCGACCCAGGACGCGGCGCTGCAGCAGAACATCCAGACGCTGCGCAACCGCGTGAACGAGCTGGGCGTCTCCGAGCCGATCGTGCAGCAGCAGGGGGCCGACCGCATCGTCGTGCAGCTCGCGGGCGTGCAGGATCCCGAGCACGCGAAGGAGATCATCGGCCGCACCGCCACGCTCGAGATCCGGCTCGTCGCCGAGGAGTACGCGCAGGGGCCGGGCGAAGCGGCCTTCGCGCAGTACAAGGATCAGCCCGCCCCGGTCGGCACCGAGAAGTACCTCGACCAGCGCGGCGAGCCGGTGCTGGTTCGCAAGTCCCTCGTGATCGGCGGCGACCGCATCACCGACGCGCAGGCGAACTTCGACCAGCAGACCGGGTCGCCGGTGGTGAACGTGAAGCTCGACAGCTCCGGCGGCCGCGTGATGCGCCAGGTGACGCGCGAGAACGTCGGCAAGCGCATGGCGATCATGCTCGTCGAGAAGAGCGGCACCACGGTCGCGATGTGGCCGACGATCCAGGAGGAGTTCGGCGCCGACTTCCGCATCACCGGCATCGGCGACCTCAACGAGGCGAAGGACCTCGCGCTGCTGCTGCGCGCCGGGGCGCTCGCCGCGAACATGGACATCATCGAGGAGCGCACGGTGGGCCCCTCGCTCGGCAAGGAGAACATCCGCAAGGGATACGACGCGGTGCTCTACGGGTTCGCCGCCATCGCGGTCTTCATGGCGCTGTACTACGCGATGTTCGGGCTCATCTCGGTGATCGCGCTCGCCTGCAACCTGCTCTTCCTCATCGCGATCCTGTCGATGCTGCAGGCGACGCTCACGCTGCCCGGCATGGCGGCGGTCGCGCTCACGCTCGGCATGGCGATCGACGCCAACGTCCTCATCAACGAGCGCATCCGCGAGGAGCTGCGCTCGGGAATGACGCCGCAGATGGCGATCCAGGCGGGCTACGAGCGCGCGTTCGGCACCATCCTCGACTCCAACGTGACGACGCTCATCGCGGGGCTCGCGCTGCTCGCGTTCGGCACCGGCCCGGTGCGCGGCTTCGCGGTGGTGCACGTGCTGGGCATCCTCACCTCGATCTTCAGCGCCGTGGTGGTCTCGCGCGGGATCGTGAACCTCATCTACGGCGGGCGCAAGAAGGTCGCCAAGCTCTCCATCGGCAACACCAGCTGGCACCGCCCGGGCACGACGACGAAGGCCGCGTAACCATGGAATTCTTCCGCATCCGGCGCACCATCCCCTTCATGCGCCACGCGCTGGTGTTCAACGTGAT
>DATIZV010000294.1:0-11059 GCA_035516915.1 Usitatibacter sp. | reverse complement strand
CAAGGCCTCGGGCCACGCGATCCGCGCCCTGGGCCTCGCGAACGCCGGCGAGTTCTACGTGCCTTCGTTCTCGCACCGCACCATCGTCTACAAGGGGATGCTGCTCGCCGAGCAGATCGGCCGCTTCTACCGGGACCTCGGCGACAAGCGCTTCAGCTCGGCGATCTGCCTCGCGCACCAGCGCTTCTCCACCAACACGTTCCCCTCGTGGGACCTCGCGCACCCGTTCCGCTTCATCGCCCACAACGGCGAGATCAACACGCTGCGCGGCAACCTCAACTGGATCAAGTCGCGCCAGGCGACCATCCATTCGAAGCTCCTCGGCGAGGACCTCGACAAGATCTGGCCGCTCATCTACGCCGGGCAATCGGATTCCGCGTCGTTCGACAACGCGCTGGAGCTCCTCGTGATGGGCGGCTATCCGATCGCCCACGCGATGATGCTGATGATTCCCGAGGCGTGGGCCGGCAACCCGCTGATGGACGCGAAGCGCCGCGCCTTCTACGAGTACAACGCCGCCCTGATGGAGCCGTGGGACGGACCGGCCGCGGTCGCGTTCACCGACGGGAAATTCATCGGCGCGACGCTCGACCGCAACGGCCTTCGTCCCGCGCGCTACTTCATCACCGACGACGACCTCATCGTGATGTCCTCGGAGATGGGCGTGCTCGACATCCCGCAGCAGAAGATCGTGCGCAAGTGGCGGCTGCAGCCGGGCAAGATGCTGCTGGTCGACATCGAGCACGGCCGCATCGTCTCCGACGACGAGTTGAAGCGCGACCTCGCCGCTGCGCGCCCGTACCAGGACTGGCTCGACCGCACGCAGATGCGCCTCGAGGACATCGAGACGCCCAAGGAAGTGCCCACGCCGGACACCGACAAGCTGCTCGACCGCCAGCAGGCCTTCGGCTACACGCAGGAAGACGTCAAGATGCTGCTCGCGCCCATGGCGGTCACCGGCGAGGAGCCGATCGGCTCCATGGGCGACGACGCGCCGCTCGCGGTGCTCTCCAACCGCGCGAAGCCGCTCTACGCGTACTTCAAGCAGCTCTTCGCGCAGGTGACCAACCCGCCGATCGACCCGATCCGCGAGCAGCTCGTGATGTCGCTGGTGTCGTTCATCGGGCCGCGCCCGAACCTGCTCTCGCCCGACCAGACGGAGCCGGTAGTGCGCCTCGAGGTCTCGCAGCCGATCCTCACCTTCGAGGACATGGAGAAGCTGCGCCGCGCACACACGTTCACCAACGGCCACTTCCGCAGCGAGATCCTCTCGATGTGCTACCCGGCCGAGTGGGGCGCGGAAGGCATGGAGCCCGCGCTCGCGCGCCTGTGCGCGGACGCGGAAGACCTGGTGCGCAAGGGCACCACGAACATCCTCATCCTCACCGACCGCGACGTGTCCGCGGCGATGGTGCCGATCCCGGCGCTGCTCGCGACGGCCGCCGTGCACCATCACCTGGTGCGCGCGGGCCTGCGCACGCGTTGCGGCCTGGTCGTCGAGACCGGCAGCGCGCGCGAGGTGCACCACTTCGCGTGCCTCGCGGGATTCGGCGCCGAGGCGATCCATCCCAACGTCGCCTTCGCGACGCTCATCGACATGCGCGCGGAGCTGCCGCAGAAGGTCGACGAGAAGGAGATCGTCAAGCGCTACATCAAGGCGATCGGCAAGGGCCTGCTCAAGGTGATGTCCAAGATGGGCATCTCCACGTACCAGTCGTACTGCGGCGCGCAGATCTTCGAGGCGGTGGGCCTCAACGAGAAATTCGTCGACCGGTATTTCGAGGGCACGCCGACGGCGGTGGAAGGGATCGGCCTCGCCGAGGTCGCCGAGGAAGCCGTCCGCCTGCACGCCATCGCGTACTCCGACGCGCCGCTCTACCGCGACCAGCTCGATGCCGGCGGCGAGTACGCCTACCGCGTCCGCGGCGAGGCGCACATGTGGACGCCGGACTCGATCGCGAAGCTGCAGCACGCGACGCGCGCGGGCAGCTACCCGACCTACAAGGAATACGCGAAGCTCATCAACGAGCAGAGCGAGAAGTTCCTCACGCTGAGGGGGCTCTTCCGCATCCAGGAGTCGCCGAACCCGGTGCCCATCGAGGAAGTGGAGCCGGCGAAGGAGATCGTGAAGCGCTTCGCGACCGGCGCCATGTCGCTCGGCTCCATCTCGCACGAGGCGCACTCCACGCTCGCGATCGCGATGAACCGCATCGGCGGGAAGTCGAACACCGGCGAGGGCGGCGAGGACCCGATCCGCTACCAGAAGCTGCAGACCGGCGACTCGATGCGCTCCGCGATCAAGCAGGTGGCGGCGGGGCGCTTCGGCGTGACCACCGAGTACCTCGTGAACGCGGACGACCTGCAGATCAAGATGGCGCAGGGCGCGAAGCCCGGCGAAGGCGGCCAGCTTCCCGGCCACAAGGTCTCGAAGTACATCGCGAAGGTGCGCCACACGGTGCCCGGCGTGGGCCTCATATCGCCCCCGCCGCACCACGACATCTACTCGATCGAGGACCTCGCGCAGCTCATCCACGACCTCAAGAACGTGAACCCGAATGCGCGAGTCTCGGTGAAGCTGGTGAGCGAGATCGGCGTGGGCACCATCGCCGCGGGCGTGGCGAAGGCGAAGGCGGACCACGTGACGATCTCCGGGCACGACGGGGGCACCGGCGCCTCGCCGCTTTCCTCGATCAAGTACGCCGGGAGCCCGTGGGAGATCGGGCTCGCGGAGACGCAGCAGACGCTGGTGCTCAACAAGCTGCGCGGCCGCATCTCGGTGCAGGCGGACGGCCAGATGAAGACCGGCCGCGACGTGGTGATCGGCGCGCTGCTCGGCGCCGACGAGTTCGGCTTCGCCACCGCGCCCCTCGTGGTGGAGGGCTGCATCATGATGCGCAAGTGCCACCTGAACACGTGCCCGGTCGGCATCGCCACGCAGGATCCGGAGCTCATCAAGAAGTTCGAGGGCAAGCCCGAGCACGTCATCAACTACTTCTTCTTCGTGGCCGAGGAAGTGCGCGAGTACATGGCGAAGATGGGATTGCGCAGGTTCGACGAGATGATCGGCCGCACCGAGATGCTCGACGTGCGCCCGGGCGTCGAGCACTGGAAGGCGAAGGGCCTGGATTTCTCGAAGCTCTTCTACAGGCCGGCGCCGCAGGGCGACATCCCCCTCCACCAGTGCGAGCCGCAGGACCACGGGCTCGCGAAGGCGCTCGACCACCAGCTCATCGACCGGGCCGCGGCGGCGCTCGCGGGCAAGCGGCCGGTGCTGATCGAAAGCCGCATCTACAACCGCAACCGCACGGTGGGCGCGATGCTCTCCGGCGAGGTCGCGCGCCGCCACGGGCACGCCGGCCTTCCCGAGGACACCATCCACGTGAACTTCAAGGGCAGCGCGGGCCAGAGCTTCGGAGCCTGGCTCGCGCACGGCGTCACGTTCGAGCTCGAGGGCGACGCGAACGACTACGTCGGCAAGGGACTCTCGGGCGGGCGGCTCATCGTCTACCCGCCGAGGGAAAGCCCGATGGTCCCCGAGGAGAACATCATCGTCGGCAACACCGTCATGTACGGCGCGATCTCCGGCGAGGCGTATTTCCGCGGCGTCGCCGGGGAACGCTTCTGCGTGCGCAACTCGGGCGCGACGGCGGTGGTCGAGGGGCTCGGCGACCATGGATGCGAATACATGACCGGCGGCACCGTGGTGGTGCTCGGCAAGGCGGGGCGCAACTTCGCGGCGGGCATGTCGGGCGGCATCGCCTACGTGCTGGACGAGGAGGGCGACTTCACGCGGCGCTGCAACCTCGCGATGGTCGAGCTCGAGCCCATCCCGGAGGAGGAGACCGCGGCCGCCGCCGAGGGAAGCGAGGTCGAGGCGCACGGCAAGGTGCACATCGACCACCTCGCCGGCAGCGACGACGCGATGCTCAAGGGCCTCATCCAGCGCCACCTGCTCTTCACCGGCAGCGAGCGGGCGCGGCGCATCCTCGAGAACTGGGCGATGTACCTGCCCAGGTTCGTGAAGGTAATGCCGACCGAGTACCGCCGGGCGCTCTCGGAGATGGCGCGCGAGCAGCAGCACATCCAGCCCAGCGCAGCACGCAGCGAAGTCCGCGCGAGCGACTGACAGGCAGACATGGGAAAGATCACCGGCTTCATGGAGTTCGAACGCCGGGACCGGCCGTACGCGCCGGTCCCGGAGCGCATCCGGTTCTTCAAGGAGTTCATCCGGCCGCTCACCGACGAGGAGATGGGCCGCCAGGGCGGGCGCTGCATGGACTGCGGCATCCCGTTCTGCCAGACCGGCTGCCCGGTGAACAACATCATCCCGGACTGGAACGACCTCGTGTACCGGAACCGCTGGCGCGAGGCGCTCGACATCCTGCATTCCACGAACAATTTCCCTGAGTTCACCGGACGCGTATGCCCGGCGCCGTGCGAGGCGGCCTGCACGCTCAACATCAACGACGATCCGGTGACGATCAAGTCGATCGAGCAGGCGATCGTCGACCGCGGCTGGGCCGAGGGCTGGATCGGCCCGCAGCTCGCGCACCGCAAGACCGGCCGCAAGGTCGCCGTGGTGGGCTCGGGCCCCGCGGGGCTCGCCTGCGCGCAGCAGCTCGCGCGCGCCGGGCACGACGTGACGCTCTTCGAGAAGAGCGACCGCATCGGCGGCCTGCTGCGCTACGGCATTCCCGACTTCAAGATGGAGAAGCACCTCATCGACCGGCGCATGGAGCAGATGGGCACCGAGGGGGTGACCTTCCGAACCGGCGTGCACGTCGGCGTCTCGATGCCGGTCGCCGAGCTGCTCGCGCAGTTCGACGCGGTGGCCCTCACCGGCGGAAGCGAGAAGCCGCGCGAGCTTCCGGTCCCCGGCCGCGAGCTCGCCGGAATCCATTTCGCGATGGAGTTCCTGCCCCAGCAGAACAAGGTGAACGCCGGCGACAAGGTCGAGGGACAGATCGTCGCGGCGGGCAAGCACGTCGTGGTGATCGGCGGCGGCGATACGGGCAGCGACTGCATCGGGACGTCGATTCGCCAGGGCGCGGCCTCGGTCGTGAACTTCGAGCTCATGCCGCAGCCTCCCGAGCAGGAGGACAAGCCGCTCACCTGGCCGTACTGGCCGCTCAAGCTGCGCACCTCCTCTTCGCATGAGGAAGGCGCGGAGCGCGAATTCGCCGTCGCCACCAAGCGCTTCAACGGCCGCGGTGGCAAGGTCGAAAGCCTCACCGCGTGCCACGTCGAGTGGGCGAAGGACGCGAAGGGCGGCATGGCGATGAAGGAGGTACCGGGCACGGAATTCACCATCCCCGCGCAGCTCGTGCTGCTCGCGATGGGCTACGTGCACCCGGTACACGAGGGGCTGGTGAACGAGCTCGGCGTGGCGAAGGATGCACGGGGCAACGTGAGCGCCGCCACCGAAGGCGCGCGATGCTATGCGACGTCGGTGCCGCGCGTTTTCGCCGCGGGCGACATGCGGCGCGGCCAGTCGCTGGTGGTCTGGGCGATCCGCGAAGGCCGCCAGTGCGCGCGCGAGGTCGATGCGTTCCTGATGGGGAGCTCGGACCTGCCGCGTTGAGGCGGAAGGTGCGCAGATCGCGGCGGGTCCGCGGCGGCTCGTGCGAGAATTCGCGTCCATGAAGAACGACACGCTCCTCCGCGCCCTGCTGCGGGAGCCTACCGCGTACACGCCGATCTGGATCATGCGCCAGGCCGGCCGCTATCTTCCCGAGTACAACGAGACGCGGCGCCGGGCCGGCAGCTTCCTCGCGCTCGCGAAGACGCCCGAGCTCGCATGCGAGGTCACGCTGCAGCCGCTCGATCGCTTCGCGCTCGACGCCGCGATCATTTTTTCCGACATCCTCACGGTGCCCGACGCGATGGGCCTCGGGCTCCATTTCGTGGAAGGCGAAGGACCGCGCTTCGAGAGGCCGGTGCGCGACGAGCGCGACGTGCGGCGGCTCGCGCCGCCCGAGCTCGGCAAGCTGCGCTACGTGTTCGACGCGATCGCCATGGCGCGCAAGGCCCTCGGCGGGCGCGTTCCGCTCATCGGGTTCTCCGGGAGCCCGTTCACGCTCGCGTGCTACATGGTGGAGGGCGGCGGGAGCGACGACTTCCGCCTCGTGAAGACGCTGCTCTACGCCGAGCCGCGCTTGCTGCACCGCATCCTCGCCGTCAACGCCGAGGCGGTCGCGGCTTATCTCAACGCGCAGATCGAGGCCGGCGCGCAGGCCGTGATGATCTTCGACACCTGGGGCGGGTCGCTCTCGGGACCGGCGTACGAGGAGTTCTCGCTCGAGTACTCGCGGCGCGTGCTCGCGGGACTCCAGCGCACGAGGGAGGGACGCGTCGTGCCGCGCGTCCTGTTCACCAAGGGCGGCGGCCAGTGGCTCGAGGCGATGGCCGATTCGGGCGCCGACGCGCTCGGGATCGATTGGCAGACGAGCCTCGCGGGCGCGCGGCGGCGCGTTGGCGAGCGCGTAGCGCTGCAGGGCAACATGGATCCGATGGCGCTCTTCGGCACGCCGGAGGCGATCGAGCGCGAGGCCGCGCGCGTGCTCGACGAGTACGGCGCGGGCTCCGGGCACGTCTTCAACCTCGGTCACGGCGTCTCGCAGCACACGCCGCCGGAGCACGTGCAGGCGCTCGTCGAGGCGGTGCACGCGCGCTCGCTCGGGGCCCACGCGCGGTGATCGGTGTCAAGAAAAGAATTTGCGAGGATGTGATTGCTTATTCACAAACGCCTCGTTCTCGGGGCGCGCGATGCCGGATGCTCGCGCTGCGCCGTGCGAATCGTCATTTCCTTTTACGCTCAAGCACATGTCGCTTGATGCGGTGCATCAACGATCGCGCACCAGGAGCCCTATCGGCGGCGCTCGTGCGTCGGCGCCAAGCTGTTCACAGACTTATCCACAGGGTTTCGGGCACGGCTTGAAAGGCCGTTCGAGAGGGTGAAGATCGCGCGCGTGGCCCTCGACATCCCGCTCGACGAGGGATTCGATTTCGCGCTGCCCGAAGGCGTCGATCCCGCGCCCGGAGCGCTGGTCGTCGTGCCCTTCGGACGCTCCCGAAAGGTCGGCGTCGTCGTCGCCCGGGCGGCGAGGAGCGAGATTCCGGCCGCACGCCTGAAAGAGGTCGAGCGGGTGATCGAAGACGTCGTGCCGATCGCGGAGCGCGACCTCGCCGTGCTGCGCTTTTGCGCTTCGTATTACCAGCGGGGCCTGGGCGAGGTGCTCGCGGCGAGCCTGCCGCCGCGCCTGCGCCAGGTCCGCCGGCGTCCCATAAGTCTTGCCGGACCGGAGGCCGCGCCCGGCAGCCGCGAGGCGCCGCCGCGGCTCACCGATGACCAGCGGCGCGCGCTCGATGCCTGCCTCTCGGGCGCCGATCGTTTCCATCCGGTCCTGCTGCATGGCGTGACCGGCAGCGGCAAGACCGAGGTGTACCTGCGGCTCATCGACGAGGTCCTCGCGCGCGGTCGCCAGGCGCTCTTCCTGGTACCGGAGATCGGCCTCACCCCGCAGCTCGAGGCGCGCGTGCGGCGCCGCTTCGCCGGCATCCCGGTGGACGTCGCGCACAGCCGGCTCGGTCAGGGCGAGCGCGCCGCGGCGTGGCTGCGCGCGCAGTCCGGGGCCGCCCGCATCGTCCTCGGCACCCGTCTCGCGGTCCTGATGCCGTTCCGGGAGCTCGGCCTCATCGTCGTCGACGAGGAGCACGATCCGTCCTACAAGCAGCAGGAGGGGCTGCGCTACTCCGCGCGCGACGTGGCGGTGCGCCGTGCGCAACAGCTCGCGATCCCCGTGGTCCTCGGCTCGGCGACCCCCTCGCTCGAAAGCTTCGCCAACGCGCGCGAGGGGCGGTACGCCCTCGCGGTGCTTCCCACGCGTGCCGCGACCGGCGCGGCGATGCCCGCGGTGCGCACCGTCGACACGCGTGCCGACCGCCCGCAGGAAGGGCTCTCCTTCGCCCTGCTGCGCGCGCTCCGCGAGCGGATCGCCCGCGGCGAGCAGGCGCTCGTGTTCGTGAACCGCCGCGGCTTCTCGCCGGTGCTCTTCTGCCGCGCCTGCTCCTGGCACTCCGCCTGTTCGCGGTGCAGCGCGAACCTGGTGCTGCACCTCAAGGCACGCGAGCTGCGCTGCCATCACTGCGGGCATCGCGAACGGCCGCCGGAACGCTGCCCCTCCTGCGGAGCCGCCGAGCTCGCACCCGTGGGGCAGGGAACGCAGCGCGTGGAGGACGCGTTGCATGCCGCGCTTCCCGGTGCTCGCGTCGAACGCGTCGACCGCGACGCGACCGTGCGAAAGGGCGCGCTCGCGAGCGTGCTGGAGCGCTTCGGCGCGGGCGACGTGGACGTGCTGGTCGGCACCCAGATGCTCGCCAAGGGCCACGACTACCCGCGCCTCACCCTCGTCGGCGTGCTCGACAGCGACAGCGCGCTCTTCAGCGCCGACTTCCGCGCGTCCGAGCGCCTCTTCGCCCAGCTGGTCCAGGTCGCGGGGCGCGCGGGGCGCGCGGATGCGCCCGGCGAGGTGATCATCCAGACCGACTTCCCCGCGCACCCGCTCTATGCCGCGGTGGCCCGGCACGACTACGAGGCCTTCGCGGACGCGGCCCTGGAAGAGCGGCGACTCGCGGGCTTCCCGCCGTACTCGCATCTCGCGCTGCTGCGCGCCGAGTCGAAGAAGGCCGGGGAGCCGCGATCGTTCCTGCGCGAAGCGGCTCGCGCCGCCCGCTCGATCGGGGGTCCGGTGGAAGTGTTCGATCCGGTCGCCGCGCCCCTCGAGCGCAAGGCGGGCTTCGAGCGCTGGCAGCTCCTCGTGCGCGCGGCCCATCGCGGCGCGCTGCAGCCCTTCCTTCGCGAGTGGCGCGCGGGGCTCGCGCGCCGCGGCAGGCGCAGCGTGCGCTGGTCCCTCGACGTGGATCCGCAGGAGGTCTAGGCGGCGGCCGCCCGTATAATGAGCGGTTTGGATTCTCCGGTTCCCGTGTCTTCCCCCGATTCGAAAACCCGCCTCGCCGAAGCGGTGCGCGCCGCCGTCCTCGCCGCGTTTCCCGGCGTCGAAGGCGCCGCGGTCGAGCTCGAGCGCCCGAAGAAGGCCGAGCACGGCGACTTCGCGACCAACGTCGCGCTGCAGATCGCGAAGCAGGTGGGCCGCAAGCCGCGCGAAGCGGCCGAGGCCATCGTCGCCGCGCTCGCCACGCACGCGGAGATCGCGCGCGCCGACATCGCCGGCCCCGGCTTCATCAACTTCACGCTTTCGCGCGATTCGCGCTTCGCCGTGGTGGCCGCAGCCCTGCGCGGCGGCCCGGCCTTCGGACACGGGGGCGCAGGCGCGGGGCGGCGCGTGCTCGTCGAGTTCGTCTCGGCGAACCCCACCGGTCCGCTGCACGTGGGGCACGGGCGCCAGGCCGCGCTCGGCGACTCCATCTCGACGCTGCTCGAATGGCAGGGCTGGCGCGTCACGCGCGAGTTCTACTACAACGACGCGGGCAGCCAGATCGCGAACCTCGCCCTGTCGGTGCAGGCACGCATCCGGCAGGCGCGCGGCGACGACGTGGAGATGCCGAAGGACGGCTACATGGGCGACTACATCAAGGACATCGCCCGCGACTACGTCTCGGAGCATTTCGGCGACGCGGGGGGCGAGAACCTCGACCAGATCCGCGCCTTCGCGGTCGCGTACCTGCGGCGCGAGCAGGACGTCGACCTTCGCGCGTTCGGCGTGAAGTTCGACTCCTACTTCCTGGAGAGCTCGCTGTACGCGGACGGCAAGGTGCTCGAAGCGGTGGCGATGCTGCGCGACGGCGGCCATTGCTACGAATCCGAAGGCGCGCTCTGGCTTCGCACCACCGATTTCGGCGACGACAAGGACCGCGTGATGCGCAAGTCCGACGGCACCTTCACGTACTTCGTGCCGGACGTCGCGTACCACCTCGACAAGTACCGTCGCGGCTTCGAGCGCGCGGTGAACGTGCAGGGCGCCGATCACCACTCCACCGTCACACGCGTGCGCGCCGGCCTGCAGGCGCTCGGCCTCGGGATCCCCAGGACCTATCCGGACTACGTGCTGCACCAGATGGTGACGGTCATGCGCGGCGGCGAGGAGATGAAGATTTCCAAGCGCGCCGGATCCTACGTCACGGTTCGCGACCTCGTCGACGAGGTGGGCCGCGACGCCGTGCGCTACTTTTTCCTCATGCGGCGCGTGGATTCGCACCTGGTCTTCGACATCGACCTCGCGAAGAGCCAGTCCGAGGACAATCCCGTGTACTACGTGCAGTACGCCCACGCCCGCATCTGCAGCGTGCTGCGCGAGTGGGGCGGCGACACCGGCGCGCTCGCCGCGGCGGACCTTTCGGCGCTCGGCACGCCGCACGAGGTCGCGCTCGCCGGGAAGCTCGCCGAGTTTCCGGAGATCCTCGCGCGCGCCACCGAGGAGCATTCGCCGCACCTCGTCACGCACTACCTGCACGACGACGTGGCGGCTCGCCTGCATACCTACTACAATGCCGAGCGCTTTCTCGTCGAGGACGAGGCGTTGAAGCACGCGCGGCTCGCGCTGGTCGCCGCCACGCGACAGGTGCTCGCCAACGGCCTCGCCGTCCTCGGCGTGAGCGCCCCCGAAAGAATGTGATGCCCAAGGACTACAAGGACGCGCCGGCCTCGCGCGGCTCGAGCCGGCCCAGCCATCCGTTGCTGCTCGGCGTGATCATCGGCCTCCTGCTCGGCATCGTGATCTCGCTCGCGGTCGCGCTCTGGCTCAACCGCCTCTCCAATCCCTTCGTGCAGAAGAATCGCCCGGTGGGGCCGCTGCCGCGCATCGGCACGGTCCCCGAGCCTCCGGCCGACGAGGCGAAGGCGCCCGCCGCGGCGCCCGCGCAGGGACCGGCCGCGCCCGGCAAGGGCGATCGTCCGCGCTTCGAGTTCTACCAGATCCTCCCCGGCGAGAAGGAAGCGACGCAGGGCCCGGCCCAGGCCGCTGCGCCCTCGGCACCGCCGTCTTCACCGCCCGCGGCCGCGCCGAAGGCGCCCGAAGCGCCGCGCCCCGGATCGTCTCCCGCG
>DATIZV010000293.1:0-2410 GCA_035516915.1 Usitatibacter sp. | reverse complement strand
ACCACGCGGCTCGCGTGCTCGAAGGCGGCGCCGCCCGCGGCAAGCTCGAGGACGAGCAGCGCGTCGGCCACGATCGGGAAATCCGTGAGCGGCGCGCCCAGCGAGATGTCGAAGGGAAACGCGCCGGGCTCGGCGAGGAGGTGACCGGGACGCATGATGCGCGAGAAGATGCGCCGCACGCGCGAGCGCGTTTGCGCGAGATCGGGCACCACGACGCCGATGCGGGCTGCCGGATCGGCTTCGAGCCGCGCGCGCGCCCAGCGCGCCGCCGCCTCGATCTCGTCCTTCGCTTCCGTGAGCTCGACCCGGCACGAACGGCGCTCGCGCGAGGGGACGGCAACCTCGAGCACCTCGCACCCGCGGGCCGCGAGCGCATCGAGGAAATCGGTGGCCTGCGGCGTGACCTGGTCGAACCCGAAGAGCGCGATCGCGCGCGGCAAGGCCAACGCGGATTTCGCGAGCAGCGGCGCGATCGCGTCCGGAAGGCGCGCGGCGTCGGTCTGCGATCGCTCGCGCGTCGCGCGCTCGTATCGCGACGACCAATCGACGAATGCGCGCGTGTCCACGCTCTGCGCTTGCGCGAGCCGCTCCGCGAGGCGCCACTCGTGGGCGAGCTTCCACGCATCGCGGCATTGCGCGGCGGCCGGCGCCAGCGCGACAAGCTGCTGCTCCGCGCCCGCCTGCCGCAGGCATTCTTCCCACGACGCCTGCTCCTGGGCGGGCGTGAGCAGCAGGGGAACGGCGGATCCTTCGCTCGAGTAGACCGCGTCCTCCCAAAGCCGCTGGACCAGGGCGCCGAAGGGCAGGATGTCGGCCGATTCCCAGGCGAGGAGGCCCGCCGCGGCCTGCTCCCGATCGAAATCGCGGGCGAGGCCCCGGGCGAGGCGCAGGTTCGGCGTGAGGACCGTGATGCCGGCCTCCCGGCCCTGCCTAAGTCGCGCAAGCAATTCGGTTTTTTCCAGGCGGGGGCGTTCGGGAAGCATCGCCGAATGATAGCCGCCCGCAGGCTCACCGCATGAGCCGGGCGCGCCTCTCTTACACGTGTAACCGGGACGCTTACGCCTGTAAGACCGCGGGGCCGCCGGCTGTGCGAAATGTCACAGGGACTTCCGGGGGTGCGGAATAAAGTCGGGACGCAGTGTGCAGCAGTTCACAGCGCACGGAGGCAGCAATGCTCTACGGAACGAACTCGAAACGGCGTGACGTGATGGGCAACACCCTCGGACGGCTCGGCGCGGCGATCCTCGCGATCGCGCTCGCGTTCGCGGGCAGCCCTTCCTTCGCACAGAGCACGGCCAGCAACGGCCTCGGCAACGGCGCATCCGGGAGCAACCTCGGCAGCGCATTGCAGAACCTCGCGGCGCAGAACTCCTCGCGCATCTCGCAGATCCTCGGCAGGGCAGGCCGCGGCGGCAATCGCGCCGACGACGGCAACAACAAGATTTCCGCCGACCTCGCGCAGGCGATGGCCGGCAGGTTCAACAGCAACCAGAAGTGGCTCACGCGCTCGTCCAAGGGCAACCTGATGGACGTCCTCATCCTCGCCAACGCGGGCGCCGACACCAGGCTGAACGGTCTTCGCCTCGCGCTTACCGCGGGCGGCGGCGTGTACGGCCGCAATTTCCGCTCGGTGCCGGGCCTTTCCGCGCGCCTTCCGCAAGCGTTGATCACGAAGCTCGCGCAGCGCGCGGACGTCTGGCGTATCGTGCCCAACCGCACGGTCATGCAGGCCAACAGCTCGCTCGAGATGCTCACCGGCGCGGACGACGTCCGCACGCTGGCCGCGCAAGGCGCCGCGCTCGACGGTTCCGGCGTCACCATCGCGGTCGTCGACTCCGGGATCATGACCACGCACGGCGCGTTCATCGGCAACGACGGCAGCTCGCGCGTGAAGGTCTCGGTGGATTTCACCGCGCCCAACGCCACGCCGGACAGCCCGGTGAACAGCAGCGGCTACACCTTCCAGGATCCCTATGGCCACGGCACGCTCGTGGCGTCGGTCGCGGCCGGCCGCACGGTGGGCGACGCCTCGACGGATTCGACCGGCGTCGCGCCCGGCGCGTCCCTCGTGGACGTGCGCGTGCTCGACAACAACGGCCTGGGCACCATCGCCACGACGCTCGCGGGAATCGACTGGGTGGTGAACAACGCCTCCACCTACAACATCAAGGTGATGAACGTGAGCCTGGGCACGACGTCCACGGACTCGTACCTCACCGACCCGCTGTGCATCGCCGTTCGCAACGCCGTGGCCGCGGGCATCACCGTGGTCGTGGCGGCGGGCAACTACGGCGTCGGCGCGATCGGCAACCCCGAATACGGCACGATCTCCTCGCCCGGCGACGAGCCTTCGGTGATCACGGTGGGCTCGGCCAACACGCACGACACGTCGGTGCGCGGCAACGACACC
>DATIZV010000292.1:0-14066 GCA_035516915.1 Usitatibacter sp. | reverse complement strand
GCTTCGACACCCACCCGACAGGCAAAGCCATGCTTCGCTTCCTCATCCCGCTCCTCGCCGCCCTGCTGCCGCTCGGCGCGTCCGCCCAGGCCCAGGAGGCTCCCGACGCGATGGTCAAGCGCATCGCCGACGAGATCATCGCGATCGTCAAGAGCGACAAGGACCTCCAGAACGGCAGCTCGGCGAAGGTGGTGCAGCTCGCCGAGCAGAAGGTGCTTCCCCATTTCGACTTCACGCGCATGACGCGGCTCGCCGTCGGACGCAACTGGTCGCAGGCCACGCCCGCACAGCGCGAGGCGCTCACCAAGGAGTTCCGCACGCTCCTCGTGCGCACCTACTCCACGTCGCTCTCGCAGTATCGGAACCAGAAGATCGAGGTGAAGCCGCTCGCGGCCGCGCCGGGCGACGAGGACGTGGTGGTGCGGACCGCCGTGATCCAGGAGGGCGGCCCGCAGATCCCGATCGACTACCGCATGGAGAAGAAGCCGGACGGGTGGAAGGTGTACGACGTCGTGATCGACGGCGCCTCGCTCGTCACCACCTACCGCAGCTCCTTCAACGACCAGATCCAGCGCTCGGGAATCGACGGGCTGGTGAAGACGCTCGAGGAGCACAACGCCTCCTCGCAGCCGGCCACGGCTGCCGCGAAGTGAGCGCCACCGCGAGCGGCGAAGTGCTGCGCCTCACCGGAGCGCTCGACTTCGAGACGCTTCCCGCCGTCATCGCCGAGGCGGAAAAGTACGTCGGCCAGGCGGACCTTCCGCAGCGGCTCACGATCGATTTCTCCGGCGTGACCGGAGTCGATTCCTCCGCCGTCGCGCTGCTGCTCGACTGGCGCCGGCGCGCGATCGAGCGCCGCATCGCGCTCGAGTTCGAGCACCTTCCCGAGAACCTCCTCGCGCTCGCCCAGCTCTACGGCGTCGCCGACCTGATCCGCTCCGGCGCGAACGGCGACGCGGCGTGAGCACGCCGAGCGTCGCGAAAGCGCGCGGCGCACGTCGCGCCGCGCGAGCCCCGGGTTTGCGACGGGCGCCTCGGCTGCCCTATCATGCTTGACCCTCTACCTCCTCGCACCGGGCCGGAACGTCCGGTACCGGCACGGCCATGGTCGAATCCCGATCCATCGAAGACTCGATCCGCGCGGGTCTCGCCTGCACGCACCTCGAGGTGCGCGGGGACGGCGCCCATTTCGAGGCGCTGGTCGTGAGCCCGGAATTCGCGGGCCTCAACCGCGTGCGGCGCCACCAGCTCGTGTACGCGGCGCTCGGCGAGCGAATGCGCGAGGAGATCCACGCGTTGTCGATGCGGACCCTTTCACCGGAAGAGTGGGCGTCGCGCTGAACTTGCCGGGCGCCAGCCGGGCCCCGAAATCCATGCAGAAACTCTCCATCCACGGCGGCGTGCCGCTCTCGGGCGAGATCCGCGTCGCCGGCGCGAAAAACGCGGCGCTGCCGATCCTCGCGGCGGCGCTCCTCACGGCCGAGCCGGTGCGCGTCGCCAACCTGCCCGAGCTGAACGACGTCGGCACGATGCTCGCGCTCCTGCAGCGCATGGGCGTGAAGGCCTCGCGCGGGCCGCGCAGCGTGGATCTCGACGCGCGCGAGGTCTCGCGGCCTTTCGCGCCCTACGATCTGGTGAAGACCATGCGCGCATCCATCCTCGCGCTGGGCCCGCTCACCGCCCGCTTCGGCGAGGCGCGCGTTTCGCTGCCCGGCGGGTGCCAGATCGGCGAGCGGCCGGTCGACCTGCACATCAAGGGCCTCGCCGCGATGGGCGCGGAAATCGCCATCGAGGAAGGCTACATCCACGCCACCGCGCGACGGCTCCGGGGAACGCGCATCGTCTTCGACACCGTCACCGTGACCGGCACGGAGAACCTCATGATGGCGGCGTGCCTCGCCGAGGGCGAGACGGTCCTCGAGAACGCGGCGCGCGAGCCGGAGGTGGCGGACCTTGCGCGCTGCCTCGCTGCGATGGGAGCGCGCATTCGTGGCGCCGGCAGCGACATCATCGCGATCGAGGGCGTGCAGCGGCTCGGCGCGGTGGAGCATGCGGTGATGGCCGATCGCATCGAGGCGGGCACGCTCCTCGCCGCCGCCGCCGCCACGCGCGGCGACGTGACCCTCACCGGCGCGCCCGTCTCGAGCCTCGACGCGGTGGTCGGGAAGCTGCGTGAAGCGGGCGCGCGCCTCGACGTGGACGGCGACCGCATCCGCCTGCGGATGTCGCAACGGCCGAAGGCCGTATCGCTGCGCACCGCGCCTTATCCCGGCTTCCCGACCGACATGCAGGCGCAGTTCCTGGCGCTCAACAGCGTCGCCGACGGCACCGCTTCGGTCACCGAGACCATCTTCGACAACCGCCTGCAGCACGTGCCGGAGCTGCGCCGCCTCGGCGCCCACATCCGCATCGAGGGCAACACGGCCCTCGTGCAGGGCGTCGAGAAGCTCACCGGGGCGATGGTGATGGCGACCGACCTGCGCGCCTCGGCGAGCCTCGTGATCGCCGGCCTCGTCGCCGAGGGCGGCACGGTGATCGACCGCATCTACCATCTCGATCGCGGCTACGAGCGCATCGAGGCGCGCCTCGCCGAGCTCGGTGCGCGCATCGCGCGGGTATCCTGAAGACGCCCATGACCCAGACCACGCTCGCGCTCGCCAAGGGCCGCATCTTCGAGGAGACGCTGCCGCTCCTCGCCGCCGCCGGAATCCGGCCCTCGGAGGACCCCGACGCCTCGCGCAAGCTGATCCTCGGCACGAACCGTCCGGGCCTGCGGCTCATCCTCGTGCGTGCGGCCGACGTGCCCACCTACGTCCAGTACGGCGCCGCGGACCTGGGCGTGGCGGGGCGCGACCTTCTCGCCGAGCACGGCGGGCAGGGCCTCTACCAGCCGATCGACCTCGGCATCGCGAAGTGCCGCATGGTGGTCGCGGTCCCGGAAGGCTTCGACTATGCCGGCGCGGTGAAGCAGGGCGCGCGGCTGCGCGTCGCCACGAAGTACATCTCCACGGCGCGCGAGCATTTCGCGGCGAAGGGAGTGCACGTCGACCTCATCAAGCTCTACGGCTCCATGGAGCTCGCGCCGCTCGTCGGGCTCGCCGATGCGATCGTGGACCTCGTCGATACCGGCAATACCCTGAAGGCGAACCGCCTGCGGGCGGTGGAGGACATCCTCGCCGTCTCGAGCCGGCTGATCGTGAATCCGGCCTCCCTCAAGCTCAAGCGCGAGGCGATCGCGCCGATCGTCGAGTCGCTCGCGAAGGCGAGCGGGGCGAAGCATGGTTGAGCCGCGCCGCCTTTCGACCGCCGCGCCGGGCTTCGAGGAGGAGCTTGAGCGGCTGCTCGCCTTCGAGGGCGCGCAGGACGAAGGCGTGGAGCGCGCGACCGCGGCGATCCTCGAGGACGTGCGCGAGAGGGGCGACGGCGCGCTCCTCGAATACACCGCGCGCTTCGACCGCTGGAGCCCGGCCTCGATCGCCGAGCTCGAGGTGCCGCTCGCCGAGGCGCGCCGCGCGCTGCAGTCCCTCGCGGGCGCGGAGCGCGAGGCGCTGCAGGAGGCGGCGGCGCGCATCCGCCGCTACCACGAGCGCCAGGCGCTCGCCTCGTGGCGCGTGGAGGAGGCCGACGGCACGGTCCTCGGCCAGCAGGTGACGCCGCTCGATCGCGTGGGTCTCTACGTGCCGGGCGGGAAGGCCGCGTATCCATCGTCGGTGCTGATGAGCGCGGTCGCGGCCAAGGTCGCGGGCGTCCCGGAGCTCGTGATGGTCACGCCGACGCCGCAGGGCGCGCTCAACGCGCCGGTGATCGCCGCCGCGGCGCTCGCCGGCGTGGACCGGATCCTGCGCGTGGGCGGCGCGCAGGCGATCGGCGCGCTCGCCTACGGCACGGCGACGGTGCCCGCGGTGGACAAGATCGTGGGTCCCGGCAACGCGTACGTCGCGGCCGCGAAGCGCCGCGTCTTCGGGCGGGTCGGCATCGACATGGTGGCGGGGCCTTCCGAGGTGCTGGTGATCGCCGATTCGTCGGCGCACCCCGACTGGGTCGCGATGGACCTTTTCTCGCAGGCCGAGCACGACGAGATCGCCCAGGCGATCCTGCTCACGCCCGACGCGGCGCTCCTCGAGCGCGTCGCGGCATCGATGCAGCGCCAGGCGCCGCAGATGCCGCGGCTGCCGATCATCGCCGCGTCGATGGAGGCGCGCGGCGCGCTGATCCGCGTGCGCGACCTCGACGAGGCATGCGCCCTCGCCAACCGGATCGCCCCCGAGCATCTCGAGCTCGCCGTCGCCGATCCCGAGGCGCTTCTTCCCCGCATCCGCCACGCGGGCGCGATCTTCCTCGGGCATTACGCGTCCGAGGCGCTCGGCGACTATTGCGCGGGGCCGAACCACGTGTTGCCCACGTCGCGCACGGCGCGCTTCTCGTCGGCGCTCGGCGTCTACGATTTCCAGAAGCGCTCGAGCCTCATCGCGGTGTCGCAGCCCGGCGCGCGCCGCCTGGGAGCGATCGCCGCGACCCTCGCCCGCGCCGAGGGCCTGGAGGCCCATGCGCGCAGCGCCGAATGGCGCCTGGGCCCCGCGAGCGATTCGGGCGGGAAGGGCACATGAGCTCGCGATGGCGCGCGGCGTTGGGGCCGCACTTCGGTGCCTAAGGGTCCCGATTCGCTGGTCCGTCCCGAGATCCGCGCGCTGTCGGCCTATCACGTCGCGCCCGCGAAGGGCATGGTGAAGCTCGACGCGATGGAGAATCCGCATCCGCTTCCGCCCGGGCTCGCGGCGCAGATGGGCGAGCGCCTCGCGCGAGTGGCGGTGAACCGCTATCCCGATCCCACCGCACCCGGCCTCAAGGCGAGGCTCCGCGCGGCGATGCGCGTGCCCGAGCACCTCGACCTGCTGCTCGGCAACGGCTCCGACGAGGTGCTGCAGGTGATCGCCATGGCGCTCGCGAGGCCCGGCGCCGTCGCCCTCGCCCCCGAGCCCTCGTTCGCGATGTACCGCCTGAGCGCCATCGCCTGCGGCCTGCGCTACGTGGGCGTGCCGCTCGCGCGCGACTTCTCGCTCGACGAGGCGGCCCTGCTCGCCGCGATCGAGCGCGAGCGGCCCGCGCTCACCTGGATCGCCTATCCCAACAATCCGACCGGCAACCTCTTCCCGCGCGAAGCGATCCTGCGCGTGATCGCGGCATCGCCCGGGCTGGTCGTGGTCGACGAGGCGTACTACGCGTTTTCGGGCGGCGCGACGCTCCTCGGCGAGGTCGGGCGCCATCCCAACCTGCTCCTCGTGCGCACCGTCTCGAAGCTGGGCCTCGCGGGATTGCGCCTCGGGCTGGCGATCGGGCCGCGCGACTGGCTCGGCGAGCTCGAGAAGCTGCGGCTTCCCTACAACGTCAACGCGCTCTCCATGGCGGCGGCGGAGCTGCTGCTCGACCATCTCGACGTCCTCGAGGCGCAGACGCGCGCCATCGTGGCCGAGCGCACGCGGCTCGAGACGGCGCTCGATGCAATCCCGGCCCTGGAGCGCTTCCCGAGCGCCGCGAACTTCGTGCTGGTGCGGGTCCCCGATGCGCCGCGCGCGTTCGGTGCGCTCGAGCGGCGTGGTATATTGGTCCGCAACTTCCACGGCTCGCATCCGCTGCTCGAGCACTGCCTGAGGCTCACGGTCGGTACGCCCGACGAGAACGATCGCCTCCTCGAAGCCCTCGTCCCGGCCATCGCCTGAACTCCCATGCGCAAGGCGGAAATCCAACGCGACACCAAGGAGACCCGCGTCCACGTCGCCCTCGACCTGGACGGCACGGGCAAGGCGAAGCTCGCCTCGGGGATCCCGTTCCTCGATCACATGCTCGACCAGGTCGCGCGCCACGGCGCGATCGACCTCGAGGTGGAGGCGAAGGGCGACCTGGAGATCGACGCGCACCACACGGTCGAGGATATCGGCATCACGCTCGGCATGGCGATGGCGAAGGCGCTCGGCGACAAGAAGGGCATCCGCCGCTACGGCCACGCCTACGTGCCGCTCGACGAGGCGCTCTCCCGCGCGGTGGTGGATTTCTCGGGGCGCCCGGGGCTCGAGTTCCACGTCGATTTCCGGCGCGCCCGCGTGGGCGAGTTCGACGTCGACCTCACGCACGAGTTCTTTCAGGGTTTCGCGAACCACGCGCTCGCAACGGTGCACCTCGACAACCTGCGCGGCGACAACGCGCACCACCAATGCGAGACGGTGTTCAAGGCGTTCGCTCGTGCCGTGCGCATGGCGGTGGAGGCCGATCCGCGCGCCGCCGGCTCGATCCCCTCCACGAAGGGAACCCTCTAGCGGCCCTCGCGCGAACCCGCGCCTTTCCATGGCACAGCGCATCTCGATCGTCGATTACGGCATGGGCAACCTCCGCTCCGTGCAGAAGGCGCTGGTCCACGTCGCGCCCGGGGCGAACGTGGCGATCACCGCCGATCCGGAGGCGGTCCGCCGCGCCGAGCGCGTGGTCTTCCCCGGCCAGGGCGCGATGCCCGACTGCATGCGCTCGCTGAACGAGAGCGGCCTCGGCGAGGCGGTGCGGGAGGCGGCGCGCGAAAAGCCGTTCCTCGGGCTGTGCATCGGCCAGCAGATGCTCTTCGAGTGGAGCGCCGAGGGCGACACCCCGGGCCTCTCGCTCCTTCCCGGGCGCGTGCTCGGCTTCGAGAACACGCCGGAGCGCCGCGCCGCCGGCTACAAGGTGCCGCACATGGGATGGAACGAGGTGTGGCAGGCGCAGCCGCACGCGCTCTGGCGCGGCATCGGGGACGGCGCGCGCTTCTACTTCGTGCACAGCTACTACTGCGAGCCGTCGCTGCCCTCGCTCACGGCCGCGATCACCCGTTACCCCGACGCCTTTACCTCGGCCATCGCGCGCGATAATATTTTTGCGACGCAGTTCCATCCCGAGAAGAGCAGCGCAGCGGGGCTCACGCTACTCAGCAACTTCGCCACCTGGAATCCCTGAGGTTCGGCTCCCCGCATCCATGCTGATCATCCCCGCGATCGACCTGAAGGACGGCCAGTGCGTGCGGCTCGAGCAGGGCCGCATGGACAAGGCCACGGTGTTCTCCGGCGATCCCGCCCGGACCGCGTCGCAATGGGCATCGCGGGGCGCCCGGCGCCTGCACGTCGTGGACCTCAACGGCGCCGTCGCCGGCAGGCCGGTGAACGAAGCGGCCGTGAAGGCGATCGTCGCGGCGGTGGATTCCGACGTGCCCATCCAGCTGGGCGGCGGCATCCGCGACCTCGACACGATCGAGCGCTATCTCGACGACGGCGTGTCCTACG
This sequence comes from Usitatibacter sp., assembly GCA_035516915.1. Taxonomy (GTDB): domain Bacteria; phylum Pseudomonadota; class Gammaproteobacteria; order Burkholderiales; family Usitatibacteraceae; genus Usitatibacter. The sequence goes on along the minus strand of DATIZV010000292.1, from coordinate 6,768 downwards.
TGATCATCGGCACCGCCGCGGTGAAGAACCCCGGCTTCCTGCACGAGGCGTGCGACGCGTTTCCCGGGCACATCATGGTGGGATTGGACGCGAAGGACGGAAAGGTCGCGACCGACGGCTGGTCCAAGCTCACCAAGCACGACGTGATCGACCTCGCGAAGCGCTTCCAGGACTACGGCGTGGAGGCGGTGATCTACACCGACATCGGCCGCGACGGCATGATGACCGGCGTGAACATCGAGGCGACCGTGCGGCTCGCCCAGGCGCTCTCCGTGCCCGTCATCGCGAGCGGAGGGCTCAACCACCTGGACGACATCCGCAGGCTCTGCACGGTGGAGCCGGAAGGCATTACCGGCTGCATCGCGGGGCGCGCCATCTACGAGGGCCGGCTCGATTTCGCCCAAGCGCTGAAGGTGGCGTCGGGCGAAGCCTGACGGGCCCGCGCCATGGGCCTCGCCAAGCGGATCATCCCCTGCCTCGACGTGCACGCCGGGCGCGTCGTGAAGGGCGTGAACTTCGTGCAGCTGCGCGACGCGGGCGACCCGGTGGAGGTCGCGCGCCGCTACGACGAGGCGGGCGCCGACGAGCTCGCCTTCCTCGACATCACCGCCTCGAGCGACGCGCGCGACACGATCGTCGACGTGATCGAGCGCGTCGCCGACCAGGTGTTCATCCCGCTCACGGTGGGCGGCGGCGTGCGCTCGGTGGAGGACGTGCGCAAGCTCCTCAACGCGGGCGCGGACAAGGTGAGCATCAACACCGCCGCGGTGGAGAACCCGGCGCTCGTCGAGCAGGCGGCGCGGCGCTTCGGCTCGCAGGCGATCGTGGTCGCGATCGACGCGCGCGCGCAAGGCCCGGGCCGCTGGGAGGTGTACACGCACGGCGGGCGCAAGGCGCGCGGGCTCGATGCCGTAGAATGGGCGCGCGAGATGGCGGCCCGCGGCGCCGGCGAGATCCTGCTCACCAGCATGGATCGCGACGGCACGAAGAGCGGGTTCGACCTCGGGCTCACCCGCAGCGTCTCCGACGCCGTGCCGGTGCCCGTGATCGCGAGCGGCGGCGTGGGAACCCTCGAGCACCTCGCGCTCGGCATCGAGCAGGGACGCGCCGACGCTGTGCTCGCCGCCTCGGTGTTCCATTTCGGGGAAATCACCATCCCGCAGGCGAAGCGGTTCCTCGCCGCGCGCGGAATCGAGATGCGCCTGTGAACGCGGAAGCCTGGCTCGACGAAGTGACGTGGAACGCGGACGGCCTCGTGCCCGCGGTCGCGCAGGACGCCGCGTCCGGAGAGGTGCTGATGGTCGCGTGGATGAACCGCGAGTCTCTCGCGCGCACGGTCCGAAGCGGCGAGGCGACGTACTGGTCGCGCTCGAGGAAAGCGCTTTGGCGCAAGGGCGAGACTTCGGGACACGTGCAGAAGGTGCTCGAGGTGCGCATCGATTGCGACGCCGACGTGGTGCTGCTGCGCGTGCAGTCCGCGGGCGGCGTCGCCTGCCATACCGGGCGCCGGCGCTGCTTCTTCCGGGTGCTCGAGGCGACGGGCGGCGAGAGGCGCTGGAGCGTCACCGATCCGGTCCTCGAGGAGCCGACGTCCGATGGCTGAGCGCGCCACGATCCTCGAGCGCCTCGAGGCCGCGATCGCGGCGCGGCGCGGCGCCGATCCGTCGAGCTCCTACGTGGCCTCGTTGAACGCGAGGGGGCTCGACGCGATCCTCAAGAAGGTGGGCGAGGAAGCGACGGAGACGGTGCTCGCCGCGAAGGAGGGCGACCGGCAGGCGATCGTGCACGAGACCGCCGACCTCTGGTTCCATTGCCTGGTCATGCTGGGCTGGCACGGCGTCGCCGTCTCCGACGTGCTCGCCGAGCTCGAGCGCCGCGAGGGCCGCTCCGGCATCGAGGAGAAGAATTCGCGACCGAAGGGGTAGGACGATGACGACGGTGAAGGACTGCGTGTTCTGCAAGATCGTGCGCGGCGAGATCCCGAGCCGCAAGGTGTACGAGGACGACGACGTGCTCGCGTTCCACGACATCGCGCCGCAGGCGCCGGTGCACTTCATGATCATCCCGAAGGACCACGTGGACTCGCTCGCCGCGGTGGGGCCGGAGCACGAGCGCGTGCTCGGGCGCATGTTCGCGATGGCGGGGCGCCTCGCGAGGGAGCAGGGCTCGCCGGAGGGCTTCCGAACCATCGTGAACACGGGCCGGATCGGCCGTCAGGACGTGTATCATTTGCATATCCACATCCTCGGCGGTCCGGAGCCCTTCGGCCGCATGCTGCCGCTCCAGGGCTCGTGAGCCCGGCCGCCCGCCTCACCAGGAGATTTCGATGGGTTCCTTCAGCATCTGGCATTGGTTGATCGTGCTCGTGATCGTGCTGCTGATCTTCGGCACGAAGAAGCTGCGCAACATCGGCGAGGACCTCGGCGGAGCCGTGAAGGGCTTCAAGCAGGGAATGCGCGAGGACGCGTCGCCGCCCGCCAAACCCTCCGCAGAGCTCACCTCGCAGGGCACGACCATCGAGGGCGAGGTCAAGGAAAAGCAGAAGGGCTGAGCCCGCCCGCTTCCCGGGACGGCGCCTGTGCCGGCCCTCAGATCGACCCGCACGCTTCCCATGTTCGACGTCGGCTTCTCCGAGATGCTCGTGATCGCGATCGTCGCGCTGGTCGTGATCGGTCCCGAGCGCCTGCCCAAGGTCGCGCGCACCGCGGGCGTGCTTTTCGGGCGGTTGCAGCGCTACGTCGCGCAGGTGAAGGCGGACATCAACCGCGAGATGGAAGCGGCCGACCTCGGCAAGGTGAAGAGCGAGTTCGAGGATGCGGCGCGCTCCTTGAAGAGCGACATCGAGGCGCAGGCCGCCGAGGCCGAGCGCGGGATGCGCGACGTGCACGCGTCCATCGACCGCGAGCTGCAGGGCGCCGCGAAGGCCGCCGCGGCGCCGGCCGCGCCCGCGCCGCCGGAGCCGCCCTCGCCGCAGCTGGAGCTCGCGATCGAGGAGCCGCCCGCGAGCCCGCCGCCCGCTTCCGGGTCCGGCAAGCCCGCCTGAGGCCCGCGCCCCGCCCATGACGGACGAGGCCCAGGAAACCTTCCTCTCGCATCTCATCGAGCTGCGCCAGCGCCTGGTGCGCTCGCTGCTCGCGATCGTCGTCGCGGCGATCCCGATGCTCTACTTCAGCTCGCACCTCTACGACCTCCTCGCGATGCCGCTCATCCACAGCCTGCCCCAGGGCTCGAAGATGATCGCGACCGGCGTGGTCACGCCGTTCCTCATCCCGATGAAGATCGCCTTCATGGCGGCGCTGCTCGTCGCGTTGCCCTACGTCCTCTACCAGGCGTGGGCGTTCGTCGCGCCGGGGCTGTACGCGCACGAGAAGCGGCTCGCGCTCCCGCTCGTCGTGAGCAGCACCATCCTCTTCGTCCTCGGCATGGCGTTCTGCTACTTCATCGTGTTCCGGCGCGTGTTCGCGTTCATCGCGCACTTCGCGCCCAAGAGCATCTCGGTGGCGCCCGACATCGAGGCGTACTTCAACTTCGTGCTCGGCATGTTCCTCGCGTTCGGCCTCGCCTTCGAAGTGCCGGTCGTGGTCGTGGTGCTGGTGCTCACCGGCCTCGTGACGGTGGAGCAGCTGCGCGAGTGGCGCGGCTACGTGATCGTGCTCATCTTCGTCGTGGCCGCGGTGGTGACGCCGCCGGACGTGGTGTCGCAGGTCTCGCTCGCGCTGCCGATGTGCCTGCTCTACGAGGCGGGCATCCTCTTCGCCAAGATCGCGGCGCGGCGGCGCAAGGAACGCGCGCTCGCCGAGCACGCGGGGGAAGAGGGCGGCTAGTTCTCGTCGCCCTGCGGTCGCGGCTTCCTCTTGCCCACGATCAGGTCGAGCCGCAGCTCGCGGCCCCGGCGCAAGACCTTCACCGGCACCGATTTCCCGGGCGGCATCTCCGCGATCGCGTTCAGCGTCGCGTTGGTGTCGGCGACCGGCTTGCCGTCCACCTCCTCGATCACGTCGCCGAGCTTCATGCCGCCCTGCTCGGCAGGGCTGCCGCGCTCGATCGCGCCGACGATCGCGCCGTGCGACACCTTGAGGCCGAGGGATTCGGCGAGCTCCGACGTGATGTCGGTCACCTCGATGCCGAACCAGCCGCGCGTGACGCTCCCGGTCTCGATGATCTGCTCCATGATGCGCTTGGCGAGGCCGACGGGAATCGCGAAGCCGATGCCCTGGTAGCCGCCGGAGCGCGAGAAGATCAGCGTGTTGATGCCGATGAGGTTGCCGTTCGCGTCGACCAGCGCGCCGCCGGAGTTGCCGGGGTTGATCGCGGCATCGGTCTGGATGAAGCTCCCGAACGGGTTCGTCGTGATCTCGCGGCCCACCGCGCTCACGATGCCCATGGTCACGGTCTGCCCGACGCTGAAGGGATCGCCGATCGCGAGCACGATGTCCCCGATCTTCGCCTGCTCCGAATGGCCGAAGGTGATCGGGGTGAGGCCGCCGGCGGGCACGCGCACCACCGCGAGGTCGGTCTCCGGGTCGGTGCCGACGATCTTCGCCGCGAGCGTGCGGCCGTCCTGCAGCGTCACCTGGATGTCGGAAACCCCGTCCACCACGTGGTCGTTGGTGAGGATGTAGCCGTCGCCGCTCACGATCACGCCCGAGCCCAGCGAGAGCTGCGTTTCCGGCGGAAGGTCCGCGCGATCGCCGAAGAAGCGCTGGAACACCGGATCGTCGAGGAGCGGGTTGTGGCGCGGCACCTGCTTGGTCGCGGAGATGTTCACGACCGACGGGATCGCCTTGCGGGCCGCCTCGCTGAACGAATAGAGCGTGGCGGGCGGGATGCCGCCGACGGGCACCGGCGCCGCACGCACGCCGGCGGCGCTCTCGCGCACCTCCACCACCTGGTGGCGCCACGACATCCACTCGGGCTTCACCAGGCTCACCACGAAGATCACGGCGAGCGTCGCGGTGACGGCCTGGGCGAAGACGAGCCAGAGCTTGCGCATGCGATCGAGCTTCGGGGGCGGAAAACCTCCTATTGTAGCCGCCGGCCGCGGCTTATTTCGAGCGCAGTGCGTCCCGGATCTCGCGCAGCAGCACCACCTGCTCGGGCGGCGCGGGCGGCGCGGGCGGCTCCTGGCGGCGCAGGCGGTTGATGGCCCGCACCATGACGAAGACGATGAACGCGAGGATCACGAAGTTGAGCGAGACGTTCACGAAGCTGCCCCACGCGACGACCGGCACGCCCGCCTTCTTCACCGCCTCGAGCGTGTGCGGGACGCCTTCGGGGATGCGGGCGAGCGCGATGAAGTAGTTGCTGAACTCCAGGCCGCCCGTGAAGCGGCCGGCGACCGGCATCACGATGTCGTTCACGAGCGAATCGACGATCTTGCCGAACGCGCCGCCGACGATCACGCCGACCGCCAGGTCCACGACGCTGCCGCGGACCGCGAATTCCCGGAACTCCGAAGCGAAGCTCATCGTTTCCCCCTCGCGAAAGCCGCAATCTAGGGTCCCGAGGGGTGGCCGTCAATGCGCGGGACGCCCGCCGGGCTTCAAGAATGCGGGTCAAATCCGCTAAAATGATGAATTCGCCGTCCGTCGCGCCCTTTTCCCCTCCTCCTTCGCAATGACTGCCATCGTCACCGACCACGTCGATGAAAAGAGACGTCGCATCCTGATCGTCGCCACTTCCGCCGCCGGCGCGGTCGTCGGGGTCGGCGTCGCCGCGCCCTTCGTGGCGAGCTGGTTCCCGAGCGCGCGGGCGCTCGCCGCCGGTGCGCCCGTGCAGGGGGACTTCTCGAAGATCGAGCCCGGGCAGCAGGTGACGATCGCGTGGCGCGGGAAGCCGGTCTGGCTCCTGCACCGTACCGAGGAGATGCTCGACCGGCTGGCGGGCAACGCGCCGCTCCTCACCGACCCGAATTGCGAAGTGCCGCAGCAGCCGAAGTACATCAAGGGCATCGACCGCGCCGAGAAGCCGCAATACTTCGTTTGCGTCGGGGTCTGCACGCACCTGGGCTGCACGCCCAACCTCAAGGAGCAGCCGGGAAACGCCGACGGCATGGGGGCGAGCTGGCCGGGCGGATATTACTGCCCCTGCCACGGCTCGCGCTTCGACCTCGCCGGGCGCGTCTTCCAGGGCTCCCCCGCGCCGAAGAACCTCGTGATCCCGCCGTACCGTTTCAAGACCGATACCGTCGTCGTGGTCGGCGAAGACCCGAAAGGAGCATAGGCCGATGGCCGCGACCGAGAAGACCCCCGTCACCGGGGCCGGCCCGTTCAACGGCATCCTCACCTGGGTCGACCAGCGCTTCCCGCTGATGTCGCTCTGGAAGGAGCACCTCTCCGAGTACTACGCGCCGAAGAATTTCAACTTCTGGTACTACTTCGGCTCGCTCGCGCTCCTGGTCCTCGTGATCCAGATCGTCTCGGGCATCTTCCTCACGATGAGCTACAAGCCCGACGCGCACGAGGCCTTCGCCTCGGTCGAGTACATCATGCGCGACGTCCCGGGCGGCTGGCTGATCCGCTACATCCACTCCACCGGCGCGTCGTTCTTCTTCATCACCGTGTACCTGCACATGGTGCGGGGGCTGATGTACGGCTCCTACCGGCGCCCGCGCGAGCTGCTCTGGATCTTCGGCGTGGTGATCTACCTCGCCCTGATGGCCGAGGCGTTCTTCGGCTACCTGCTTCCCTGGGGCCAGATGTCGTACTGGGGCGCGCAGGTCATCGTGAACCTGTTCGCCGCCGTGCCCTTCGTCGGCCCGGACCTGGC